>JBQCJG010000131.1:0-31255 GCA_051952955.1 Lysobacteraceae bacterium | reverse complement strand
GCGGCGCCCCGCCCGCGGGGGCGGGGGCCAACTCCCCCCACACCGCCGCCAACTGGTCGCGGCCCCGCGGGCCGGCCGCGATCACCGTAGGCGCGACCGAGCCCGCGACCGATGCCCGCGCGGGCTTCTCCGACTTCGGCACCTGCGTCGATCTGTTCGCGCCGGGCGTGGACATCCTGTCGGCCGGCATCGCCAGCGACACCGCGACCGCGACGATGTCGGGCACGTCGATGGCGTCGCCGCACGTGGCGGGCGTCGCGGCGCGGTATCTGCAGACGCATCCGGTGGCGACGCCGGCGATGGTGCTGACCGCCATCCACGCCGCGGACAACGTCTCGCCCGGCACGCCCGGCTGGGGCGGCGTCGGCAACCGCGGGACGGGCTCGCCGAACGAACTGCTGCATTACGGTTCGCTCAACGACGGCCTCAACGACGGCGACCCGCACATCACCACCGTCGACGGCGTGCACTACGATTTCCAGGTCGGCGGCGAATTCGTCGCGCTGCGCGAGCCCGGCGGACTGGAACTCCAGACGCGGCAGACGCCGGTGCCGTCGGCGCCGTGGGTCAGCGTCAACACGGCGCTGGCGGCGCGTGTCGGCAAGCATCGTGTGACCTGGCAGCCGCGGCTGGACGGCGTGCCGAATCCCGCAGGACTGGACGTCCGCGTCGACGGCGGCGTGGTGGCGGTGCCGGCGGGCGGCCTCGACCTCTCCGGCGGCGGCCGTGTGCAGCGCACGCCGGGCAACGTGCTGACCGTGGATTTCCCCGACGGCAGCACGCTGATCGCGACCTCGAACTGGTGGGCCGCGCAGAAGCAGTGGTACATCGACGTGCACGTCTACCAAACGCCGGCGACCGAAGGCCTGATGGGCATGCTCGATCGCGATGCGTGGACGCGGCCCGGCTTCGCCGATGCGTGGCGCGTCACCCGCGAGACGTCGCTGTTCGACTATCGCGAAGGCGGATCGCCGCGCGATTTCCGGGTCGACCCGTTCCCGGTCGAGCGGATTCCCCCGCCGAACCGGCTGTTCGCGGCACGTGCACGCAAGGCCTGCGCGCCCGTGGCCGAGCCGCGTGCGCGCAAGGACTGCCTGTTCGACGTGACCGCCACCGGCGACACGGTGTTCGCGCGCGGGGCGATGACCGGCGACCGGCTGCGTCGCGCTGCGACCATGACCGGCCTGCTGGAAACGTTCTCGGGGAAACCCGATGACATCGCCGTGTTCGTGGCGCAGGTGACGCCGCGCGTCGCGCGGCGCGGCGTGCCGCGCGGTGGCGTGAGGTTCCTCGTCGACGGCAAGCCGGTCGGCGAGCCGGTGCGGCTGGATGCCGCGGGCCGTGCCCAGTGGCAGGCGCCCCTGCGCCTGGTGAGCGACGGCCGGGTCTCGGCCGAGTACGTGCCGGAACGCGGCAGCGGTTTCACCGCGAGCCACAGCGCTGCAGTGCGCCACCTGCCGATGCAGCAACCCACGCGCGAACTGCTGGCGGATCCGGCCTACCGCCGCGGGCAATGAGCGATGGCAGACGACGTCCGCAGGCAGCCGACGTCGTGCGCAACGAAAAAGCCCCGGGCCTGCGCCCGGGGCTTTCCGTTTGGTGGAGGTGGGGGGAATTGAACCCCCGTCCGAAGGCACTCCATGCCCGGCACTACATGCTTAGCTCACCGTTTGATCTCGCCCTGCGGCAACACGGCGTGCGAAGCACACCGCAGGACATACCCGCTTGATCTGAGTCCCGGTTGACGGGTCGCCGCCAGGACCGATCCCGTGATAATGACCCTACATCCACGAGCACGGGCACAAGTGGGTTCGGGGCTAGGCCTTAAGCGGCCAGAGCGTAGACGTCGTCGTTGGCGTCTGATTGTTTGCCGCTGGATTAACGAGGAAAGCTGCCCCCTCGGCATGCGCCGTGCGATTTCGCAACCCCCGTCGAAGCCAATGCACCCCCGTGACCGGGAATTCGTTTCGATGGAGTCGTTCTTTCGATCGACGCGGGCAGTATGGAGGCGGGGTAGGGCGGGATCAAGCGTCGCGACGAGACCCTGTCATCCCGAACGCAGGCGCAGCCCGAGGAGGGATCTGCGGGTTGTGGGCATGATCGCGGGCTTCGGGAAAGGCAGATCCCTCACGTCCGTTCGGGATGACAGTGGAGGCGGTCGCGGGTTCGATTCCCCCCGCCGCATCGAATCGATCACGCGTCCTTGTTGCGCGCCCGCATCGCGCGCTGCTTTTCGCGGGCCCAGTCGCGGTCGCGGGCGGCGTCGCGCTTGTCGTGCGCCTGCTTGCCCTTCGCCAGCGCGATTTCCAGCTTGACCTTGTTGCCCTTCCAGTACAGCGCGGTCGGGACGAGGGTGTAGCCGTCGCGCTGGATGCGGCCGACGAGCTGGTCGATCTCGCGCCGGTGCATCAGCAGCTTGCGGGTGCGGCGGTCGTTGGCGATGACGTGGGTCGAGGCCTGGATCAGCGGGGTGAACTGCGAGCCGTACAGGAACAGTTCGCCGTCGTTGATCATGGCGTAGGCGTCGCCGATGTTGGCGCGGCCGGCGCGGATCGACTTCAGCTCCCAGCCCTGCAGCGACATGCCGGCCTCGAAGCGGTGTTCGAGGTGGTATTCGTGCTTCGCCCGCTTGTTGAGGGCGATGGTCTTGATCGGCGGTGCGGCCTTGTCGGACTTCCCGGAGGCCTTTGCCTTATCCTGTTGCGCTTTCTGCTTGCTCATCCGCGGCATTGTCCCCCATGCGGGGCGATCCCGCGAGTCATCCGGGACGCCTCCCTCCATGCCGGTCATCCAACGCTCCGCCCTGGTCGAACACTCCGCCGCGAAGATGTTCGCGCTGGTGAACGATGTCGCCGCCTACCCGCGCCGCTTCGACTGGTGCGAGGCCGCCGAGGTGCTGGAGGCCGACGAGGCCCGCGTCGTCGCCAAGCTGGACCTCGGCCTGGGCGGCATCAGCACCTGGTTCACGACCGAGAACACGCTGACGCCGCCGCACCACATCGACATGCTGCTGCGCGACGGGCCGTTCCGGAAGCTCTCGGGGCGCTGGCAGTTCCACGCGCTGGACGAATCCGCCTGCAAGGTCAGCCTGACCCTCGATTTCGAGCCGAACAGCCGGCTGCTGGGGCCGGCGTTCGTGCTGGGGTTCCAGAGCCTCGCCGATCGCATGGTCGACGACTTCGTGCGGGTGGCCGACCGCGAGGAGACCTGATGGCCGGCGAGGGCAGTGCGACGATCCGGGTCGAGGTGATTCGCGCCTGGCCTCGGCATCACGAGTGCCGGGTGCTGGCCTTGCCGGTCGGTGCGACCGTGGCGCAGGCGCTCGCCGCAGCGGCGTTCGACGGCGAAGCGCCTGCGGGCGTGGCGGTGTTCGGAGAAGCGGTGGCGCGGGAGCGCATGCTGGTCGATGGCGACCGCGTCGAACTGCTGCGGCCGCTGCGGATCGATCCGAAGGAGGCGCGGCGCCGTCGCGCCGTCGCCGGGAAGTGACGCGCCGGCTCAGCGGCGGCGGCGCTTCTTCTTGTCGTCCTTGGCGAGGTTCGGGCCGAACTGGCGGTTCGCGTTGAGCGCGAGCTGGTCGTCCTGTTCCGGGAAGTAGTCGCCGTCCCAGCGGACGACGGCGTCGTTCTCGAAATACACGGTGAAATTCTTGATCTGCGTGGTGCCGCGGCGATCGACGCGCTGGGTCGAGGTGTAGTCCCAGCGGTTCGCATTGAACGGGTCCTGCACCGACGGCGTCCCCAGCAGCGTCTGCACGTCCTGCTTGCTCATGCCGACCTGGAGCTGGTCGACCGCACGCTTTTCGATGAGGTTGCCCTGGTAGATCGGCTGCTTGTAGAAGATGCCGCAGCCCGTGGTCGCGAGCGCGACGGTCAGCATCAGCAGGGGCAGGCGGAGCGGAAAGCGGTGCGGAATGGGCATGGGACGGCCGGCAGCGGAGGGGTGTCGCGGACGTCGATGATACACTGCGCCCCGGCACCGCCGGCAGTCGGAGCCGCACCCCCCGTTCATCGCGGATTGGATGCCGCCGTCTCCGCAGACTTCCTCCCCCGGGAAACAGCGATGGAAACCACAGATCTCCGCAAGCTCGGCCTCAAGGTCACCCATCCCCGCATGCGAATCCTCGAGATGCTGGAGCAGGCCCAGCCGCGGCACATGGCCGCCGAAGACATCTACCGGCGGCTGGTGGAAGACGGCGACGAGATCGGCCTGGCGACGGTCTACCGCGTGCTGACCCAGTTCGAGACCGCCGGCCTCGTGCTCAAGCACAACTTCGAGGGCGGCCACGCCGTCTACGAACTCGACCGCGGCGACCACCACGACCACATGGTCGACGTCGACACCGGCAAGGTCATCGAATTCGAGAGCGCCGAGATCGAGGCGATCCAGCAGCGCATCGCCGCAGAGCACGGTTACGAGATCCAGGCCCACGCCCTGGTGCTGTACGTCCGCAAGAAGAAGTAGGGCGGGCCCTGCCCGCCATTGAAGGATTCCCTTCTGCAACTCGCCTGACCGAAGCCGCTTCGGTCATCGTTCGACGCGACCCGGACGCTCGCGATGTCGGACCAGGGCCCGACCTACCCTGCGTTTTCCAGCAGCCGCTTCGCCGCGGCGCGCGCTTCCCTGGTGACTTCGACGCCGCCCAGCATCCGCGCCAGTTCTTCCTGGCGGGCCTTGGCATCGAGCTTCTGCACCGCGCTCTGCGTCATGCCGCCGGCGTCGGCCTTGCTGACGCGGTAGTGGGCGTGGCCCTGGGCCGCGACCTGCGGCTGGTGGGTCACGCACAGCACCTGCCGGCGGGCGCCCAGCGCGCGCAGCTTCTGGCCGACGATCTCGGCGACGGCGCCGCCGATGCCGGTGTCGACCTCGTCGAAGACCATCGTCGGCACGGCGTCGTGGCCCAGCGCCGCGACCTCGATCGCCAGCGATACCCGCGACAGTTCGCCGCCGGAGGCGACCTTGCGCAGCGGGCGCGGCGGCTGGCCGAGGTTGGCCGAGACCAGGAATTCGGCGCGTTCGGCGCCTTGGGGATCCGGGCGGGGATCCGGGCGGCCGGTGTCGACCGGTTCCAGCGCCACGTCGAATCGGCCGCCGCCCATGCCGAGGTCGGCAATGAGCGTGGACACGGCAGTGGACAGCGTGTCGGCGGCCGTGCGCCGGGCTGCGGTGAGGTCGGCGGCGGCGGCGCGCCAGCGTGCGGCGGCGGCGGCGATCTCGTCGTCCAGCGCAACGAGACGGGTGCCGGCGTTGCGCAGGCCGTCGAGGTCCTCGGCCAGCCGCTCGCGCAGGTCGAACAGCGCCTCCGCCGGCACGCGGTGCTTGCGCCCCAGCGCGTGCAGCCGGGCGAGCCGGTCCTCCAGCGCGGCGAAGCCGTCGGGGTCGAGGTCGAGGTCGTCGCGGATCCGCTGCAGCAGGCGCGTGGCCTCGTCGATCTGGATCGCGGCGGCATCCAGCATGCCTTCGACCTCGGCCAGCCGCGGCTCGTCGTCGCGGGCGCGGGCGAGGTCGCCGCGCAGCGACTGCACGGTCTGCAGCAGCGACGGCGCGTCGTCGCCTTCCAGCCGGGCCAGCGCGCGCTCGCAGGTGTCGATCAACCCGGCGGCGTTCGCGTGGCGGCGGTGCTGGGCGAGCAGGTCGGCGATCGACGCCGGTTCCCGCGTCTCGCGGGCGAGTTCGGCGTGCTGGTGTTCGAGCAGCGCGATCCGGTCGGAGACGTCGCCGGCCTTCGACAGGGCGTCGCGCTCGCGCAGCAGGTTCGACCAGTCCGCCGCCGCGGCGGCTACCGCCGCCAGCGCCGGGCCGTGGCGGCCGAAGGCGTCGAGCAGGGCGAGCTGGCGGCCCCGCGACAGCAGCGCCTGGTGTTCGTGCTGGCCGTGGATCTCGACCAGCAGCCCGGCCAGTTCGCCGAGCTGGGTGAGGGTGGCCGGGCGGCCGTTGATCCAGGCGCGGGAGCCGCCGTCGGAGCGCAGGGTGCGGCGCAGCTGGCAGGTGCCGGCGTCGTCGAGTTCCTGCTCGCGCAGCCAGGCGGTGGCTTCGGGATGGTCGGCGAGGTCGAACTCGGCGCTCAGTTCGGCGCGTTCGGCGCCGTGGCGGACCACGCCGCTGTCGGCGCGCAGGCCGGACAGGAAACCGAGGGCGTCGACCAGCAGCGACTTGCCGGCGCCGGTTTCGCCGGAAATGACGGTCATGCCCGGGCCGAATTCGAGTTCGGCGGCTGCGACGACGGCGAAATCACGAAGGGCGAGATGGGTCAGCATGGGCGCGCATTGTGCCTCATGCCGTCTCATCTCCGGATACTTCCCGGTGCCGGCCCGCCCCTTGCGCGGGCCGGCGGCTGCGCCTATACCGTCGGGCATGAACCGACCCGCCGACCCCGGCTTCGACCCGGGCAGCCTCGATCCCCGCGCGCGGCTGCTGCTGCGCACGCTGATCGCGCGCTACATCCGCGACGGCGAACCGGTGGGCTCGCAGACGCTGGCCCGGCACGCCGGCTTGGACGTCAGCGCGGCGACGATCCGCAACATCCTGGCCGAGCTGGAGGACGTCGGCCTGCTGGCTGCGCCGCATACGTCGGCAGGACGGGTGCCGACCGCGCAGGGCTACCGGGTGTTCGTCGACAGTCTGCTGCAGATCGACCCGCTGGGCGAACCGGAACTGGCCCGCCTGCGCGGCGAGCTGGCGCCCGGCAGCGGCACCCAGCGGCTGCTGGGCAGCGCCTCCGAACTGGTGTCGGCGATGACCCATTTCGTCGGCGTGGTCAGCGTGCCCAAGCGCGAGCAGTTCGCGTTCAAGCACGTCGACTTCGTGCCGCTGGACGCCCAGCGCGTGCTCGCGATCCTGGTGTTCGCCGACAACGACGTGCAGAACCGCATCCTCCAGACCCGCCGCGCCTACGATCCCGGCGAGTTGGAGCGCATCGCCAACTACCTCAACCAGCACTACGCCGGCCGGCCGCTCGCCGAAGCGCGCACGCTGCTGATGGCCGAGCTGCGCAACGCCCGGCACGAGATGGAGGCGCTGATGGCGCAGGCGCTGGAGCTGGCCGACCAGGCCCTGGCCAGCGACGCCGAGGACATGCTCGTGGCCGGGCAGACCCGGCTGATCGGGGTGCAAGACCTGTCCGACCTCGACCGCCTGCGCGAACTGTTCGAGGCTTTCGCCAGCAAGCGCGAGATCCTGCAGCTGCTGGAGCGCACCCTGCGCGCGCCGGGCGTGCGGATCTTCATCGGCGAGGAAACCGGCATGGCGCCGCTGGACGGCGTGTCGCTTGTCACCGCGCCCTACGGCGTCGGCGGGCGCACGCTGGGCGTGCTCGGGGCGATCGGGCCCACCCGCATGGCCTACGACCGCGTCATCCCGGTGGTGCAGGCCGCGGCCAATGCGCTCACGCAGGCACTGGGATCCGAAGGCGAGCGCTGACGCCGCCGCACGCCGCAGGCATTCCTGAATGTAGGCCTTGATTCCGGGAGGGGCGGCCCCATCCCTCGGCCGTCGGCGGATTGCCCGCCCCCAGCCCCGGAACCGAGATGACCCAGACCCCGACGCCACAGGACCCGATGCCACAGGACGCTTCGACGGCGCACCCCGCCGGTGAGCACGCGACCCCGGACGCGATCATCGAAGGGCTGCACGCCGAAATGGAGCAGTTGCGCGCCGAGATGCTGCGCGAGCGCGCCGATCTGGAGAACCAGCGCAAGCGCATGGCGCGCGAGGTCGAGAACGCCCGCAAGTTCGCGAACGAGCGCCTGCTCGGCGACCTGCTGCCGCTGTTCGACAGCCTGGAAGCCGGCCTTGCCGCCGCGCCCGAAGGCGATCCCGTCCGTGCCGGCATGGAGCTGACCCTGCGCCAGCTCGAGCGCATCGCGCAGGCCAACGGGCTGGTGCCCGTCGCCCCCGCCGCCGGCGATGGCTTCAACCCCGAGCACCATCAGGCGATGAGTCTGGTCGACGTCCCCGGCGTCCCGCCCGGCGCGGTCGCCCAGACCTGCCAGAAGGGTTACCTGCTCAACGAGCGCCTGCTGCGGCCGGCGCTGGTCATGGTCGCGAAGCAGGACTGACGCGACCCGCGCAGGCGCGGCGCCGATGAACGGCCGCCGCGCCTGCCGAGATCCACGGCGCCCGGCGCTTGAAACCCCGGCGCGGCCATCCCACATAACGGCACATCGGCGGCGCGGCCGCCTCCCATCTTCGAGGAATCACATCATGGGCAAGATCATCGGCATCGATCTGGGCACGACCAACTCGTGCGTCGCGATCATGGAAGGCGGCAAGGCCAAGGTCATCGAGAACAGCGAGGGCGACCGCACCACGCCGTCGATCATCGCCTACACCAAGGACGGCGAAGTGCTGGCCGGCGCCAGTGCCAAGCGCCAGGCGGTCACCAATCCGAAGAACACCTTCTACGCCGTGAAGCGCCTGATCGGCCGCAAGTTCGGCGACGCCGAGGTCAAGAAGGACCTCGACCTGGTGCCGTACGCGATCATCGAGCACTCCAACGGCGACGCGTGGGTCGGCACCAGCGACGGCAAGAAGATGGCGCCGCCGGAAATCTCCGCGCGCGTGCTGGAGAAGATGAAGAAGACCGCCGAGGACTACCTGGGCGAGAAGGTCACCGAGGCCGTCATCACCGTGCCCGCGTACTTCAACGACAGCCAGCGCCAGGCGACCAAGGACGCCGGCCGCATCGCCGGCCTCGACGTCAAGCGCATCATCAACGAGCCGACCGCGGCCGCGCTGGCCTACGGCCTCGACAAGGGCGACGGCAAGGACCGCAAGATCGTGGTGTACGACCTCGGCGGCGGCACCTTCGACGTGTCGATCATCGAGATCGCGAACGTCGACGGCGAGAAGCAGTTCGAGGTGCTGGCCACCAACGGCGACACGTTCCTCGGCGGCGAGGACTTCGACAAGCGCATCATCGATTTCCTGGTCGAGGAGTTCCAGAAGGAGCAGGGCATCGACCTGCGCAAGGATCCGCTGGCCCTGCAGCGCCTGAAGGACGCCGCCGAGCGCGCGAAGATCGAGCTGTCGTCGTCGCAGCAGACCGAGGTCAACCTGCCGTACGTGACCGCCGACGCCTCGGGTCCGAAGCACCTCAACATCAAGCTGACGCGCGCCAAGCTCGAAGCGCTGGTCGACGACCTGATCCGCAAGTCGATCGAGCCCTGCCGCATCGCGCTGAACGACGCCGGCCTGCGCGCCAGCGAGATCAGCGAAGTGATCCTGGTCGGTGGCCAGACCCGCATGCCGAAGGTGCAGGCGGCGGTCGCCGAGTTCTTCGGCAAGGAGCCGCGCAAGGACGTCAACCCGGACGAGGCCGTCGCCATCGGCGCCGCGATCCAGGGCGGCGTGCTGGCCGGCGACGTGAAGGACGTGCTGCTGCTCGACGTCACCCCGCTGAGCCTCGGCATCGAGACCCTGGGTGGCGTGATGACCAAGATCATCGAGAAGAACACGACCATCCCGACCAAGGCCTCGCAGACGTTCTCCACCGCCGACGACAACCAGTCGGCCGTGACCGTGCACGTGCTGCAGGGCGAACGCGAGCAGGCCCGCTTCAACAAGTCGCTGGCGCGCTTCGACCTGTCCGGCATCGACGCCGCCCCGCGCGGCACGCCGCAGATCGAGGTGTCGTTCGACATCGACGCCAACGGCATCCTGCACGTGTCGGCGAAGGACAAGAAGACCGGCAAGGAGCAGAAGGTCGAGATCAAGGCCGGCTCGGGCCTGTCGGACGACGAGATCCAGCGGATGGTGCAGGATGCGGAAGCGCACCGCGAGGAGGACAAGAAGTTCCACGAGCTGGTGCAGGCCCGCAACCACGCCGACGGCCTGATCCACGCCGTCCGCAGCGCGATCAAGGACCACGGCGACAAGGTCCCGGGCGATGCCATCGGCCGCGCCGAGGGCGCCATCGCCGAGCTGGAGACCGCGATGAAGGGCGACGACAAGGGCCAGATCGAGGCCAAGAGCCGCGCCCTGGAGGAAGCCGCGCAGTCGCTGCAGGCGGCCGCCGGCGCCGGCCAGCAGGCCGCGGGCGAGGCGGGTCCGGGTCCCTCGGCGTCGCGCAACGACGACGTCGTCGACGCCGAGTTCACCGAGGTGAAGGACGACAAGTAAGCGACGACGACCGGCCCCGGGGGCGACCCCGGGGCCGGTTCGCGTCCGGCGGATGCTATCGTCGCCGGCCATGGGCGCCCGCGACGGGCCTGTGCGGATCGATCCGCGTCCGGGCCGCGCGGGTTTCGCGTCGCAGTGACCACCGCCGTTCGACGGCGCCGGGGGCGGGATGGGGAAGGGCAGGCTCGAAGCGTTCAGCGATGGCGTGATCGCGATCATCCTCACCATCATGGTGCTGGAGATGAAGGTCCCGCACGGGACCGACTGGCACCATCTCGCGGCGCTTTGGCCGGTGTTCCTCAGCTACGTGCTGAGTTTCGTCAACGTCGGGATCTACTGGAGCAACCACCACCACTTCCTGCACGCCGCGCACAAGGTCGACGGGCGGGTGCTGTGGGCCAACCTGCACCTGCTGTTCTGGATGTCGCTGATCCCCTTCACCACCGGCTGGATGGGCGAGAACCACTTCGCGCCGATCCCGACCGCGGTCTACGCCTTCGACCTGTTCATGTGCGCCGCATCGTGGCTGCCGATGCAGGCGGCACTCATCCGGGCCAACGGCGGCGAGCGCTCGGAGCTGGCCCAGGCGCTCGGCGACGACTTGAAAGGCAAGGCCTCGCTGGCCATGTATGCACTGGCGATCCCCGCCGCGTTCCTGAGCCCGCTGGTGTCCGGGGCACTGGTCGCCGCCGTCGCCGTGCTGTGGTTCGTGCCGGACCGCCGGATCGAACGCCGGCTGGCCGACTGAAGTTTCCGAGCTGAAGTTTTCCGCCGAAGTTTTCCCGGGACCGTCCGCCGGACGCTCCCCGACCGTTCACAGGTAACGCATGAGCAAACGCGACTACTCCGAAGTCCTCGGGGTGGCGAAGACCGCCAGCGACGAGGAACTGAAGAAGGCCTACCGCCGCCTCGCGATGAAGCACCATCCGGACCGCAATCCGGACGATGCCGGCGCCGAAGCCGCGTTCAAGGAGGCCAAGGAAGCCTACGAGGTGCTGTCCGACGCCAGCAAGCGCCGGGCCTACGACGCCCACGGCCACGCCGCGTTCGAGCACGGCATGGGCGGCGGCGGGGGCGGGCAGGCCGGCTACGCCGACATCAACGACATCTTCGGCGACATCTTCGGCAACATCTTCGGTGGCGGGGCCGGCGGCGCCCGCGGTCCGCGCCGCGGCGCCGACGTCGGCGTGATCGTCGAACTCGACCTGGAAGAAGCCGTCGCCGGCCTCGACAAGCGCATCGAAGTGCCGACCATGGCCGCCTGCAAGCCCTGCAACGGCAGCGGCTCCGAAGACGGCAAGATCGAGACCTGCGGCACCTGCCAGGGACGCGGCCAGGTGCGTTTCCAGCGCGGCATCTTCTCGATGCAGCAGCCGTGCCCGACCTGCGGCGGCCGCGGCCAGAAGCTCAGCAATCCCTGCAAGGCCTGCCACGGCGCGGGCCGCGTGGAGGAGGAAAAGGTCCTGTCGGTGAAGATCCCGGCGGGCGTGGACAACGGCGACCGCATACGCCTGGCGGGCGAGGGCGAGGCCGGCCCGGCCGGCGCGCCGTCGGGCGACCTGTACGTCGAGATCCGCGTCCGCGAGCACGCCATCTTCCAGCGCGACGGCGACGACCTGCACTGCGAGGTGCCGATCCGCTTCTCGCAGGCGGCGCTGGGCGACGTCATCCGCGTGCCGACCCTGGGCGGCGAGGCCGAGATCCGCGTGCCGGCCGAGACCCAGACCGGCCGCGTGTTCCGCCTGCGCGAGAAGGGCGTGAAGTCCGTACGCAGCCGCGGCACCGGCGACCTGTACTGCCGCGTGGTGGTCGAGACGCCGGTCAACCTCACCCCCCAGCAGCGCGACCTGCTGCAGCAGTTCGAGGCCACCTTCAGCGGCGAAGGCGCGCGCCGCCACTCACCGCGCTCCAGCACCTTCATCGACGGCGTGAAGAGCTTCTGGGAGCGGATGACGTCCTGACCGCAGGCTTGTCCGGCGCCGGTCGGCCGGCGTCGGGCGCGTCCTGCGCGTGATCGCCATCGCGCTCGCGGCACGGCGAGCGCGCGATCCGACGGAATGCGTTGACATGCCGCGACGGCGGGCGGAGGCTCGCCGCGGACGGCACATGGTGTGCCGCCGCGCGCGCCCCGAGGCGCGCGATCGCCCGCCGCACGGGCGACAGGCCGGCTCGCCGGCGGACAGGACGTCGCCCGGGACCAAGGAGGTTCCCATGTCGTTGCATCGCCGTTCCCTGCACACCCGTTCCCTGCGCCGCCTCGCGCTCGCGTCCGCTACGGCCGCCGCGCTGCTCGCCGCCCCGGCCTTCGCCGCCGGCCGCGTCGACCTCGACCCCGCCAGCCGCTACGACCCCGCCGACGGCTTCATCGTCGGGTACCGCAGCGCGGGCTTTCTCAAGGCCGATCCCGCCTCGCGTCAGCGTGCGCTGGATGCCGCCTCCACCGCCACCTTTGGCCGCACCGCCGCGCCGGGCCTGCGCCGTACCCGCACGCTGTCCGGCGGCGGCGAACTGGTGACGTTCGATCGCCGTCTCGGCCGCGCCGATGCCGAGCGCCTCATGCGCCGGCTCGCGCTCGACCCCGATGTCGCCTACGTCGAGCCCAACCTCCGCCTGCACGCCGACCTCACCCCCAACGACACCTACTTCTCGCTGCAGACCAACTTCGCCAGCAGCGGCGAGAACACCTACGCCACCCAGGCCTGGGACACCGGCTACCTCGGCCAGGGCAAGACCATCGCGGTGATCGACACCGGCATCACCAGCCATCCGGACCTGGCCGCGAACGTGCTGGCCGGCGGCGACGACTTCATCAGCAACGCCGCGATCGCCAACGACGGCGGCGGCCGCGACGCCGATCCTTCCGATCCGGGCGATTGGGTCACCGCCGGGTTCTGCTACGGCGGGTCGCCGGCGTCGAACTCCAGCTGGCACGGCACCCACGTCGCCGGCACCGCTGCAGCGGTCACCAACAACGGCGTCGGTGTCGCCGGCATGGCCTTCGGCGCGAGGATCCTGCCGGTGCGCGTGCTGGGCCGCTGCGGCGGCACGCTCGCGGACATCGCCGACGCGGTGACGTGGGCATCGGGCGGCACGGTCGCCGGCGTGCCTGCCGTGGGTGCGAACAGGGCAAACGTGATCAACCTGAGCCTCGGCGGCGCCGGTGCCTGCGGCGCGACCATGCAGTCGGCCATCGACGGCGCGGTCTCGCGCGGCACGGTCGTCGTGGTGGCCGCCGGCAACGACAACGCCGACGTGGCGGGCTACACGCCGGCGAGCTGCAACAACGTCATCGTCGTCGCCACGTTCAACCACCTCGGCAGCTTCTACGGCCAGAAGGAAAGCTTCTCGAACTACGGCAACGGCGTGGACCTGGCGGCGCCGGGCTACAGCATCGCGTCGACGTGGAACGCCGGGACCACCGTGCCGGGCGCCGCGGCGTATGCCTACCTGAGCGGCACGTCGATGTCGACGCCGCACGTGGCTGGCGTGATCGCGATGATGATGTCCAGGCCCAGCGCCGACTGCCTGCCGGCGGCCTGCGAGAACATCGTCAAGACCGGCACCGACTACTTCATGGGCCCGGTGCAGTACCCGATCGGCTGGGGGCGGTTGAACGCACTGAAGGCGATCAACGCCACGCCCTGAGGACACGGCGCAGCGATGTGTCCGAACGGAGCCGGCCCGGCATTCCCGGGCCGGTTCCCGCGCTGACCGGCAGGCGTCAGAATGCAGGCCCCCCGCGTTCGGAACGACGGCATGGTCACCTCTCCGGTCATCGGCATCGTCGGCAGCGCCGGCGCCTACGGCCGCTGGCTGCGCCGGTTCTTCGTCGAACGCATGGGGCTGGCGGTGCTCGGGCACAATCCGTCCGATCCGGCGAGCGACGCCGTCGAAGGCCTGCTCGCCGACGCCGACGTGCTGCTGTTCGCGGCGCCCATCCGCGTCACCGAGGCGGTGATCGCGGAGTGGACCGCACGTTCCGCCGGTCGCGAAGAGGGCCGGCTGTGGCTGGACGTCACCTCGATCAAGCAGGTGCCGGTGGCGGCGATGCTGCGGTCGCGGGCCGAAGTGGTCGGCCTGCATCCGATGACCGCGCCGCCGAAGTCGCCGACGCTGAAAGGCCGCATGCTCGCCGTCTGCGAGGCGCGGCTGGACGCCTGGCGGCCTTGGGTCGATGCGCTGCTCGATGCCCTGCAGGCCGAGTGCGTGCGGGTTACGCCCGAGCGCCACGACCGCGCGATGGCGCTGGTCCAGGCGATGGTCCACGCCACGCACCTGGCCGAGGCCGGTGTGCTGCGCGATTACGCGGCGGTGCTCGGCGCGCCGGCGGACCTGCTGCCGCTGCGCACGGCGTCGTTCGAACTGGACGTGGCGATGATGACCCGCATCCTGTCGCTGAATCCGCAGATCTACGAGGACATCCAGTTCTGCAACCCGCACGTGCCGGAGATGCTGGATCGCCTGCTCGGCGAACTGGGGGGGTTGCGCGATCTCGTCGCCCGCGGCGACGGCGAGGCGCGGGCGGCCTTCCGCGCGCGTTTCCTCGACGCCAACCGCGACGCCCTCGGCGTGCCGATGCTGGCGGACGGCAACTACGCGTTCGAGCGCGTCGGCTACCTGCTGGCCGATCTCGTCGACCGGCCGTCGCTGAGCGTGCACCTGCCGGAGGATCGCCCCGGCTCGCTGCGCGCGCTGCTCGACGTGTTCGAGCGCCACGGCATCAGCCTGTCGTCGATCCACTCCTCGCGCACCCCGTCGGGGGAGGTGCATTTCCGCATCGGCTTCGGACCGGAAGTCGCCGCCGCGGCGGTCAAGGCGGCCGCGGCCGAGATCGACGCCGCCGGCACCGGCCGCGTGCTGGAGTGCATCGCGCCGGCGAGCGCAGCGCGCTGAGCCGCCGGCGCGAACGCCGGTGATCGAATGATTGAGTCGGCCCTGCGCGGCGCGTACGCTGGCGCGATGTCTGAATCCCTCCGTCTCCTGATCCATGGTGCCAGCGGTCGCATGGGCCAGACCCTGCTGCGGCTCGCCGCCGAACGCGACGACCTGCGCGTGGTCGCCGCCGTCGCGCCGCCCATCGCCGATGCCGCGCTGCTCGGCCAGCCGTTCCATCCGGCCGATGCGCTCGACGCGGTGCCGCCGTTCGACGTCGCGATCGACTTCAGCCTGCCTACCGCCTTCGACGCCATCGTCGCGCTGTGCGATGCGCGCGGCGCCGCGCTCGTGTCCGGCACCACCGGGCTCGCGTCGTCGCAACGGGCGGCGCTGCAGGCCGCGTCGCGCCGCATCCCGGCGGTGTGGGCGTCGAATTTCAGCCTCGGCGTGGCGGTGCTGGAAGACCTGGTCGAGCGCGCCGCGAGCGTGCTGGACGGCTGGGACTGCGACATCATCGAGCAGCACCACACCCGCAAGCTCGACGCGCCGTCGGGCACGGCGCTCACGCTCGGCGCTGCGGCCCAGCGCGGCGGCGCGGACCCGCGCTACGCTAGCCTGCGCGCCGGCGACATCGTCGGCGAGCACACGGTGCAGTTCGCCACCGCCGGCGAGCGGATCGAGCTCGTGCATCGCGCCACCAATCGCGAGATCTTCGCCCGCGGCGCGCTGCACGCAGCGACGCGGCTGGCCGGGCGTCCCGCCGGCAGCTACCGGGTGCGGGACCTGCTGGACTGACGTCCGCGGGCGTGAATCCGGCCGGGGCTTGCCGCATCGAGCGCCTTCGCGCTCACTGCATCGCGATCATCCCGAAGCAGGCCGCCATCAGCAGCACGGTGATCCCGCCGATCAGGGCGAGGATGCCGATGATCACCTTCAGCCAGCCCGGCAGCGGCGGCCGGCCGGCAGCGTCTCCCGTCGGCGCCGGCGTCGGTGCAGGAGACGTGGCGACATCATCGTGGTCGGGCGTCATGGGCATTGTCGACTCGTGGGAAGGCGTGCGAAACGCGGGCGGGATCAGTGCGCACCGAGCATGCCGAAGCAGGCGGCGACCAGCAAGAGCGTCAGCGCCGCGCCGATCGCGACGAGGCAGGCGCCGACGATCGCCAACGTGGCCAGCACCTGGATCCACGGCGGGCGCGGCGTCGGTCCGGATGCGCCGCCGGGCAGCGGTGGCGGTGCGTGGCGCGGCCGGTGGTTGCGCCGCGGTCGCCAGTCGTCGCGGCCGCTCACGGCGCGGGCGGGATGGGCGCTGTATCGACACGCGCGCGCAGCGCCTCGAGCTGCCTGCGGCGGTCGTCGCGGTAGAACAGGTTGTAGGTGTCGAACGGGACGATGGTGCCGTCCGGCTGGGCGATGTGCACGCAGCTCTTCTTCACCGAGCGCAGGTCGAAGCCCTCGGCGTCGATGAAGGCCATGATCAGCACCCGGAACACGTTGCGGTAACCCAGCCCCTCCGGCACCTGTACCTGCGGCAGGCAGCACAGCAGGTCGGCCAGCGAACACGCCTGCGACTGCGGCGAATGGTTGGTGGCGAAGAGTCTGAACAGCGCATCGCGCAACTGGTCGTCCTTCTCGACCACGATGCTGTTGCGGCCGCCTTCGATCAGCACCTCCGGCGAAATCATCCCGGTCAGCGGCACGATCGTCTGCGCGTCGCCCTCGCCGAGCTTCAGCGCGTAGGCCATCGCCAGCGCGTCGGGATGGCAGGGCACGGGGATCAGGTCCTCGGGCCGGAACAGCGTGCTCTGTTCAATGATGCCGCGGCGCACTTCGGTCAGGGTGAGACGATCGCGCGCCGGGTCGTAGCCCTCCGTGCGACCGGCATGCTGGATCGGCTGGAACGTCACGCCGCGCACGCAGGGCTGGGTGCGGGCGAAGTCGATGATCCCGCCCAGCTCGCCGTCGTTGAGGCCCTTCTTCACCGTGACCACCAGCGTGGTCGAGATGTCGTGCCGGTTCAGCGCTTCCAGCGCCTGCAGGCGGATGTCGCGCAGGCGCGCACCGCGCAGCTGCTGGTGGACCTCGTCGCGCAGCGAGTCGAACTGCAGGTACAGCTCGAAGCCCGGCATGTACGTCGCCAGCCGTTCGACGAACGCCGGATCCTTCGCGATGCGCAGGCCGTTGGTGTTGACCATGAGGTGGCGGATCGGCCGCCGCTTCGCCGCGTCGAGGATCTCGAAGAACTGCGGATGCAGCGTCGGCTCGCCGCCGGAGATCTGCACCACGTCCGGCTCGCCCTCGTTGGCGACGACGGCGTCGAGCATGCGCTCGATCGTCGCCATGTCGCGATAGCCCGGACGGTGCGGGCCGGAGTCGGCGTAGCAGATCGGACAGCGCAGGTTGCAGTGGTCGGTGACTTCGATCAGGGTCAGGCAGCTGTGCTGCATGTGCTCGGGGCACAGGCCGCAGTCGTAGGGGCAGCCCCACTTGCGCTCGGTGTTGAAGCGCTGCGGCAGTTCCGGCGGCTTGATGAAGCGCTCGCGGCAGAGACGGTAGTAGTCGACGTCGTCGGCGATCAGCACGCGTTCGCGGCCGTGCTGCGGACACCACTTTTCGAGATAGACGCCGCCGTCCTTGAAGAAAATGGTCGCTTCGACGCGACGCAGGCAGGTCGAGCACACCGATACCGCGGTGTCGTAGAACAGGTACGGTCTCAGTTTCGCGGCCATGCCGGCGCCTTCGCGATGCGGGGGAGGTCGCGGGCATGGTAGAGCAGCCCGAACACGCACAGCAGCTGGATCCCGGAGAGCGTGCCGAAGTAGAGATGCGGTATCGGCCGGATCGACTCGATCGCCAGGCGATACAGCAGGTAGCCGGAGAGGAACGCCTTGAACCGGTCGCCCGGGCGCGTCAGGCGATCGCCGAAGCGCGTCAGCAGCCCGCCCCACAGCAGCAGGAACACGATTTCGTACATTTGCGTGGGATGCCGCGGCACGCCGTCACCGAAGTCGACCGCCCAGGGCAGGGCCGTGGGATTGCCGTAGGTGTGGTCGTCCAGCCCGGCGAGGAAACAGCCGATGCGGCCGAGGATCATGCCCACCGTCAGTGGCAGCACGAAGGCATCGCCGGTGGAGCCGCGGATGCCGGCCAGCCGTTTCGCGGCCTCCACGCCGAACAGGCCGCCCACCAGTCCGCCTACGATGGACTTGCCGGCCAGCAATCGGCGCGGATCGGGGAAATCCGCGAACGCGAACATCGGGTCGTACAGCCAGTAAGCGATCTTGCTGCCCAGCGCCGCGCCCAGTGCCGCGCCGGCGATCAGCAGCAGCGCCTGCACCCGGTCGAGCGGCACGCTGGCCGGCAGGCGGCGACGTTCGCGCCGGTACAGCTGGAACCCGATCGAATAGGCCGCCACTTCCAGCAGCGTGTGCGTCCAGTAGGCGGTCGGCGTCATCGCGGCAGTGTATGCGATTGCCTGAACGCGCCTGTTCAGGCTCCGCCGCGAGCCGGCGGATCGCCGGGCAGTTCGCCCGGAAGGCTGGCATCGACGGCGTCGCGTCGGTACAATTCCGGCTCGCCTGACACTGAAGCCCCGGACCGGTCCCGCACCGCGTCCGAGGCTTCGTGCAACCCGAAGCAAGCCCGACAAAGGCGACCCCAGTGACCCAAACCGCAATCCTGGTCCTCGAAGACGGCACCGTGTTCGAGGGCGAATCCGCAGGCGCGCCCGGCCTGTCCGTGGGCGAGGTGGTGTTCAACACCGCCATCACCGGCTACCAGGAGATCCTCACCGATCCCTCGTATGCGCGCCAACTGGTCACGCTGACCTATCCGCACATCGGTAACACCGGTTGCACCGATCTCGACGACGAGGCCGGCCAGGTCTGGGCCTCCGGCCTGATCGTCCGCGACGTGCCGCGCCGCCCCAGCAACTGGCGCAGCCAGGTCGCGCTGCCCGAATGGCTGCGCGCCCGCGGCATCGTCGCCATTTCCGGCATCGACACCCGCAAGCTCACCCGTCTGCTGCGCGATCGCGGCGCCCAGAACGGCGCGCTGATGGCGGGCGACATCGACGTGGAGCGCGCGCTCGAAGCCGCGCGCAAGTTCCCCGGCCTCAAGGGCATGGACCTCGCGCAGGTCGTCACCACCGACGCCGCGTATCCGTGGCGCGAAGGCCAGCTCGATCTCGACAGCGGTGCGTTCGTCGCCGCCGCGCCGACGCATCGCGTCGTCGCCTACGACTTCGGCGTGAAGCGCAACATCCTGCGCATGCTCGCCGAGCGCGGTTGCGACGTGACCGTGGTGCCGGCGAAGACGCCCGCCGCCGAGGTCTTCGCGCTGAATCCCGACGGCGTGTTCCTGTCCAACGGCCCCGGCGATCCGGAGCCCTGCGACTACGCCATCGCCGCGATCCGCGAATGCATCGCGCGCAAGGTCCCGACGTTCGGCATCTGCCTCGGCCACCAGCTGCTCGGCCTCGCCAGCGGTGCGCGCACGCTGAAGATGAAGTTCGGCCACCACGGTGCGAACCATCCCGTGATCGACCTCGACAGCGGCCGGGTGATGATCACCTCGCAGAACCACGGCTTCGCGGTCGACGAGGCCACGCTGCCGGCGAACGTGCGCGTGACCCACCGCTCGCTGTTCGACGGCAGCAACCAGGGCATCGCGCTGACCGACGCGCCGGCCTTCAGCTTCCAGGGCCACCCGGAAGCCTCGCCGGGCCCGCACGACGTCGCGCCGCTGTTCGACCGCTTCGTCGCGATGATGGCGTCGCGCGCCTGATGCCGACGCTGCGGCCCCGGTGGCGGCTGGCGCTGCTGCTCGCTGCGCTGGCGGGCGCCTATCCCGCCTTCGTGCTGGGCACCGTCTACGCCACCGTGCTGCGCAGCGATTTCCCCGGCGGTCAGAACGGGCCGAAGGATGCGTATCGCCACAGCCTCGCCAGCGCCACCGTCGCCTACACCGCGTCGCCGCGACTGGTGGCATGGGTCACGCGGCTCATGGAGCACGGCGAGGGCGGCAACGCCGCCAACGCGATGGATCGACACAACAACCGCATCGGCGCCGAGATCGGCGCGCGCGCGGACAGCTGGACCCACATGCGCACGGACGTGCTCGCCGCGGTGAAGGCCGGCGGCGTCGACATCGCGGACGACCACCGGATCACCTGGCTCCCGCCCGAACAGTGGCGCGAGCGCCTGTATTGAGAGAACCCATGCCCAAGCGCACAGACATCCAGACCGTCCTGATCATCGGTGCCGGTCCGATCGTGATCGGCCAGGCCTGCGAATTCGACTATTCCGGCGCCCAGGCCTGCAAGGCCCTGCGCGACGAGGGCTACCGCGTGGTGCTGGTCAACAGCAATCCCGCGACGATCATGACCGATCCCAACATGGCGGACGCGGTCTACATCGAGCCGATCAACTGGAAGACGGTCGAGAAGATCATCGCCAAGGAAAAGCCCGATGCGCTGCTGCCGACGATGGGCGGCCAGACCGCGCTGAACTGCGCGCTGGACCTCGCCGACCACGGCGTGCTGGAGAAGTACGGGGTCGAACTGATCGGCGCCTCGCGCGAGGCCATCCGCATGGCCGAGGACCGCGAGCTGTTCCGCGTGGCGATGCAGGAGATCGGCCTGGAATGCCCGAAGGCGCAGGTCGCGCGCAGCTACGAGCAGGCGCTGGAGATCCAGGCCACGGTCGGCTATCCGACCATCATCCGCCCCAGCTTCACGCTCGGCGGCACCGGCGGCGGCATCGCCTACAACAAGCAGGAGTTCGAGGAGATCGCAAGGCGCGGCCTCGATCTCTCGCCCGTGCACGAGGTGCTGATCGAGGAATCGGTGCTGGGCTGGAAGGAATTCGAGATGGAGGTGGTCCGCGACAAGGCGGACAACTGCATCATCGTCTGCTCGATCGAGAACCTCGACCCGATGGGCGTGCACACCGGCGACAGCATCACCGTCGCCCCCGCGCAGACGCTGACCGACAAGGAATACCAGCGCCTGCGCGACGCCTCGATCGCGGTGCTGCGCAAGATCGGCGTCGACACCGGCGGCTCGAACGTGCAGTTCGGCATCAACGCGCAGAACGGTCGCGTGGTGGTGATCGAGATGAACCCGCGCGTGTCGCGCTCGTTGGCGCTGGCGTCGAAGGCCACCGGTTTCCCGATCGCCAAGGTCGCGGCCAAGCTTGCGGTGGGCTACACCCTCGACGAACTGAAGAACGAGATCACCGGCGGCCTGACCCCGGCCTCGTTCGAGCCGACGATCGACTACGTCGTCACCAAGATCCCGCGCTTCGCGTTCGAGAAGTTCCCGGCCGCCGACGCGCGCCTGACCACGCAGATGAAGTCGGTGGGCGAGGTGATGGCGATCGGCCGCAGCTTCCAGGAATCGCTGCAGAAGGCGCTGCGCGGGCTGGAGACCGGCAAGATCGGCCTCGACCCGACCGGTCTGGACCTCGCCAGCGACGAGGGCATGGCGCGCCTGCGCCGCGAGGTGAAGGAAGCCGGCCCCGAGCGCATGTTCTATCTCGCCGACGCCTTCCGCGCCGGTCTCTCGGTGGAGGACGTGCACGCGCTGTCGTTCGTCGACCCGTGGTTCCTCGACCAGATCGAGGAACTCGTCGCCGCCGAGCGCGAGGTCGCCGCGGCCGGGCTGGAAGGCCTCGACGCGAAGCGCCTGCGCCGGCTCAAGCGCATGGGCTTCTCCGACGCCCGCCTCGCGCAGCTGGCCGGTACCAACGAGACCGCCGTGCGCGCGCTGCGCAAGGCGTTCGGCGTGCGCCCGGTCTACAAGCGCGTGGACTCGTGCGCGGCCGAGTTCGCGACGACCACCGCCTACCTCTATTCGACCTACGAGGACGAATGCGAAGCCGCGCCGTCCAACCGCGACAAGATCATGGTGCTCGGCGGCGGCCCCAACCGCATCGGCCAGGGCATCGAGTTCGACTACTGCTGCGTGCACGCCGCCCTGGCGCTGCGCGAGGACGGGTACGAGACCATCATGGTCAACTGCAACCCGGAAACCGTCTCGACCGACTACGACACCTCCGATCGCCTGTACTTCGAGCCGCTGACGCTGGAGGACGTGCTGGAGATCGTCGAACTGGAGCAGCCGAAGGGCGTGATCGTGCAGTACGGCGGGCAGACGCCGCTGAAGCTGGCGCAGGCGCTGGAGGCGAACGGCGTGCCGGTGATCGGTACCTCGCCGGACTCCATCGACCTGGCCGAGGACCGCGAGCGCTTCCAGAAGCTGGTGGAGCAACTCGGCCTGAAGCAGCCGGCGAACCGCACCGCGCGCAACGCCGACGAGGCGCTCGCGCTGGCCCGCGAGATCGGCTATCCGCTGGTGGTGCGTCCGAGCTACGTGCTGGGCGGCCGCGCGATGGAAGTGGTCTATTCCGACGCCGACCTGTCGCGCTACATCCGCGACGCGGTGAAGGTGTCGAACGATTCGCCGGTGCTGCTGGACCGCTTCCTCGACCACGCGGTCGAGGTCGACGTGGACGTCATCGCCGACAAGGACGGCAACGTGCTGATCGGCGGCGTGATGGAGCACATCGAGGAGGCCGGCGTGCATTCCGGCGACTCGTCGTGCTCGCTGCCGCCGTATTCGCTGTCGGCCGACACGCAGGCGCGCCTGCGCGAACAGGTGCGCGCGCTGGCGAAGGCGCTGAACGTGGTCGGGCTGATGAACACCCAGTTCGCGATCCAGACCGCCAGCTCCGATGAGGGCGGCGACGGCGCCGACACCATCTTCCTGCTGGAAGTGAACCCGCGCGCCTCGCGCACGGTGCCGTTCGTGTCCAAGGCCACCGGCCTGCCGCTGGCGAAGATCGCCGCGCGCTGCATGGCCGGCAGGACACTGGCGGAGCAGGGCGCGACCACCGAAGTGATCCCCGACTACTACTCGGTGAAGGAAGCGATCTTCCCGTTCGCCAAGTTCCAGGGCGTGGACCCGATCCTCGGCCCGGAGATGCGCTCCACCGGCGAAGTGATGGGCGTGGGTCGCAACTTCGGCGCCGCGTTCGCGCGCGCGCAGGAAGCCGCCGGCATCAAGGCGCCGCCGCAGGGCAAGGCCTTCGTGTCGGTGCGCGATCCCGACAAGCAGCGCGTGCTCGCGGTGGTGCACGAACTGGTGCGCCGCGGCTACGGCGTGGTCGCGACCCGCGGTACCGCCGCGTGGCTGCAGTCGCAGGGCGTGGACTGCGAGGTGGTGAACAAGGTCGCCGACGGCCGGCCGCACATCGTCGACCGCATCAAGAACGGCGAGATCACCTACATCGTCAACACCACCGAAGGCAAGCAGGCCATCGCCGACTCGTTCTCGATCCGCCGCGAGGCGCTGCAGCACCGGGTGACCTACTCCACGACGATTGCGGGCGCGCGCGCCCTGCTGCATTCTCTCGACTACCGCGACAGCGGCCCGGTCTGGGCGCTGCAGGAATTGCACGAGGAACTGGCACGATGAGCGACGCAGGGCACATGGGCGGAGTGGTCGAACGGAGGCGGACATGCGATCGCCGATGACCCTGAAGGGTTCGCAGCGGCTGCGCGGCGAACTGGAACAGCTGAAAACGGTGCAGCGACCGGCGGTGATCGCCGCGATCGCCGAGGCCCGCGCCCACGGCGACCTGAAGGAAAACGCCGAGTACCACGCCGCGCGCGAACAGCAGAGCTTCATCGAAGGCCGCATCAAGCAGCTCGAGGCCGAGCTGTCGCACGCGCAGATCATCGACGTGTCCACGCTGAACGCCGGCAACCGCGTGGTGTTCGGCGCCGGCGTGGTGCTGGCCGATGTCGAGACCGACGAGGAAAAGCGCTACCAGATCGTCGGCGACCTCGAAGCCGACATCAAGCAGGGCCTGATCGCGATCTCCTCGCCGCTGGCGCGCGCGCTGATCGGCAAGCACGAGGGCGACACGGTCGAGATCGACGCCCCCGCCGGCAAGCGCGAATACGAACTGATCGAAGTCAGCTACGAAGGCTGACGGGCCGCGATGACGCAGGCGGCTCAAGGGCAAGCGGTCTTCCTGCTGCCGGCCTGGTCCGGTTTCGGCGGGCAATCGCCGGCCGATGCGGTCGCCGCGAAGCTGGGGCGCGCCGATCTGCTGCCGCCGGGCGAACCCGGCTCCGACGCCCAGCGCCTGCGCCATTGCGTGCCCGTGCCGGCGCGCTGGGCGCCGGCCGCGCTCACGCGGCAGATCGATGTCGGCGACGCCGCCGGCGCGGCGTGGCTGCGCCTCGATCCCGCGCACGTCCGCGCCGACATGAACGGCGCACGCCTGCTCGGCGTCGGCGCGCGGCTCGGCCTGTCGCGCGAGGATGCCGACGCGCTGCTGCCGGCGCTGCGACCGATCTTCGGCGACAGCGGTTTCGCGCTGGATGCGCCCGCGGCCGACCGCTGGTACCTGCGGATCGCGCGCGAAGCGACGCTGCCGCGCTTCAGCGATCCCGACGCGGCGCTGGGTGAGGATCCGTTCGACCACCAGCCGGAAGGCGACGACGCCCGGCGCTGGCGCACGCTGCTGAGTGAAGCGCAGATCGTGCTGCACAACCATCCCTGGAACGCGACCCGCGCCGAACGCGGCCTGGTGTCGATCAATGCGCTCTGGGCCTGGGGCGGCGGCACGCTGCCGACGCAGTGCACCTGCGCTGCGACGCGGCTGCACAGCGACGACGAGGCGCTGCGCGCCTTCGCGGCCTGCGCCGGCCGGATCGCGGCCACGCTGCCGGTCGCGTTCGCGCCCGACGACGACGGCCTGTCGCTGTACGACCTGCGCCGCATGCGCGACCTCGCCGCGCTGCAGCGCGACTGGCTGGCGCCCGCGTTCGCCGCGCTCGACGCCGGCACGCTCGCCACGCTCGATCTCGACGCCGCCGACGGCACGCGCCTGCGCCTCGCGCGCAGCCAGCGCTGGCGTTTCTGGCGTCGCGCGTGGACGCCGCCGCGCGATGCGGCGACGGACGCGGGCGCATGAGCCGCAGCATCCGCCGGCGCGAAGGGCTCGATGCGTCGGCGAGCGATGGTTGGCCGGCACACACGCCGTCGCTGCTGCGCCGCGTGTACGCCGCGCGCGGCGCGACCACGCCGGCGCTGGCGCAGCCGCGGCTCGGGCACCTGCTGCCGCCCGACGGCCTGACCGGCATCGACGCCGCGGCCGGCCTTCTCGCGCAGGCGATGGCGGACGATCGCCACATCCTCGTCGTCGGCGATTTCGACTGCGATGGCGCCACGGCCTGCGCGGTCGCGGTGCGCGGACTCGGTCTGCTCGGCGCGCGGCGCGTGTCGCATGCGGTGCCGAACCGGCAGGTGCACGGCTACGGCCTGTCGCCCGGGCTGGTCGACGATCTCGCCGCACTCGCGCCGGACCTGCTGGTGACCGTCGACCACGGCATCGCCTGCCACGCCGGCGTCGCCGCGGCGCGCGCCCGCGGCTGGCAGGTGCTGGTGACCGATCACCACCTGCCGGGCGAGACCCTGCCGCCGGCGAACGTGGTCGTCGATCCGAACCTGCCGGGCGATGCGTTCGCGTCGAAAGCGCTGGCCGGCGTCGGCGTGATGTTCTACGTGCTGCTGGCGCTGCGCCGGCGGCTGCGCGACCTCGGCCGGTTCGCCGGCGAGCCGCCGGACCTGGCGCCGCTGCTGGATCTCGTCGCGGTCGGCACGGTCGCCGACCTCGTGCCGCTGGACGCGAACAACCGCGCCCTCGTCGGTGCCGGGCTGCGCCGGCTGCGCGCGGGGCAGGGCTGCGCCGGGTTGCAGGCGCTGATCGAGGTCTCGCGCCGGCAGGCGCCGACGCTGACCGCCGCCGACATCGGCTTCGCACTGGCGCCGCGGATCAACGCCGCCGGCCGGCTGGAGGACATGAGCCTCGGCATCGAATGCCTGCTCTGCGACGACCCGCGCCGCGCGCGCGAACTGGCCGAGGTGCTCGACGGCATCAACGCCGAGCGGCGCGGCGTGCAGCAGCAGATGGTCGCCGAGGCCGAGGACGCACTGGCCGCGCTGGCGGTCGACACCGACCCCACCCGCGCCAGCGTCTGCCTGTATCGCGACGACTGGCATCCCGGCGTCGTCGGGCTGGTCGCCTCGAAGGTGAAGGAGCGCGTGCACCGGCCGACGATCGCGTTCGCGCCCGGCGAACCGGGCGGCACGCTGCTGCGCGGCTCCGCGCGCTCGATCCCCGGTTTCCACATCCGCGATGCGCTGGCGGCGGTGGACACGCGCCATCCCGGGCTGATCCCGCGCTTCGGCGGCCATGCGATGGCGGCGGGCCTCAGTCTGGAACTGGCCGACCTGCCGGCGTTCCAGCGCGCGTTCGAGGCCTGCGCCCGCGAACGGCTGTCGCCGGACCTGCTGCAGGACGTGATCCTCACCGATGGCGCGATCGCGCCGCAGGACTGCGCCATCGCCGCGGCGCTGGCGCTGCGCGACGGCGGGCCGTGGGGGCAGGGCTTCCCCGAGCCGGTGTTCGACGACGTGTTCGAGGTCGTGTCGTGGCGGCCGGTCGGCACCCAGCACCTCAAGCTCGAACTGGCGTGGCCGGGCACGCGCGCACGCATCGACGCCATCCACTTCGGCGGCTGGAGCGGTGCGCCGCCCTGCGCGCGCGAGCGCATCGCCTTCCGGCTGCAGCCCGACGACTGGCGCGGCGGCGACGCGGTGCAGCTGGTCGTGGTCCATCGCGAGACCGCGTCCGCCTGAGGCGCGAGGCCGGTGAGGTGGGCGACGCCATCGCGGTTACGATGCAGCGTCTTCGACCCCGTTCGCGGCGACCGTCCGTTGAACGGTCATCGCCCCAGGGGAACCCTCGCATGTCCCGCAGTCTCGCCGGCTCCGCCGTCCTCACCCTCGCCGCCGGGCTGCTGCTCGGCCAGGGCTTCGTCACGCCCGCCGGTGCGCAGCAGCGCACCGCGCCCGAACCGCGTCCCGAACCCGCGCTCGTCGCGCCGCCGCTGATCGTCGCGCCGGGCGCGAAACTGCCGGTCGCGCTGCGCAGCGCATCGGTGCAGGTCGAAACCGACGGTGGCCTCGCGCGCACCACCGTGCTGCTGACGCTGTCCAACCCGAACGACCGCCTGCTCGAAGGCAACCTCAGCCTCCCGCTGCAGCCCGGCCAGCAGGTCAGCGGCTTCGCGCTGGACGTCGCCGGCGCGCTGCGCGAGGCAGTGCCGGTGCCCAAGCCGAAGGCGCAGCAGGTGTTCGAGAGCGTGGAGCGGCGCAACGTCGATCCGGGCCTGCTCGAACAGACCGCCGGCAACCAGTTCCGGCTGCGGGTGTACCCGATTCCCGCGCACGGCACGCGTCAGGTGCGGCTGACCATCGACGAGGCGCTGCGTCGCGAGGGCGATGCCTGGCGCATCGACGTGCCGGTGCAGTTGCTCGACCAGGCCGACGGCGCGTCGCTGTCGATCCGCGCCCGCGGCCCGCGCACGGCGCCGACGCAGGTCGGCAATTTCGATGCGCTGAAGTTCGAGCGCGGCCGCGGCGGCTGGACCGCGAAATACGACATGTTGCGCGAGCGCAGGCCCGACTGCGTCGATTGCCTGTCGCGGATGCGCCGGCTCGGCCTGCGCCTGCCGGTCGCGGCCGAAGCAGGTGCGGTGGTGCAGGCCTACGACGGCGAGCGCTTCGCGCTGGTCGACGTGCCGGTGGCGCTGGAACGCGCGCGACCGCGCAAGGTACCGGAGGCCATCGGCCTGCTGTGGGACGCGTCGGCGTCGGCGCGCAGCCGCGATCGCCAGGGCGAATTCGCGCTGCTCGACCGCTATTTCAAGGCGATGGGCAACGGCAGCGTGCGCCTGCGCTTCCTGCGCGACGTGGGCGAGGACGCGGGCCGCTTCGAGATCCGCGACGGCGACTGGAGCGCGCTGCGCAAGGCGCTCGAAGCCGCGGTGTACGACGGCGCCAGCGACCTCGCCGACTGGACGCCCGACGCCGGCATCGGCGAATACCTGCTGGTCAGCGACGGCCTGCGCAATTACGGCCGCAAGGGATTTCCGGGCCTGCGCGAAGGCCAGGCGCTGTACGCGCTGGATTCCGCCGGCGCGAAGAGCGACAGCGTGCGCCTGTCGGCGCTGGCCGAGGCCCGCGGCGGCCGGCTGGTGCAGTGGCAGGGCCGCGACGGCCTCGACGCCGCGACGGCCGCGCTGCTGGACGATGGCGCGCGCATCGTCGCGCTGGAAGGCGACGGCATCGAGGATTTGAAGCCGCAGGCGTGGCGCATCGACGGCGGCGTCCTGCGCGTGGCCGGACGCATGACCGAGCGCGACGCGACCGTGCGCGTGCGCCTGCGCAGCGGCGGCGAGACCCGCACGGTCGAAGTGCGCGTGCTGGCCGACGCGCCGGAGAGCGACCTCGCGGCGACGCTGTGGGCGTCGTGGCAGGTCGCGGCCGACCTGGCCGAGCCGGAACTGCGCCGGGCGTCGATCACCCGTCTCGGCCAGCGCTTCGGGCTGGTGACGCCGGGCACCTCGCTGCTGGTGCTGGAGAACGCAGCCGACTACGTGCGCTACGACATCCCGGCGCCCGCCGCGCTGCGCGACGAGGTCGCCGCGTTGCGCCGCACGCAGGCCGCCGAACAGGCGCAGTCGCGCAGCCAGCGCCTCGACGACGTGGCGACGCGTTTCGCCGATCGCCTGGCGTGGTGGAAGCGCGACTTCCCGAAGGGCACGCCGCCGAAACCGAAGGCGGACGCCAAGGTCGCCATGGCGATGCCCGCGGGTGCGCCTCCGCCGCCTCCGCCGCCGGCTCCGGCGATGAGCGCGCCGATGGCGGCCGAGTTCGAGGCCGAGGCCGCGCGGCGCGAGCGTAGCGACGAGGCTGCCGCCATGCGCGCGGCCGACAGCGCCCGCGCCGCGAATCTCGAAGCCGCCGCCGACGCCGCGGTCGCGCCCGAATCCGACGGCGACGATGCGCGTGCCGGCGAAGGCGTCTCGATCCAGCTGCAGACGTGGGCCCCGGATTCGCCGTACGCCCGCCGCCTGCGCGAAGCGAAACCGGAGGAGTTGTACGCGATCTACCTCGACGAGCGCGACAGCCACGCGTCGAGCACCGCGTTCTATCTCGATGTCGCCGATCTGCTGCTCAAGGCGGGCCGTCGCGCCGAGGCGCTGCGCGTGCTGTCGAACCTCGCCGAACTCGACCTCGAGAACCGCCACGTGCTGCGCGTGCTCGGCTACCGCCTGATGCAGGCGAAGGACTTCGATCACGCGGTCGACGTGCTCCGCGAGGTGCTGCGCCTCGCCGACGAGGAACCGCAGAGCCATCGCGACCTCGGCCTGGCGCTGGCCGCGGCCGGCGATCGCCAGGAAGGCATCCGCCATCTGTACGACGTCGCGGCACGGCCGTGGAACGGCCGCTTCTCCGAAGTCGAACTGGTCGCGCTCAACGAGATGAACGCGATCATCGCCACCAGCCCGACGCCGCTGGATACGGCCGCCATCGATCCGCGCCTGCTGAAGAACATGCCGCTGGACCTGCGCGTGGTGCTGGCCTGGGACAGCGACAACAGCGACATGGACCTGTGGGTGACCGACCCGAACGGCGAGAAGTGCTACTACGGCAACCGCAACACGTACCAGGGCGGCCTGCTGAGCGACGATTTCACCGGCGGCTACGGCCCCGAGGAATTCGTGCTGAAGAATGCCAAGCCGGGGAAGTACAAGGTCGAGGCCAATTTCTTCGGCGACCGCCAGCAGATCGTCACCGGTGCGACCACGCTCAACCTCGTCTTCAGCACCGGCTGGGGCACGTCGCGGCAGAAGAACGAAGCCGTGACGCTGCGCCTGAGCGGGCAGAGCGAAACCGTGCTGGTCGGCGAGTTCACGGTGAAGTGACGTGATGCCGATGGCGCGCCCGGCGATCCGGGCGCGCCATCGTTTTCCCGGACAGTGTCTTCAGGCCGCGTCGGCGGCCGGCAGCGCGACTGTGCGGCGCCCGGCTTCGGGCTTCGGTCCCAGCCCGAACAGCGGCCGCAGCCAGCGCACGCGGCGGATCAGTTCGAAGCCCAGGAAGCACAGCGCGAACGTCGCCAGCACCAGCAGCGGCCCTTCCACCGCCGGCCGCAGCCCCAGCGGCTGCGCGTTGTGCGCCAGCACGACGATGACGGTCTGGTGGAGGATGTAGACCGGGAACACCGCCTCGCGCAGGTAGCGCAGCGCCGGCGTCTCGCGCACGATCCAGCCGCGGGCGAAGCCGAGGATCGCGGCGATCGCGGTCCAGTGGAACAGCGCCCACACCGCGCGCTGCGACGCCCGCAGCGCGAACGGCGGCTCGTGGCCCGGATCGTCGGAGTAGCCGCTGCCGAAGAAGTACCAGACGATGAAGGCGTAACCCAGCATCGCCAGCAGCAGCGCGATCCGGCGCTGGCGATGCAGGGCGTCCCATACCGCCTCGCGCCGCGCGACCACGACGCCCAGCAGGAACAGTGGCAGGTACTGCGCGTGGTTGTACCAGTCGTCGACCAGCGCGTGCGTCTGCTCGAACCGCGCGACCAGCGCGAGGCGGGCGAGGGCGAGCAGCAGCGACGGCCACAGCAGCAGGCCGATGCCGACGAGGTGGCGTTCGCACCACGCGCCCGCCGCCTCGATCGCGCGCGGGAAACCGCGCAGCCCGATCCACGCGACCAGCGTGTAGACCCACAGGTAAGCGACGAACCACAGGTGGTTCCAGGTCGGCACGTCCAGGCAGTCGCCGTCGCGGCAGAAGTTCGGATCGGCCTGCAGGTAACGGCCCCAGAAGGCCAGATAGCCGTCGTGGTAGCCGCCCGGCGCCTTCTCCACGACCTCGTAGTAGCTCTGCGGCGTCACGACGACCAGCATCCCGAACAGCAGCGGCACCAGCAATCGCCACGACCGCTGGCCGAGGAAGCCCTTGCCCGTCGTCGTGCGCTTCGCGAACAGGAACGCGGTGGCGGTGCCCGACACCAGGAACAGCAGCGACAGCCGCCACGGCGAGGTGATCAGCATGAAAGGCTCCAGCGCGTCGCTGGCGTGGGGACTCTTCACGTGCCAGTCCCAGGTCACGTAGTACATGCCGGTGTGGTACAGCACCAGCAGGAAGAAGGCGGCCACCCGGACCCAGTCCAGATCGTGTCGGCGCTGCATGTCGTGTCTCCTCGGAAGTCGCGCCAGTCTCCGCGCGCCGGCCGCGACCGCCATCGCCAAGTGCCTGATCGCGCCGGGAAAGGGACGAGTCGCGGCCACGACGTGACGAGCCGGGGGACGAATCGCGGGGCGCCCCCTAGAATGC
>JBQCJG010000130.1:0-22698 GCA_051952955.1 Lysobacteraceae bacterium | reverse complement strand
GGCGGGCATGGCGGTGAAGGCCGAGCGGCTCACGTACACGATCTGGACCAGGTCCGACATGGGGTTGTCTCCCTTCTGTGGGTGCGTTCACGGGGCGGCACGGGCGAGGGGCGGCCTCGCTCCTTGCATCGCGCCAAGGGCATACGGCGGGTCGGGGACCTTGGATGCACGCGGGCAGCGTCCGCGGTGCGCCCCAGTGCGCCTGCGGGTTGGCAGGCCCTCCACGGCATGCCGGCGCATCCGGCATTGCATTCTGCGCCGCGCGTCTGCGCATTCCGTGCAAAGCGACGCGTTGCCGGCCGCGGCCCGGGCGTTCACGCGGGACTGTCGGACGCGGTCCGATAGTCGCCGCACGTCCCACGTCCACGGAGTCACGCCATGCATGCCGCTTCTTCCTCCAAGCGCGTCGCGATCCTCGCCACCAACGGGTTCGAGCAGTCGGAACTGATGGAGCCGCAGCGGCGGCTGAAGGCCGCCGGTTTCACCGTCGACGTCGTGTCGCCCGATGGCCCGCAGATTCGCGGCTGGAAGGACAAGGACTGGGGCGAGCGCGTGTCGGTGGATGTCACCCTGTCCGACGCTTCGCCGCAGGACTATGACGCCCTCGTGCTGCCGGGCGGCGTGATCAATCCTGACATCCTGCGCACGAATGCAGACGCGATCACGTTCATCCGCGCGTTCGACGCCGCCGGCAAGCCGCTGGCCGCGGTGTGCCACGGCCCGTGGCTGCTGGTCGAGTCTGGCGCCGCGAAGGGACGCGAGGTCACGTCGTGGCCGTCGGTGCGCACCGATCTGCAGAACGCGGGCGCGACGTGGAAGGACGCCGAGGTGGTCGTCGACGGCCACGTCATCACCAGCCGCAAGCCGGACGACCTGCCTGCCTTCAGTGCGGCGATCGTGGAGGCGTTGAACGCGACGACGGCGGCCCGCTGAGTCGAGGCCACGGCGGCGGCTCGCGCGTTCCGCCGGTGGACGCAGGTCCGTCTTTCCGGCTCCAGGACGACGTGCCGCGAACCCGCGGTCGGCGTCCCGTGAGTCCTGATCGCGCTACGCCGCCGTGAGCGTCCGCGACGGCGTTCGCGGCGGCAGGCGCAGACGGCGGACGATCCATTCGGCCACGGCGCAGTTGATGCAGAAGCCGAGCCACGTGATCGCCGCCGCTTCGAATTCGGTCGGGTTGCCGCTGATCACGTAGGCGGGGATGAAGTACAGCCGCGTCGTCGACAGCGACAGGCCGATCGCGTAGCCGCGGATCACCCATGCGCGATGCCGGTCGATCCGGCGTCGCACCGCCGCCTGCCACGCGAGCGCCAGGGCGGCGAGCATCGCCAGCGAGAACAGCACCATCGCCGCGCGCTTGAAATGGCCGCCGCGCAGCGGGAACGCGAACTCCACGCCCAGCCCGGTCGCGGCGGCGATTAGCCCGCAGACGAGGAAGATGCGGCCCGTGATCCGATGGACCTTCGGCCGGTCGCGACGGAGCGAAGGGATGAACTGCAGCGGCCCCAGCAGCATGAACACGATGCCGGACGCGATGTGGATCGCCGGCAGCCATGGCTGGTGCACGTAGACCATGAAGACGGGGTCCGCGACCGGCTGGCCCGTGGCCAGCGAATGGCCGGTGATCAGGAATCGCATGATCCCCGAGAAGACCACGATGCCGCCGTACAGCCACAACAGGATCGGCACCCAGCCGATCGCCAGCGTCCTGCCCTTCGAATCCATTTGCCCGATGTCCAGTGAACTCCCTGTCGGGATGGTACCGGGAAACGACCGGGCGGACCGGGTGCATCCCGTGCCGGGTGCGCTCGCGCCGCATCAGGCAAAACGGGCAGTCCCTCGCCGGTGGCCGTCGATGCTGCAACCGACGTCTGCCTGCCTAGCGCCGCTGGTCCAGTTCGTGATGGATCAGGGTCACGCACTGCGAGGCGAACAGCATGGTCGGGCCGAGCGAGATCAGTTTGGCGCCCATGCGTTCGAGACCGGGGATGGTCTTCTTCGGCATCGGGATGTGGTCGGTGAGCAGGAAGCAGGGCTTGTCGGCGAACGCCTGTTCGCGGATCGGCGTGCCCTTGCGGTCCATGAGGAACAACTGGTGGTCGGCGGACAGCGCCTGCACCAGTTTCTCGAAGCTGATCGTCTGCACGGTGACGCCGGATTCGACCGGGCGCGTGTCTTCCTTGGCCATGCCGCGCGATGCGTCGAGCGCCCGGGCGACCTTGGTCAGCAGCGAGCGCTCGTCGAAGCCGCCGATGTCGTGCATGGCGTTGATGTCGAAGCGGACGGTGCGCGAGAAGTCGCGCGTGCTTTCCAGCACCAGGTAGACGACGACGTCGGGCCGGTGCGACTGGGCCACGAACAGCGCGTTCATCAGCGTGTGCGCGAGGATCTCGGTGTGCGCCTCCCCGCCGACCGCGGCCCACAGGGCCTGGCTGTCGGTGGGGGCGGCGCGCGCCCGGAGTACGAAGGTCCGCATGCGTGTTCCCGCTGTCCGATCGTGCGCGGCACCCGGCGTGCCGCGGGCATTGTCGCGCGGAACCGGCGCCGGCGACCATGACCGGCATGCGCGGCAACCCGCGCCACGGGTCGAAGCCCGCCACCCGAAGCGGACGATGCGTGGCGATGTTCCGCTACGGCTTGGGCGTGATGGTGACGTCCACGCGGCGGTTGCGCGCCTTGCCGGCATCGGTCGCGTTGTCGGCGACCGGCTGCGTGCTGCCGAAGCCCTGGGTGGTCAGCGCATCGGCAGAGATGGATTCCTTGCCCGTCAGGTAGGCCTTGACCGATTCGGCGCGCGCCTTCGACAGCGCCAGGTTGCTCGCCGCGCCGCCCACGTTGTCGGTGTGCCCGGAGATGGCGACCGTGGCCCCGGGGAACTTGCGGATGCGTTCGGCGGCTTCGTGCAGTTGCTGGCTCGCCTCCGGCTTGATGTCGGACTTGCCGGTGTCGAACAGGACGGACGAATCGAGGGCGATGGTGATGACCTTGGGGGCCTCGAATGGCTCGAAATCGTAGGGGCCGTCGAACCGGGCGCGGAACGCGACGGTCTCCGCCGACACGTCGACGCGCATGATGACCGGCTGGCGTTTGTCGAGCATGCAGCTGGCCACGGCGCGCTCCTCGCGGGTCGTGTTGCCGATGTTGACCTCGCACAGACGCTCGGACCGCAGCGTGTAGAGGCCGAGTCGCAGCGCGAACGTCGCGGCCGCCGAGGTGTTGCTGGCGTCGCCCGTCAGGGTCAGCTCGCCCGGCCCCGCGTTGAAGGCGTAGTAGTACGACGCGGGCTTGCCCGGTCCGTCGGCCTTGACGCGATTGACCTGCAGGCGGGTGGGCTCGTCGATGTCGGTGGAGCCGGCGCCGGTGGTCGCTGCGGTGCTGGCGGCGGCCTGCCTGGCGATCAACGTCACCGGGCCGGCGAGTTCGATCGTGTAATCGATGGATTCCGGCGACAGATCCAGCCGCAGCAGGAGCCGCTGCGCCTTGTCCACCGTGCAGTTCAGCGTCACGGTCTTGTCGCTCGTGGTATTGCCGTGCGAGTCCGAGCACAGCGCGTTGGCCTGGGTGTCGTACAGCCCGAATCGCAGCGCCTGCGTCGCGCCGCTGGGCGCATTCTTCGCGGTCGCGGTCACCACGATCTGCCCCGCGCCCGCGTCGAAGTCGTAATAGCGCGCCTCGGCCTTGCCGCTGCCCTTGCCGGCGATGCGCAACGCCGGCAGCGCGATCGGGGCGTCGGGATCGGACGAGGTCGGGATCGCGGTCTCGCCGCTCGCCGCGGGCGCGGCCGTCGTGCCCGCCTCCGCAGGGGCCTGCGGAGACGATACCGCCGGCGCGTCGGCGACCGGGGTCGGAGTCTTGTCGGCATCGACCCGATTGCATGCGGTCGACAGGAACAGGACGGCCAGGCACGCGGCCGCGGACACACGCTGGAAGATCTTCATGGCGGAAAGGAGGCCTGCGCTGTGGAGCGGAAGAGGAGGGCGTTCGATGCCCACGTGTCATCCAGAACGGCAAACGTGCGCCCCGGAGGACTGGACCGCGGGCGGCCGAAGCGCCGATCCACCGCCTCCGCGCGCCGGCGGCAGACGCAAGGCCCGTGCCGTGCGATGCTCGCGCCACGGCCATCCGGCGACATCGCCGTCGCCTCGCGGCATGGTTGCATTCCCCGATCACGAAGGAGCATCGCGCATGGCCCACCTCACGCTGGTCAACCGGACGAACGAGATGGTGCGCCTCGCCTTGTTCATGGCGCCGGTGCTCGACCCCACCCTCGGCAGCATCGCCTGGAAGATCGCGGCACCCCCGCCCGGCGGTTCGGCCACGATCGAGATCCCGGACGATTTCGCGCTGCAGGCGCGCTATTCCAGCGATCCCGCCAATCCCTCGCACCTCGACACCGAGACTGCGGTCGTCGCGTTCTCGGAGTTCACCGCGAGTTTCGCCATCGAGGGCGAAGCATCCACGGACGGGAAGGCCGGCGGCGCAGTCATCCGCCAACTGTTCACGGACCTGGTGCTGAACGAGGTGCGGGTCGTGAACCGCTATCCGATCGGCGTCGAGCTGTCGATCCTCAAGGGCGGCAACCCGATCCATGCGCCGCAGGTGCTGTGGCCCGGCGGCATGCTGATGGAAGACCTGCGCGGCGCGATCCACGTCGCCGTCGTGTCGCAGCTCGCGATGGCGGGCGGACGGCTGGTGCAGGAGGAAATCGGCATGACCCGGATCGACGTGCTGCCCGGCGACACGGTGGTGGTCACGGGATCGATGTGGACGGGGTATGCGTTGTCGCGGGAGTAGGGCCGACTTGCCCGACCGCGATGCGCCACGAACAGCCTCGCGTGAAGTACGCCCCGGCGGCCCCCCGGGGCGCATCCGCGCAGCGCCTGCCGACGATGGGCCTCGCGCCGCATTCGCCGTAAGCTGGCCACTCCTCTCCGACAAGGATGCCCCATGAGCGCACTGACCCTCGGCAACACCACGTCCTACATCGCCCAGTTCGTGGTGTCCCGCAGCCAGCAGGTGATCGCGCGGGTGCCGGGCCTCGCGCCGGGCGCGCAGTTGCAGGTGCCCGTCACCGACGACTACACGGTCATCGCGACGACGGTGATCGACGGCAACACCTACACGTCCGCACCGTTGAACGTCACCGGCGCCGCGAGCTTCCTCGCGCAGGTGCGACAGGATGCGGCGCAGGGCACGTACGTGTTCGAGGTGGTCGAGTCGCCCAGCACGAGCCCCGACGAACTGCAGTTCCAGAAGACCACGCTCGGCCCGGTGACCTTCACCCTGTCGAGGAACGGCGCCCTCCTGCAGAACGTGGTCGTCACCGACAGCTTCGAGACGAAGACGGTGCAGACGGCCCAGCAGTGGACCGCCTACGCGATCGTCAACGGCATCACGACCGCTCCGGTCATGACCACGAATCCCGATGCGACGATCACGGCGGTCCTCGACACCAGCACGCTGGAACAGGGCTATTTCACGCTGGTGGTGAGCTGAGGGACGTCCGCCGCGGGATCGGCGGCGGCGTGTCTCGCACCGCCTGCCGCGGTCAGGACGAATCGCCGTCCAGTCGCTGCACGCGCTGCCGGTACGCCCGCACGTTGTCGCCGTCGATGCGCCGCTCGCGGGTGCCGTTGTTCTCGCCGACCTTGTCGTCGCGGAGGCGTTCGACCGGCTTCGCGTCGATCCTGGTCTCGCGCTCGAAGCCGTGCGACTTGTCGGTGTTGCGGTAGTACCGGTACAGCGTCCAGTACAGCGCGGTGGCGCCGGCCGGGCCGGCGAGGAGGATCCAGAGGCCGCCGTCGTCGCTCATGAGGAGTGCGCCACGATCGCGATCGCGATGGTTTCGAGGAGGGTGCCGACGGTGAGCGCGGCCAGCAGCAGTTTCCACTGCTGCACGGGCACGCTGCCCATGGTTTCGCCGGTGCGGCCGTTGACCGCGATGTAGTGCAGCATGCCGCCGTTGGGACCGGGCTGGTGGTACGAGTACAGCCACACCGGCAGGTACATCGACACCCAGCGCGTGCCGTGGACTTCCAGACGCTCCTGCTCCCAGCGCACGCCGCGGTCGTAGCGCACCACGGATGCCTCGACCTGGGCGCGGGCGATCGACAGCAGCTGGTCCTCCAGCCGCGGCCGCATCTGCTCGACGTTGCTGTTGCGCTTCTCCGAGCTGAAGCCCGAAAGATACGACGCGTTCCACTTCACCGCGTTCTTGGTGTCGAACGGCAGGATCGTGTTGATGATGTTGTTGGTGTTGACGCGGGTGTCGAGGTTGCCGCGCTCGGTGGACGACTCCAGCGGCAGGTCGTCGACGGTGAAGTCGACGTGGCGCGCGATGCTGTAGACATCGGCGTCGTAGTACGTCTTCTTGTCGTTGTCGCTGCCCCGGGTATATTCGGCGGTCTTGATCTCGCCTTCGCCGTAGAGGTCGGCGCTGGCGTTGCCGTCGACGATCATGTAGGGCAGGTAGACGCCGACGACGTTCTCCGGCGTGAACTGGTCCTTGAAGGCCTTCAGCGCGAACAGCCGGCGCTTGTCGACGAACTGGCGGATGCGCGCGACGGCGTCCGCCTTCTTGATGTGGAACGGCAGCACCGCGTCGGGCACCGCGCCGTTGGCCACCTGCTCGTTGACGCCGAAGACGTGACGGCACCAGTGGCAGCGCGCGGTCATCGCACTTTCGGTGTTCACCGTGACCTCGGCGCCGCAGCCGCTGCACTTGAAGCTCATCATCACCCTGGCGTCGGCGGCGATGTCGCGCGCGCCGGAGGCGATGACGGTGCCCTTGAGCTGGTCGATGCCGTCGCCGAGCCCGAACAGCTCCTCGACCCGCGCGCCGTCCCATTCGTGGCGGCAGTACAGGCAGACCAGCAGGTCGGTACCGGGCTTGTGGCGGATGTCGGTCGAACCGCACTTCGGGCAGCGGTTCATGCCGTCGCTGAGTTCGGTCGACGCGGTGTCGATCGCGACCGGATCCGGCGCTTCCAGTTCCTTGCGGATCGGGTCGGGCAGGGTGGCCGGATCGACGGGCAGGGTACCGGGCAGCGGCGGCACGTCCCGCGGCGACCCCGGGCCGTCGACGGGCGGCAACGGGGGCGGCGACGACGGCGGCAGGGGCGGCGGGACGTTCGGCGGGGACATGGTCGCGGCGGGCCCTGCTTACAGACCCAGCGCCTTGGCCTTCAGCGCGTCGTAGTCGGCCTGGCTGATCAGGCCGAGGTCGAGCATCTCCTTCGCCTTCTTCAGCTTGGCGACCGGATCGTCGGCCGCCGGCGCGGGCGGGGCGACCGGCTGCTGCAGGCCGCCGAAGCCGCCGGTCATGCCGGTGGCCATGCCGATGCCCATCAGCCCCGCGGCGCCGCCGTGTTCGCCGGCGGACTGGATGCCCTGCGCGACGCTGGCCTGCAGGTTGGAATTGCCGCGCGCACCGGACAGCGCGTCGGCGCGCTGCACCGTCTTCAGCAGTTCGCGGGTGTTGGCGTCGTACTCGATCGAGACGATCGCGGTCTTGACGATCGCCAGGCCGCGGTCGGACTTCCACTGGTAGCCCTGCTCGACGGCATCGGACAGGCTCTTCGCGAAGCCGACCGAGTCCTGCTGGATCTTGGTGATGCGGTTGCCCTTGCTCGGGTCGTTCGTGTACAGGCTGAAGGCCGGCGCGAGCGAGCCGACGACCTCGTTGAACAGCTGGCCGGCGGCCGCGTTGTCGAGGTCGGTGAAGTCGAACACCTGGCCCGGCTGCAGGTAGCTGGCGGGCACGAAGTTCTTCACGAACAGGATCGGGTCGACGATCTTCAGCGTGTACGAGCCGCGCGTGATCGCGCCGACCTGGGTGTTGAGGAAGGCGTCGTCCCAGTAGATCTCCGACTGCGTGCCGAAGCGGTTGTCCGGCAGTTCCTTCAGCGAGACGAAGAACGCCGCCTGCTGCGAACCCGGCTGACCGCCGAACTTGAAGCGCTCCCAGCTCTGGGTGATCAGCGACGAGACGATGCCGTCGCCGGCGAAGATCGACTTCGAATTCAGATCGTCGGAGCGCCATTCGTAGCCGCCCGGTTCGGCGACGAACGCCGTGACCTTGCCGTCCTGGAACAGCAGCAGGCCGTAGCCCTCGGGCACGATGATCTTCGAGCCGTTGGTGATGATGTTGGAGGAGCCATGCGTGTTCGAGCCGCGTCCGGCATTGGTGCCCTGCGGCACCGCCGCGAACAGCGCCGCCGTCGACGGCAGGCCGGCCGGCACCGTGTAGAAGTCCTTCCACTGGTCCGCGAGCGTGCCGCCCACCGCACCCGCCACCGCCTGTATCAGACCCATGACCGCTCTCCGATGATTCGTGGCCGGACGACATGCCCGCCATGCTGCGCACTATAACGGCGGATGCGCGGCGGACGGGACATGACGATCGTCATGCGGCGGGCATGCGCGCGGACCGGTCGGTATGCTGTGCCCGCAACCGGTCGCGTCGTGCGATCGGACGGGAGACGGCCGATGCGGCATCGGGCGGGACGCCGGGCGCGGTTCGCGAGAGTCCTCGCGCGGTGGCGGTGGCGCATCGTGTCGTTCGGTCGTCCCGTCGCCGCCACGCCGTGGCATCGCGGAAGGCGCTGGCCCAGCGGGGACTACGACGAGATCGCGGAGATCGATCTGACCGACGAAGCGATCGAGCGTCGACTCGGGCGTCCGCTCCTGCATGGCGTGCAGGACGGTCTCGGGCCGTGGCGGGCCGATGGCTTCCGACTCTCCACCGGCGAAGTCATGGAACTGATCTTCTATACGTTCTGCGAGGGGCAGTGTTACGGCCTGCGCGTCGATCGCGGCACGCCGATCGACGCCGCGATCGCGCATTTCCTGGAAGCGTTCGGGCTCGACGAGACGTGCGTGCGCTGGCGTGCAGACCCGATGCGCGAGCGTTGAAGCATGGCCATGAGGGAACGCGCGGCACGGGCGTGCGCCATGCCGGCGTCCTGCATCCGATCATCGTCGCGCGGTGCGCGCCTTACTCGCCCGCGGGTTTCCGCAGATGCACGCGCGGCGCGGGGGCGGCGGGTTCGGTCGGCGCCGCGGGCTCCGCGGGCGAGGCGGAAGCCGCGTCGTCGGCATCGACATTAACATCGGCAGCGCTGGCGCCGGCGGCGCGCGCTTCGCGGCGGCGGGCGTCCTTGGCTTCCTGTTTCTTCTTCTTGGCCAGCTCGCGCTGGCGCTTCTCGAACGAATAGTTGGGCGTGGGCAAGATCGGCTCCCGGAAAGGCGGACAGGATGCGCTCAGCGGCGACGCTTCGGCGCGGACGGTGCAGGCACGGCGGGCGGTGCATCGCCATCGATCCGCGTCAGTGTGCGTGTGGTGCCGAGCACTTCGATGCGGCCGCCGGCGCGGCGGAAGGTCGCGAGGTCCTCGGCGATGCGTTCGCTGGTGAGTTCCGCGTTGCGACCGCTGCGCTCGCCCGGTTTGTGCGGGGCGAAGACGGTGCGCGTCGCGGACGACGGCTTGGCGGGCGGTGCGGGCGGTTTGGCGCGCGGCATGTCGAGGCTCCGGCGAGTCGGTGGATTCAGTAAAGGACCAGCGGGATGCCGCGCGCCAGCCGGTCCGCGTGTTCGCTGCGGATCGATCGGCAATACGGGCCGGCTTCGGCGAAGCGGCGGCACACGTCCGGACGGGTCTCGTAGATCGAGCACATGCCGTTCGCGGCATCCACGGCCACGCACCAGCCGTCCTCGTCGCGCGCCATGACATGCAGCCCGGCATCGGTATGCGCGGTGAGGTGGCGCGGGATGCGGTCTTCGGGCTGCAGCACCACGGTCAGGCGGCAGCAGACGGCGTCGCAGTTGCGGCAGGAGACGAGGCTCATCGCGGTGCGTCGCTGTCGGGCTGCCCGCGCGGCGGGCGGCCGGGTGACCGGGATGGCATGGGCGGAACGGGTGTCGCGAAGGCGGGCAAGTCGCTCCCCTGGAAGCGTCGTCCGCTGTCCGGACGATGGCGCGTGGATGGGAGCGAGGCGGCGACGGAGGTCGCGCGAAACGCGCAATGCAGGAAACGGCCTGCTGCGGCAGCATAGCAGGCCCCGGGGCAGGGGTGGCGGAAATCGGGGCCATCCCGTCGCGCGCGGAACGGGACGGCCCTGTTCATGTTCGGCCGCGACGGACCCGGCGATGCGGACTCCGCCCCTCGGGAGCGGTCGACTCAGAACCCGTTGTCGCCGTCCAGCAGCCGGCCCAGGCCGCCCAGCACCGAGCCTTCGTCGCGGCCGCCGCCGCGCTGCGGGGCCGCGGCCAGCATGCGGCCGGCCATGCGCGAGAACGGCAGCGACTGCAGCCACACCTTGCCCGGGCCGGTCAGCGTGGCGAGGAACACGCCTTCGCCGCCGAACAGCATGCTCTTGATGCCGCCGACCGGACGCACGTCCATGTTGACGGTGTCGTGGAAGGCCATCACGCAGCCGGTGTCGACGTCGAGGCGTTCGCCCGCGCGCAGTTCGCGCTCGACCACGGTGCCGCCGGCGTGCACGAACACCCAGCCGTCGCCTTCCAGCTTCTGCATGATGAAGCCCTCGCCGCCGAACAGGCCGGTGAGGATCTTGCGCTGGAAGTGGATGCCGACCTGCACGCCGCGCGCGCCGGCGAGGAAGCTGTCCTTCTGGCAGATCAGGCGGCCGTTGTGTTCGTCGAGCTTCATCGCCAGCACGGTGCCCGGGTACGGCGCCGCGAACGCGACGTGCGCCTTGCCGGTGCCGGTGTGCGTGTAGACCGTGGTGAACAGGCTCTCGCCGGTGACGACGCGCTTGCCGGCTGCCATGAGCTTGTCGAGGAAGCCGCCGCCCTGGCCCGAATGCGCGCCGTTGCCGAACACGGTGTTCATCTCGACGTCGGCGTGCTTGTACATCAGCGCGCCGGCCTCGGCGATCGCGCTTTCGCCCGGATCGAGTTCCACTTCGACGAACTGCATGTCGTTGCCGACGATGCGGTAGTCGATGTCGTCGTTGCGCGACGTGCCGCGCGCGCCGGACGCCGCGGGCAGCGGCGGCGGCAGCGGGCCCTGCGGGCCGGCCGCGCGCAGTTCCTCGACCTCGCCCACCGGGCGCCAGGCGGTGAACCCTTCGCGCCAGCACAGCGTGGACGGATGCTGCCGTGCGTACGCCTGTGCGGCGGCGTCGTCGAGCGGGCCGATGCGGTCGCCGCCGGCGGCGTGGAAGAACCAGTGCGTCATGGGACGATCCTCGGGTTGGAATGGCGCACACGCTAGCAGCCGGCCCCGGCCCGGACCCGTGCCGCCGGTCACGCCGTCCGCCGTCGCCGGGCGCTTCTATACTCGGCCGTCCGCCGCACCGCCGCCGCGATGAAATACGACGACGCCGAGTACTACTTCCTCGAGTTCGAGACCGACCTGCCCAACGAGAACGGCGGCCGCCACATCGGCCTGTTCCTGGAGTGGGCGATCCTGCGCGGACTGGCGGGCGAAGCATTCGCCGATGCCGGCGAGGCGTTGCGGGCCGGGACCACGACCGGCGTCGATCTGCTGTTCGGTCGCTGCGACGGCAAGCTGCTCGACGCCGACCTCGGCGAGGAAGGCAACGCGTTCGCGGCCGCCCGCTACGAGCGCTTCATGCTCAAGGATTTCATCGAGGCGATGAACTGCGCGCCGGATGCTTCCGTCGACGCGATCTTCGGCGCCGACCTCACGTCGCAGCGGCATGCGCGCGTGCTGTGGCAGCTGGACCGGCGCTACGCCGAGTGGCGACGCGGCTTCGGCTTCCCGGCCCGCGCCGACATGCTGGAACGGCTGGTCGCGGCGCTGCAGCCGGCGTTCGACGCCGCACGCTTCCCGCGCGTGGCGCCGAGCGTGTGGAGCCAGATCGCCGACGTCGCCTCGTTCGAGCGCACGCTCGGCGACGCCGTGCAGCGCGTGGACCTGTACGCGGTCGACGATCCCGAATGGTTCCACGGCGTGCGGCTGGAATGCACGCTGCACGTGCCGGCGGTGTACGACGCGATCCTGCGCGAGAAGACCGAGGACCAGGGCGGCGTCACGTCGCTGCAGGCGTCGGCCGACGTGCCGTTCGCGCGGCTCGCCGACGGCTGGACCGGGCCGGTGCAGGACTATCGCCGCGACCAGGCGGGGTTCTGGGTCTTCCGCGAGGACGACCTCGCGCCGCTGCTCGCGTGGTTGTCCGCGCGCGTGAGGACCTTCCTGCTGCCGCTGCTGCGCGGCCTGGACGGCGTCGACGCACTGGCGCTCGCGTACGGGACGGCGCCGATGTCGGCATCGCCGCTGCACCGGCCGCACGATCCGTATCCGGCACTGCTCGCCGCCGAGATGGCGAAGCATCCGCGCCTGCGCGGCATGCTCGACGAGACCGAGGCCGCGATCCTCGCGCTTGAGCCGCGTGCGCGCAGCCGCGACCAGGACGGCGCGCTGGCGCTGGTCCCGCGCCTGCGCGACCGCGCGCGCGGCTGGATGCCCTGAGTCCCGCGACACGCGCATGACCTCCGGCGCTTGCCCGCCGGGGGCGCCCTCGGCACAGTGCGCGCTTTCTCCACGAGCGAGACCGCCATGACCCCGTCGCTTGCCCCGTTCCGCGTCGCGCTGCTGTCGGCCGCGCTGGCGTTCGCCTCCGGCACCGCCTTCGCCGCCGATGCGCCGCAGGATTTCCTCGCGTCCCACATCGACACGTCGGTCGATCCGGGCGTGGACTTCTTCCAGTACGCGAACGGCGCGTGGCTGAAGGCGCATCCGATCCCGGCGTCGGAAGCGGCGTGGGGCATCGGCAACGAGGTCGAGGAAGAGCTGTACGCGCGGCTGCGCACGATCAGCGAGACCGCCGCGACGTCGCAGGCCGCGGCCGGCAGCGACCAGCAGAAGATCGGCGATTTCTGGTCGACCGCGATGGACACGGCGCGCGCCGACCGCCTCGGCGTCGCGCCGCTGCGCGACGAGCTGGCGCGGGTCGATGCGATCACCACGCCGGCCGGCGTCCTCGACACCGTGTTCGCATGGAAACAGATCGGCGTGCCCGGTCTCTTCAGCGTGTTCGTCGCGCAGGACGACAAGGACAGCGCGACGATGGCGGTGCAGGCGTACCAGGGCGGGCTGGGCCTGCCCGAGCGCGACTTCTACTTCAACAAGGAAGCCGGCGTCGCCAAGATCCGCGCCGAATACGTGGCCCACATCGCGCGCACGTTCGAGCTGCTGGGCCGCAAGCCCGCCGACGCGAAGGCCGCGGCGCAGCGGGTGATGGCGTTCGAGACCGCGCTGGCGACGGCCTCGCGCAAGCTCGAGGACCTGCGCGACCCGGAGAAGAACTACAACAAGCTCGCGCCCGCCGAGTTCACCGCGAAGTACACGCCGTCGATCGACTGGCAGGCGCGCCTCGCCGCGTGGGGCCTGAAGCCCGACTACCTGCTCGTCGGCCAGCCGGAATTCTTCGCCGCCGAGGAGAAGCTGCTGCACGCGACGCCGGTGTCCACGCTCAAGGACTACCTGCGCTACCACCTCGCCGACGCCTATGCGCCGTATCTGTCGACCGCGTTCGACGCCGAGCACTTCCGCTTCCACGGCAAGGCGATGTCGGGCCAGGAAGAGCAGCGCCCGCGCTGGAAGCGCGTGGTCGATGAGGAGAACGACGCGCTGGGCATGGTGCTGGGCCGGATCTTCGTGAAGGACTACTTCCCGGAGACCTCCAAGCGCCGCTACACCGACATGGTCGAGGCGATCCGCGGCACCTTCCACGACCGCATCCAGCGGCTGGACTGGATGAGCGACGCCACCAAGGCGAAGGCGTTGGCGAAGCTGGCCGCGGTCACGCCGAAGGTCGGTTATCCGGACACGTGGAAGGACTTCTCGACGCTGCAGATCGGGCGCGACTCCTACGCCGCGAACGTGATGGCGGCGGCGCGCTGGCAGTTCCGCGACAACCTGTCGAAGTTCGGCAAGCCGGTGGACCGCACCGAGTGGGGCATGACCCCGCAGACCTACAACGCCTACTACAACCCGTCGAACAACGAGATCGTGCTGCCGGCGGCGATCCTGATGATCCCGGGCACCACCGATGACCAGGTGGACGACGCGGTCGCCTACGGCTACGTCGCCGCCAGCACCATCGGCCACGAGATCACCCACGGCTTCGACGATCAGGGCCGCCAGTACGACCAGCAGGGCAACCTGTCCGGCTGGTGGTCGAAGGACGACGAGGACCGCTTCAACGCCGCCGCGCAGAGGATGGTCGCGCAGTTCGATGCCTACGAGCCGCTGCCGGGCCTGCATATCAACGGCAAGGCCAGCCTGGGCGAGAACATCGCCGACTACGGCGGTGTGCTGCTGGGCCTGGAGGCGTTCAAGAAGACCGAGCAGTACCGCAAGGGCGAACAGATCGGCGGCCTCACCCCGACCCAGCGCTATTTCCTGGGCTACGCGCTGGGCTGGATGATGCAGCAGCGCGAACAGGTGCTGCGCAGCCGCCTGCTGTCGGACGTGCACGCCCCGGCGAAGTGGCGCGTGCTGGCGCCGATGTCGAACATCCCGGAGTTCTACGAGGCGTTCGGCGTGAAGCCGGGCCAGCCGATGTGGCGCAAACCGGAAGACCGGGTGAGGATCTGGTGACGTGGCCGGCCGGGGCGGCCGCTGCGCCGTCCCGCCCGCCGTCGGACCCGCGGGTGTGACCGGGGGCCGGAAATGCGGCGATCGGGTCCTGTCGCCGTCATCGCCGGCGTAGGACAATGGCGGCCCCTCGGCTGTCGACGACCGGTGTCCTGCATGCTCTGGCTGCGCGTGGTTCCGATCCTGCTGCTCATCGCGGCGAACACCGTGCTGCACGTGCCGCCGCTGATGGTGGTCGCGGTGTTCAAGGCGCTGCTGCCGTTCGAGAAGGTCCGGCTGGCCTGCAATCCGCTGCTGACCGGGCTGGCGGCGAGCTGGATCGCGGTCAACAGCGCGATGATCGACCGCTTCACCCGCACCCGCTTCCGGGTCGAGGAGTCGGCGTCGCCGCGGATCGACGGCCATTACCTGGTGCTGGCGAACCACCAGAGCTGGGTCGACATCCTCGTCCTGCAGAAGCTGTTCAACCGCCGCATCCCGCTGCTGCGCTTCTTCCTGAAGCGCCAGCTGTTCTGGGTGCCGCTGCTGGGCCTGGCGTGGTGGGCGCTGGATTTCCCGTTCATGGGTCGCTACACGAAGAAGCAGATTGCGAAGCGCCCGGAACTCGGCCATCGCGACCGCGAGGCCACGCGTCGCGCCTGCGAGAAGTTCCGCAGCATCCCGGTGTCGGTGATGAACTTCGTCGAGGGCACCCGGTTCACGCCGGAGAAGCACGCGCGCCAGCTGTCGCCGTACCGCCACCTGCTGAAGCCGAAGTCCGGCGGCGTGGCGTTCGTGATCGACGCGATGGGCGACAGCCTGCAGTCGGTGCTCGACGTCACCATCGTCTATCCCGGCGGCCGGCCGACGATGCTGGACCTGATGGGCGACCGCATCCCCGAAGTGCTGGTCTCGGTGCGCGAACGGCCGATCCCGCCGGCGCTGGTCGGCGGCGACTACCAGGCGGACGCGGCCTACCGCGTGCAGTTCCAGCGCTGGCTCAACGGCATCTGGCAGGACAAGGACGCGGAGATCGCGCGCCTGCTGGGCGAACCCGCGATCGCGCCGACGGTCGACGCGCCGACGACCGAGGCGCCGGCCGCCTGACCGTCCGGCACCGCGAGATGCGGACCCGCGTCCGCCATCGTGCGGGCGTATGCTCGGCCGATCCCGACCCGGAGCCCGCCATGGCCACGCCGCCGCGCAAGACCGTCGCCGATTTCGATCCCGAAGTGCTGCGCCTGTTCGATCGTTATGTCCACGGCGAGCTCGACCGGCGCGGCTTCCTGCTCGGCGCCGCGCGCTTCGCGGTCGGCGCCACCACCGCCGCGGCGCTGCTGGAGGCGCTGACCCCGCAGTTCGCGCTGGCGCAGCAGGTCGCGCCCGACGACGCGCGGCTGGCGACGCGGCGGCTCGAATTCGACTCGCCCGATGGCTACGGCCGCGGCAGCGGGTATCTCGCGCGGCCGGCGAAGCGCGGCGGCAAGCGCGGGACCGTGCTGGTCGTCCACGAGAATCGCGGGCTGAACCCCCACATCGAGGACATCGCGCGACGGCTGGCGCTGGCCGGCTACATCGCCTTCGCGCCGGACGCGCTGTTCCCGCTCGGCGGCTATCCCGGCAACGAGGACGACGCCCGGGCGAAGTTCCAGACCCTCGACCAGGCGAAGATCCGGCAGGACATGCAGGCCGCGGCCCGCGCGCTGGCGGCGGTCGAGGGCGGCAACGGTCGGATGGGCGCGGTCGGGTTCTGCTGGGGCGGCGGCATCGTCAACCTGCTCGCCACCCGGTTGCCGTCGCTGCGCGCCGCTGCGCCGTTCTACGGCAGCGCGCCGCCGGCGGAGGACGTCGCGAAGATCCGTGCCGAACTGCTGGTGGTGCTGGCGGCGAGCGACGACCGGGTCAACGCCGGCTGGCCCGCGTACGAAGCCGCACTGAAGGCGGCCGGCACGCACTACGTCCTGTTCCAGCCCGCGGGCACGCAGCACGGCTTCAACAACGACACCACGCCGCGCTACGACGCCGCGGCCGCGGCCGACGCCTGGACGCGGCTGCTGGCGCTGTTCGCGCGCACGTTGCGCGCGGGCTGATCCGGCTGCGCCGCGCGCGTCAGCGGCGCACGCCGAGCACGCCGTCGAGCGCGAGTTCGGTCCGGAAACCGGCCTTTTCCAGTCGTTTCGCGACTTCGCGCGGCACGTCGCGACCGCGGGTCAGCGCGTTCGGTGTGCCGGTGTAGTGGAACAGCCGCGCATCGCGCCGCGCGACGCGCGCGAGCTGGTCGTAGAACGCCTGCGCATACAGTTCGCCGGCGATGCCGAAGCGCGGCGGATCGTGCAGCAGCGCGTCGAACGCGGCGTCGGGCAGCTGCGCGATCGCCTGCGACACGTCGCCGTGCGTCAGCGACAGGCGGCCGCCGTGTTCCGGCGCGTCGGGATCGGGCGACCACGGGTTGAGCGTGCGCAGCCAGAGCACGTCGGCGTTCTTCTCGAACGACACGATGCGCGCCGCGCCGGCCTCCAGCGCGCAGGCGGCGAAATAGCCCAGCCCGCCGCAGGTGTCGAGCACCGCGCGGCCCTGCGGCCGCACCAGCGCGACCTTGCGCCGCGCGTCCTCGAACGGCGAGGTCTTCGCCGTGGGCAGCATCTTGATGCCGTCGATCTCGAACGTCGGCGCGCCCCAGTCGGTGGGCACCAGCTTGATCAGGCCGCCGGAGACGCGCGACACCGGGACGAACTCCTCTTCGTCCCAGTGGTAGAGCGTGCGGTCCTTGAGCTTGCCGGGCCACGGATGGCGCACCTCGCGCCAGGTCCAGCCGTCTGCGTCGAGCCGCGCCTCGCCGGTGCTGCGGCCCAGGTCGAGCGAGCCGGTCCACGTCGCTGCGCCTGCGTCGCGCGCGGCGCGCAGCGCCTCGGCAAGCGCGCGGGTGAGCAGGGGGCCGGCGTACTTCGGCACGGGACGTTCCGCGGGATGAGGGCGGGCAGGATACCCGCGACGCCTCCCGCGTGTCCCGCGGAGCGCGGTCAGCGGTTGAACGCGGGCCCGTTGACGCCGGCGTAGCCGTTGGCGCAGCCGGTGGTGCAGGTGGTCGCCAGCATGTTGTAGGCGATGCGGCCGGCGTTGGTCTTCGAGCGGAAGTGGCCGACGCCGTTGCTGGTGTCGCCGCCGCCGGCGTTGTACGGGCTGCCGTCGTTCCAGTTCCAGTCGTAGGCGTAGGCGCTGCTGCCGGTACCGATGTCGACCTGCGCCTTCACGTTCGCGGTCGCGTTGAACAGCGCGCCGCTGTCGCAGCCGCCGGCGTAGCTGGTGGTGAAGCAGTGCACCTGATCGTAGAAGCCCGCGGTGATCGTGTAGAAGCCGATCGACGGATACGCCGCCGGCATCGCGCGCAGGCTGTCGCTGCCGCTGCCGGTCCAGCGGTTGTAGCCGTAGAACGCCACGCCGGTGCTGGGGTAGTAGCCGAACGTGTAGTAGTTGTACGGGTACACGTACGCCTCGGCGTTGCAGGTCGGCGCCAGCGCCGACTGGTAGCCGGTCGCGTAGCACGTGTTCAGCCCGCGCAGGCCGCCGCCGATGTTGACGAAGCGGCGCACGCTGCCCTGGAGGCCGTAGTACCGGATCGTCGCCAGCGCCATGCTCGACCCCATCGAGTGCGCGACGATGTCGACCTGGCTGCGGCCGGTGTAGGCCTTCACCGCATCGATGAAGGTCTTGAGGATCTGGTACTTCGTCGGGCCGTGGTAGTTGTTCTGCGGCGAGCCGCGTTCGCTCGACGAGAGATAGGTGATGCCGAACAGTTCGCAGTCGCTGTAGCCGCGCGCCTTGAACTCGTCGTACATCGAATTGGCCGGCGTGGCGTAGCCGCTCACCGCAGCCGGCGGCATGTCGAAGCTGATCGCGCTGTCGCCGTTGCCGGGGATGAACACCACCGGCGTGCGCGTGGCGGTGCAGCCGGACGCACCGCCGAAGCCGCCGCTGCCGGCGCCCGGATTGAAGCCGCCGGCGTACTGGGTGGCGGTGCCGGTGCAGGTGTAGCCGTTGTTGGTGCCGCAATCCAGCGCCTGCGCGCGGCCGGGCAGCAGCAGCGCGGTGGCGCCGAGCATCGGCAGCGCGAGCGCCAGCAGTGCCGACGCGGCGGCGGAAACGAACGCGGGGGCGAACGAAGGGCGTGCGAACTTCGACGTGCTGCGCGACATGGCGTGTTCCCAGATGGGTCGGTATGACGACGATGAAGACCGATCGCCCGATGGTGGGCCGCGCTCGGCGCACGGCCTATTGCCCGAAAGGGCATGACGCGACGCAGCATGCGCGGGACGTGGCGCGAGACCCGCCACCCCGCACTACACTCTGCGTCCCGATCGCTGCCGGACGACCCGCCATGACCGACGCCCTTCCCGCCATCGGCACGCCCGGCCAGCCGTGGGGGGCGGCGGAGATCGCCGCATGGCGTGCGCGCCAGCGCCGCCGCCGCAGCTACGCCGACGATGTGCTGGCCGCGATCGATCGCCTGCGTGATCGTTTCGACGTCGTGGCCTACGGCGACATCGACGACGGGCAGGGCGGCCGGCACCCGCTGTTCGCCCTGTGCAGCCGCGGCCGGGACGACGCGCGCCCGTACGTGCTGGTCACCGGCGGCGTGCACGGCTACGAGACCAGCGGCGTGCGCGGCGCGCTGCGTTTCCTCGATCGCCATGCCGCGGCGTATGCCGATCGCGTGAACCTGCTGGTGGCGCCGTGCGTCAGCCCGTGGGCCTACGAACACGTCCAGCGCTGGAACGCGCAGGCGGTCGATCCCAACCGTTCGTTCCGCGAGGACAGCCCGGCGCCGGAGTCGGCGGCGCTGATGCGCCGCGTCGCGCCCTGGCGCGACCGCTTCGGCCTGCACATCGACCTGCACGAGACCACCGATTCGGACGAATCCGAATTCCGGCCCGCGCTGGCCGCGCGCGACGGCAAGCCGTTCGAACCGGGCCTCATCCCCGACGGCTTCTACCTGGTCGACGACACCGAGGCGCCGCAGCCAGCCTTCCAGGCCGCGGTGATCGCCGCCGTGGCGCAGGTCACCCATATCGCGCCGGCGGACGCGCAGGGCGAAATCATCGGCTCGCCGGTGGTGGCGCCGGGCGTGATCCGCTATCCGCTGCGCGCGCTCGGCCTGTGCGCGGGCCTGACCGACGCGCCGTATCGCACTACCACCGAGGTCTATCCCGACAGTCCGCGCGCCACCCCCGAACAGTGCAATGCCGCGCAGGCCGCAGCGGTGTGCGCGGCAATCGATTTCGTGCTGGCCCGACCCCTGATCGGACCCGCTGCGCCGCCCGTCTGAACCGGGCCGGACCGGGCTCACAGGCTGTGACGTCGCGCCTTGACCGGGTGCGGGCCGGCGCTTAGCGTCGCCGGCAGTCGGCGCGACCCCCCGCGCCGCGCGAGGACGTCATTTCGCTCAGGAGAGCCCATGCGCGTGGAGCGCCGCTTCTTTCCGGACAGGACCCGGATCCTGTTCTTCGATCTCGAGTACTACGTCCCGGCGCCCGATCGCGCCCGGCACAGCCCCAGCGGCATGCGATTCTCGCCGCACCTCCCGGACCACCGGCTGCTGGGCGGCGCCTTCCTGACCTACCTGCCGATGCTCGACCGGGTGATCGGACGCAGCGAGTTCTGGGTGTGGTCGCACGACGACGAGGCGGCGATGCTGCGCGCGATGACCGCGCACCTGCAGGCCGAGTGGAAACCCTACGCCGACGCGCGCCAGGAAGGGTCGCCGATCCTCGCCGGCATCGGCATCGGCCACAGCGATGTGCCCTGCCTGGCGGCGCGCATCGCGCAGCACGGCGTGCTGGACCCGGCGCAGGCGCACGACCTGCTGTACGGCTGTCGCCAGCTCGACCTCGGCGTGGCCAGCTTCGGCCAGTTCGCACTGAACCATCCGTATTTCTCGTATCCCAAGACCAAGCGCCAGCTCTACGAGAAGTACGCCGACGGCAAGCGCATCGATCCGGGTCGCTCGGTGTGGGACCTGTACGACCGCGGCGACCATGCGGCGATCGAGGCCCGCTGCCGCGAAGAGGTCGACGACGCGCTGCACATCTACCGGGCGATGTGCGAGACCAAGCACCAGACCGACGCCGCGCTGAAGCGGCTCAAGCAGTTGCGCAAGCGGTTCGCGGGCGAACTGGCGCCGGCCTGAGCCGCGCACCGGCCGATCTCCGGCCGGCGCAGGGGGCGCGTCGATCCCGGTGCGCGACACGGCGGCACCATCGGTGCCGGTTATGGCACACTCCCCACGGGCCTGCGCGCCGGGGGAAACGCGCCGCGGGCAGGGGGTACGACGGACGGGCCAGGGACGGGTGTCGCCGCGAGGCGACCCGGGCGTCGTCGTGGCCGGACATTTCGTGAAGACATCGGGGGAAAGCACATGAGCGGTAGTTCGATGATGGCGCGTCTGCAGCGCCTGGCACGCCTGGCGGCGCATTGCGACGCCACCGGCGCGAGTGCGCAGGACGCGATCGCGCATCTGGACGGCCCGCGCGACGCGGGCCGCCGCCGGTTCACGACCGGCGCGATGGCCGGCGCGGTCGCCGCGGCCGCCGGTGCCGGGGCGGTGAGCCCGATGGCGATGGCCGGTGCGGCGAAGCTGCGCAAGGCGCTGGTGACGGGCAACGGCGGCGTCGCGGTGGTCGGTGCCGGCATCGCCGGCCTGAGCTGCGCCTTCGAGCTGGGCCGCAACGGCGTCGCCGCCCAGGTCTACGAGGCCTCCGGCCGCGTCGGCGGCCGCTGCTTCAGCCTGCGCGGCGCGTTCGGTCCGCAGGTCGCCGAGCGCGGCGCCGAGTTCATCGGCGGCTCGCACCACACCATGCTGGGCTACGCCCGCCTGTTCGGCCTGCCGCTCGAGGATTTCTCGATGCAGCCCGGCTCCACCCGCTACCACTTCGACGGCCGCGTCTATTCCGAGGCGCAGGTGGTCGAGGAATTCCGCGGCTTCGTCGGCGCCATGCGCGAGGATCTCGCGCTGATCGGCACGCCCACCGCCGAGCGCCACAACGTCGCCGACGAGACCTTCGACCTGATGAGTCTCGACGACTACCTCACCCTCAACGGCGCCGGCGGCCTGCTGCGCAAGGTGATCGGCGCGGCCTACGCCGCCGAGTACGGCGCCGGCATCGACGAGCTGAGCGCGATCGGCTTCCTGCGCTTCCTGCACGGCGACAAGCGCGGCAAGTTCGCGCAGGTCGGCGCGTTCGGCGGCGACGGTTTCCACGTCGTCGACGGCAACGACCGCATCGCGACCGAACTCGCCGCGCGCCTGCCGTCGCCGGTGCAGACCGGCCATCGCCTGGTCGCGGTCAGCAAGCTCGCCGGCGGCCGCGTGCGCCTGACCTTCGACGCGAACGGCCGCACGTTCCAGCGCGACCACGACGTGGTGGTGCTGGCGCTGCCCTTCAGCGTGCTGCGCGACGTCCAGATCGACGCCAGCGTCGGCCTGCCGGACTGGAAGCGCTTCGCGATCCAGCAGTCGGCGATGGGCGACAGCGCCAAGCTGATGGTCGGCTTCAACCAGCCGTACTGGTACATCAAGCACGGCACCAACGGCACGACCTACAGCGACCGCTCGCGCGTGCAGGCCACGTGGGAGACCAACCCGGCCAACGGCAGCGAGACGCGTGCGGTGCTGACCGGCCTGATCGGCGGTGCGTCGGCGCGCAGCTTCGATCCGCGCAACCTCACCGCCGAGACCTCGCGCTTCCTCACCGAGCTCAACACGGTGATGCCGGGCGCGTTCCAGGCGGTGCAGCGCGGTGCCAGCGGCGATCCGGTGTCGTTCGCCCAGCACTGGTCGAACAACCCTTACAGCAAGGGCGCGTACACCTGCCATCGCCCGGGTTACTTCACGATGATTGCCCACAACGAGGCGAAGGCCGTCGACAACGTTCTGTTCGCCGGCGACCACACCAGCAGCTTCTACGAGTGGCAGGGTTTCATGGAAGGCGCTGCGCTGTCCGGCCTGCGCGCCGCCGGCGAAACGCTGGCGCGCTCGCAGAGCGGCAGCCTGTTCGCCCGCGCGATGCGCGCGATCGGCTGATCTCGGAACCTGCGTGACGTCGCCCGCCGACCGCGGCGGGCGACGCGCTCCCGCC
>JBQCJG010000129.1:0-7615 GCA_051952955.1 Lysobacteraceae bacterium | reverse complement strand
ATCGGCCTGGGCGTGCTGTCGCAGGTGGTGGGCGCGTTCGCGAAGCTGCTGACGATCGGCCTCTATGCGTGGCTGCTGCCGCGCGTCGCGCTGTTCGACCTGCCGGCGGACAGCCCGTGGGTATGGCTGCTCGCGCTGGTGCTGTACGACCTCTGCTACTACTGGCTGCATCGTGCGGGCCACGAGGTCGGCGTGCTGTGGGCCGCGCACGTCGTCCACCACCAGAGCGAGCGCTACAACCTCAGCACCGCGCTGCGCCAGACCGGCAGCGGCGTGCTGCTGGGCTGGCTGTTCTACGTGCCGCTGGCGGTGCTGGGCGTGCCGGTGGAGGTGTTCGCCGTCGTCGCGGTGATCGACCTGCTCTACCAGTTCTGGATCCACACCGAACTGGTGCCGAAGCTCGGCTGGTTCGACCGCGTGTTCGCCTCGCCGTCGAACCATCGCGTGCACCACGCGGTGAACGATCGCTACCTCGACCGGAACTACGGCGGCCTCTTCATCCTGTGGGATCGCCTGTTCGGCACCTTCGCCGAGGAAGTCGACGACGATCCGCCGGTGTTCGGCACCCGCGCGCCACTGCGCAGCTTCAACCCGCTGTGGGCGAACGTCGAGGTCTATGCCGCGCTGGCGAAGGATGCGAGGCATGCGCGCCGCTGGCGCGACAAGCTGCGCGTCTGGCTGAAGCCGCCCGGCTGGCGGCCGGCCGACGTGGCGGAGCGTTTCCCGAAGCCTGCCTTCGACCTCACGCGCCGCGAGTACGATCCGCCGGCGTCGCGGCCGATGCAGGCCTACGCGCTGTTCCACTTCGCGCTGCTGCTGGGGCTGGGCACGCAGTTCCTGTCGCATGCCGCCACGCTCGGCGGCATGCAGGCGCTGGGGTTCGCGGGGTTCGTGACGGCAGGACTGTGCACGCTGGGCGCGCTGCTCGAAAACCGCGCGTGGGGCTTCGCGCTGGAAGCGGCGCGGCTGGTCGTGCTGGGGCTGTGGCCGACGCTGACGACCGGCTGGCCGGGCATGGCGTCGCCGCCCGCCGTCGCGATCGCGTTCCCGGTGATCGCAGGGCTCGGCATGCCCGTGTTGTGGCTGGCGTGGCGCGGCAACGCGGGCCTCGCGTCGCAGGTGGCCGGCTGACGGTCCGTCTCGCCGTCTGCGACCGCCGCCCGCTACAGTAGTCCGTCGTCATTCCCGGAATCGCCCGTGAGCAAAGCCCCCGGCAAGTCGGCCGCCAAGGCCCGCACCGCCTACGTCTGCGGCGAGTGCGGCGCCGAGCACGGCAAGTGGCAGGGGCAGTGCGCCGAATGCGGCGCCTGGAACACGCTCACCCAGATCGTGCTGGAAAGTGCGGTGAGCGCGCCGCCGGCCGCGCGCCGCGGCAGCTGGGCGGGGCAGGTCGAGCCGCCGAAGATCACCGCACTGAAGGACGTGCTGCAGCACGAGGACCAGCGCACCACGACCGGCATCGGCGAGTTCGACCGCGTGCTCGGCGGCGGCCTCGTCGAGGGCGCGGTGGTGCTGATCGGTGGCGATCCGGGCATCGGCAAGTCGACGCTGCTGCTGCAGGCGCTGGCGAGCATGGCCGGGCGGCTGCCGGCGCTGTACGTCACCGGCGAGGAATCGCTGGCGCAGGTCGCCGGGCGCGCGGCGCGGCTCGGGCTGCCGCTCGATGGGCTGAGCGCGCTGGCCGAAACCGGCGTCGAGCGCATCCTCGAACAGACCGCAACGATGCGGCCGAAGCTGCTGGTCGCCGACTCCGTGCAGACGCTGTGGACCGAGACGCTGACCGCCGCGCCCGGTTCGGTCAGCCAGGTCCGCGAGAGCGCCGCGCGCCTCGTGCGCTACGCGAAGGAGACCGGCACCGCGATCTTCCTCGTCGGCCACGTCACCAAGGAAGGCGGCATCGCCGGCCCGCGCGTGCTCGAGCACATGGTCGACGCCGTGCTGTATTTCGAAGGCGACGGCGGCAGCCGCTTCCGGGTGCTGCGCGCGTTCAAGAACCGCTTCGGCGCGGTCAACGAACTCGGCGTGTTCGCGATGGGCGACAAGGGCCTGCGCGAGGTGCCTAATCCCTCGGCGATCTTCCTCTCCGGCAGCGGCCACCAGCCCGGCAGCTGCGTGATGGTCACCCGCGAAGGCACGCGGCCGCTGCTGGTCGAGGTGCAGGCGCTGGTCGATGCCTCGCCGCTGTCGAATCCGCGCCGCGTGGCGGTCGGCCTCGAACAGAACCGGCTCGCGATGCTGCTGGCGGTGCTGCATCGCCACGGCGGGATCATGGTCGGCGACCAGGACGTGTTCGTGAACGTGGTCGGCGGCATCCGCGTGCAGGAAACCGCCGCCGACCTGCCGGTACTGCTCGCGGTGCTGTCGTCGCTGCGCGACCGCCCGCTGCCGGAGAAGACGATCGCGTTCGGCGAGGTCGGACTGTCGGGCGAGATCCGCCCGGTGCCGAACGGCGAGGAGCGGCTGAAGGAAGCCGCGACCCACGGCTTCAGGCGCGCGATCGTGCCGAAGGCGAACGCGCCGCGCGCCGGCGCCTACAAGGGCATGGATGTGGTCGCGGTGGAGCGGCTGGCCGACCCGCTGGACGCGGCGGCCGACCGCTGAGGCTCAGAGCCCGCCGGCCGCGGCCGGGCCGGCCTTCGCCGAGAACGGCGGCTTCGCGATCCACACGAACGCGATCACCGACAGGAAGATGATGCCGAGCAGGTGGAAGATCTCGTTGAAGCCGATCTGCGCCGCCTGGTTGCCGATCATCCGCTCCAGCACCGCCGCGCCGCGCTGCAGGCTGCCGCCACCCATCGCCGTGATTTGCGCCATCGTCGCCGGGTCGGTGGTGGACACCGCATCGGCGAGCTGCGCGTGGTGCACCGCGCTGCGGCTGGTCCACGCGTAGGTCGTCAGCGACGCCGCGAAGCTGCCGCCCAGCGTGCGCATGAACGTCGCCAGCCCCGAGCCCGCGGCGATCTCGTGCGGTTCGAGGTCGGACAGCAGGATCGTCAATACCGGCATGAAGAACAGCGCCACGCCCAGGCCCTGGAACAGCTGCACCAGCGCCACCGTGCGGAAGTCGACGTCGAGGTTGAAGTCCGAGCGGGCGAAGCTGGTCAGCGACATCGCCACGAACGCGATGCTGGCGAGCACGCGCAGGTCGAAGCGGTTCGCGTACTTGCCCACGAACGGCGTCAGCAGCACCGGCAGGATGCCGATCGGCGCGCTGGCGAAGCCGGCCCAGATCGCGGTGTAGCCGAGGTTGCGCTGCAGCCACAGCGGCACCAGGATGCCGACGCTGAAGAACGCCGCGTAGGCCACCACCATCGCCGCGGTGCCGGCGCTGAAGTTGCGGTGGCGGAACAGGCGCAGGTTGACGATCGGATCGCGGTCGGTGAGTTCCCAGATCACGAACACCGCCAGCGAGATCGCGGAGACGATCGCCAGGATCACGATCGTGCTCGAGTGGAACCAGTCCTCGTCGTTGCCCAGGTCCAGCAGGATCTGCAGCGCGCCCACGCCCAGCACCAGCGTGGCGAGGCCGACGTAGTCCATCTTCGGCTTCTCCAGCCGTTCCGGACGGCCCTTGAGCTGCCTGCCGACGGTGAAACTGGCGAAGATGCCGATGGGGATGTTGATGAAGAAGATCCATTCCCAGCTGTAGTTGTCGGTGATCCAGCCGCCGAGGATCGGCCCCGCGATCGGCGCGACCACCGTCACCATCGCCAGCAGCGCGATGGCCTGTCCGCGCTTGTGCGGTGGATAGATCGACAGCAGCAGCGCCTGCGTGACCGGGTACATCGGCCCGGCGACGAACCCCTGCAGCGCGCGCGCCGCGACCAGCATGCCCATGCTCTCGGCGATGCCGCACAGGAACGACGCGATCACGAACGCCAGCGTCGACCACATGAACAGCTTGCGCTCGCCGAAGTGGCGGGTGAGCCAGCCGGTCAGCGGCAGCGCGATCGCGTTGCTCACCGCGAACGAAGTGATGACCCACGTCGCCTGGTTGGCGCTGCCGCCGAGGTTGCCGGAGATGGTCGGCAGCGAGACGTTGGCGATCGTGGTGTCCAGCACCTGCATGAACGACGCCAGCGCCAGGCCGACCGTGGTCAGCGGCACGTTCGCGGGGCGGAAGGGGCCGGCAGCGGCCGGGGCCGGCGCGGCGGGGGCCGCATCGGCATTCGCGGTGGTGGCGCTCATGGCGGCGACGTCATCCGGGCGGGGGCGGCGGGCTCAGCGGCCGCCGGCGAGGTTCTGGCGCACGATCCGGTCGATCAGCGCGTCGGCGTCGGCCAGCTGCTTCGCGTAGGCCTCGGTGCGCAGGCCCGGCGCCTTCGACGGCGTCGTCGGCAGCACGCCGTTGCCGGCCTCGCGCAGCGAGACGTCGACGGACATGCTCATGCCGATGCGCAGCGGGTGCTCGGCCAACTGCTTCGGATCCAGCGCGATCCGCACCGGCACGCGCTGCACGATCTTGATCCAGTTGCCGCTGGCGTTCTGCGCCGGCAGCAGCGCGAACGCGCTGCCGGTGCCGAGGCCGATGCTCGACAGCTTGCCGGCGTAATGCACGTCGCTGCCGTAGAGGTCGGAGGTGAGTTCCACCGGCTGGTCGAGGCGCATCTTCGCGAGCTGCGTTTCCTTGAAGTTCGCCTCGACCCACACCTGCTCCAGCGGCACCACGGTCATCAGCGTGGTGCCGGGCTGCACGCGCTGGCCGAGCTGCACGCTGCGGCGCGCGACGTAGCCGGCGATCGGCGAGACGATCTCGCCGCGCTGCAGGGCGAGGTAGGCCTGGCGCAGCTGCGCGGCGGCGGCCAGCACCTGCGGCTGCTTCTCCAGCGTGGTGGCGTCGACCAGCGCGCGGTTGCGCGAAAGTTGCCCGCGCGAGGACGACAGCGCGGCCTCGGCGGCCTCGAGCTGGGCCTTCGCGTGCGCCAGTTCCTCGGCGGAGACGGCGCCGCCGTCGACCAGTCCGCTGCGGCGGGCGACGTCGGCGCGGGCCTGCTTCACCGCGACTTCGCGCGCCTGCAGGTCGGCCTCGCCGGCCTGCACCGCGTTGAACAGGCCGCGCACCTGGCGCACGGTGCCGGCGAGGTTGGCGACCGCCTGTTCGTAGGCGACCTCGGCGTCGTTCGGATCGAGCTTCACCAGCACCTGGCCGGCGACCACGCGGTCGCCGTCGTCGGCGCCGATGGCGACGACGGTGCCGGGCGTCTGCGGCGCGATCGCGACGATGTTGCCCTGCACGTAGGCGTCGTCGGTTTCCTCGTGCCAGCGCCCGACGAGCATGTGCCAGGCGAAGAAGCCGATGCCGCCGGCGACGACGAGGGCGGCGAGGATGATGAGCGCCCGGCGCCGCTTGCCGTTCTTCGGCGCGGGGGACGCGGCGTCGGGGGCGGGGTTGGTTTCGGTGGTCATGGGGCGGTCCGGGAAGACGTGGAGGACGAGTCGGGAGTGGGGTCGGAATCAGAAGCGGGTTGCGCCTCGGCCGGTGGCGGTACCGGCGCGAAGCCGCCGCCGAGCGCGACCGCGAGGTCGGCCGCGACGTTGCGGCGCTCGGCGCGGAGCCCGGCGATCTGCGCGTCGAGCTGGTACACCGGTCGCTGCGCGGCGAGCACGTCCAGCTGCGTGCCCAGGCCTGCACGGCGGCGGGTTTCGGCCAGCGCCTGCGCCTTGCGCGCGGCTTCGCGCGCCTCCGCGAGCGACGCGATCTGCGCATCGAGCGCGCGCGCGGCCTGCAGCGCGTCGGCGACTTCGCGCAGCGCGCCGACCACGGTCTGGTCGTACTGCGCGTAGGCGAGGTCGGCGTCGGCGTCGGTCGAAGCCAACTGCCCGCGAAGGCGGCGGCCGTTGAAGATCGGGAGGCTGATCGCCGGGCCGCCGGTTCCGAAGGCGGCATCGCGGGTGAACAGGTCCGAGAGCTTCCCGGCCGCGATGCCGACCATCGCGGACAGATTGACGCTGGGATAGAAGTCGGTCTTCGCGGCGGCGACACTCTTCGTCGCGGCCTCGGCGCGCCAGCGCGCGGCGACGACGTCGGGACGATGGCCCAGCAGTTCGCTCGGCAGGTCCGAGGGCAGCGCCGGCGCGTCGACGGCGAGCAGCGCCGGCGGCTGGATCGCCAGCCCGCGATCCGGGCCCTGGCCCGTCAGCGCCGCGAGCGCGTTGCGCAGGGCGTCGATGCGCTGCTGCGCGGCGTCGGCCTGCTGCTGCGCCGCGGCGACGGCGCCTTCGGCCTGGCGGGTCTGCAGCGCGTTGTCGAGGCCGGCGCGGACGCGGCGGCGGGCAAGGTCGAGCTGCTGCCGGGCGCGGGCGCCTTCGCGTTCGGCCACGGCTTTCGCATCGAAGGCCTGCGCCAGCCCGACGTAGGTGCGGGCGAGGTTCGACGACAGCAGCAGGCGCGCCTGCTGCGCATCGGCCTCGGCGGCGTGGGCCAGGTCGACCGCGGCTTCCCAGCGATCGCGATGGCCGCCCCACAGGTCGGGGGCATAGGCGAACTCGACCAGGCCCAGCTCCACGCCCTTGTAGTCGCCGCCGAACGGCGCCGAGATCAGGCTCTGCGGCAGGTAGGCGCCGGAGTAGCGCACCGAGCCGGTGGCGCCGGGCTGGCGCGCGACGTCGGCCAGTTCGGCCTGCGCCTGCGCCTTGCGCACGCGGGCGTCGGCCGCGGCCAGCGACGGCGTGCCGCGCAGCGCTTCGTCGACCAGCGCATCCAGCTGCGGGTCGCCGAGCGCGCGCCACCAGTCGCGCCGCGGGAAGGCAGCGTCGCTCAATGGCGCGCCGGCGAGGCTGCGCGTCACCGCATAGGCGGAGGCGTCTTGGGGAGCGGAGGCCGGCTGCAGGCCGCCGGTGCTTGCGCACCCGGAAACCAGCAACGCGCCGGCGACGGCGGCAGCGAGGGAGAGGTGTCGGGACATCGGGTCAGTCCGTGGAAAGGAGGTTGTCTCGGACCTGCTCGAGCAGGCCGGTCAGCAGGGTGCGGGTGGCGTCGTCCATGCCATCCAGCGCCCGTTCGCGCACCCGGCGGCCGCACTGGTCGACCTCGCTCCAGAGCTTGCGGCCGGCATCGGTCATGTGGATATGCAGGGCGCGACGGTCGCGCGGGTCGGCCACGCGCACCAGCAGGCCGCGGGCTTCCAGTTTGTCCAGCAGGCGGGTCATCGCGCCGGGGTTGAGGTCGGCCGTGCGGGCGAGGTCGGTCACGCTGGCGGCGCCGGCCGACAGCTTCTTCATCGCGATGAACTGGCTGAAGGTCAGGTCATGGCCGGCGGCGGCCAGCTCCCGCTCCATCCGCGCCCACATCGCGTCGCGCACCTGGCGGAACAGCAGCCCGAGCGCGGACCCAGTGCAGGCTTCGGCGGGGGTGGCGTGCTGATGCATGGGCGGCATTTTGCTGGCCCGTGCAATAGTTGTCAATGCAAATATTCAAGTTGCAAACGTATTCGTACCCTTCCAGGTACGTTTGCGGTGCGGGGAGGCCGCGTCACGCCGTGCGGTGCAGCACCAGTTCCAGCACGAACTTGCTACCGAAAAAGGCCAGCACCAGCAGCGCCATCGCCGCCAGCGTCCAGCGCACCTCGATGGCGCCGCGCCAGCCGCGCCGCCAGCGTCCCAGCAGCAGCGCGCC
>JBQCJG010000128.1:0-5047 GCA_051952955.1 Lysobacteraceae bacterium | reverse complement strand
CGAAGGTGTAGTTGCCCTTGGTGTCCTGCAGGAACGCGTTGTAGACGGTGTTGTCGTCGTAGTCGGCGCCGAACTTCAGGTTGTGGTTGCCCACGAACCAGTTGGCGGCGGCGTAGTAGTTCCAGGTCTCGGTCGAGAGGTCGTTGAAATGGCGGCTGCGCTCGGTGCCGAAGATCAGGCCGGCGTTGGGCGAGGACACCGCGGGCGAACCCGGCGGCAGCGCGCCGGCGAAGTTCAGGCGGATCTGCGGCAGGTCGGAGTTGTTGACCGGGGTGCTCTTGTAGTCGCGGTAAGAGACCTTGAACTCGGTCGAGAAGTTGTCGGTCCAGTCGGAGAACACCTGGCCGACGTAGGTCTCGATCGTCTTCTCCTGGCTGTACCAGTGCGAGCTGAGCGAGATCAGGTTGTTGAAGAAGTTCGGGTATTGCGGGTCGGACTGCTCGGTCTTGCTCCAGCGCAGGCTGGCGCGGTGGCGGTCGCCGATGTTGGCGTCGAGCTTGAACAGCGCGTCCTTCACTTCCAGCTCGGCGGCCGAGACGTCGGCCTGGCCGATGTCGACGTTGTAGGTGTTCTGGGCGATGGACTGCGCGCCGGCGATCGCGCTCGGGGTGATCGCAACGTTGGTGCGGGCGCTGCCCAGCGGGCCGAATTCCGGCGAGGAGCGGGTGCTCTTGAGTTCTTCGTAGGCGGCGAAGAAGAACAGGCGGTCCTTGATCAGCGGGCCGCCGAGGGTGCCGCCCTTGGTGGTTTCCTCGAACGCCGGCGGGGCGAAGTAGGCATCCGTGGTGCGGTTGTAGCGGTCGCCGGCGAGGCTCTCGTCGCGGTAGACGTAGTAGATCGAGCCCTTGAACGCGTTGGTGCCCGACTTGGTCACGGCGTTGATGTTGGCGCCGGTGTACCCCTTCTGGGTGACGTCGTAGTTCGAGATGTTCACCTGCACCGAGTTGATCGCGTCGATCGAGATCGGCTGCTTGGCGGTCGGCAGGTTGTTGGCTTCGAGGCCGAAGGTGTCGTTGGTGGCGACGCCGTCGATGGTGATGCTGTTGTAGCGCGAGTTCTGGCCGCCGGCGGAGATCTCGCCGCGCTCCTTGTCGGTCTGCGACAGGCGGGGATCGAAGCGGGCGTAGTCCTGCAGGTTGCGCTGGACCGACGCGTACTTGTCGAGGTCGGCGCGGCTGATCGCGGTGCCGGCGCCCATCTTGTCGGAGCTGAACACGTTGGCGCCGGCGCTGCCGGTCACCTGGATGGCCTCGAGCTGCTGCGCGCCGATCGAGATGTCGACCGAGGACATCTGGTCGAGTGCGAGGTAGACGTCGTTCTCGCTCTGGGTACCGGCACCTTCCTTGTTCGCGGTGACGGTGTACGGACCGCCGACGCGGAGGCCGCGGACGGTGTAGCGGCCGTTGGCATCGGTGGTGACGCGGCTGACCGTGCCCGACTCGGTGTGGACGATCGTCACTTCGGCGCCGGCCAGCGGCTTGCCGTCCGAACCGAGCACCTGGCCGCCGACGGCCGCCGTGGTGTTCTGGGCGAACGCAGGCGCCGCGGCGAGCGCGACGATGAGTCCGATCGACAGTTTCGAAAGTCGGAGACGGTTGGTGTGGTTCATTGCTCTAGGCCTCGGTGGAGAAACGATGCGTTGACGTGCGAGAGGATCGCGAACGTGCCAGCGTCGCGATCCACCAGATTCGAGATTGTCCGGCCCCTTTACTCCTGCCCCGCAGGCATGCCGCGCGGACAGGTCCGGGTTAACCATAGGTTAACACGATAGAACGCGGAGATGACAGTGCCGTGACCGCCCCGCGAGCCCGTAAGTCATTGAAAGAATTGAATGAATATTCTTCACAAAGCACTTGAAGGTGGCCCGGCAAGCGGCTAGTCGCACAGGGCTGTCACATGATGCCGATCAGGGCATCGGCACCACCGGCTGCACCTTCAGATAGGTGGCGATGCCGTCCATCAGCATCTGCACCGAGATCGCGACCAGCAGCATGCCCATCAGGCGCTCGACCGCGGTCAGGACGCGCTGGCCGAGCCAGCGGTAGAGGTAGGTCGCCGAGAACAGGATCGCCGCCGTGCCCGCCCAGGCGATCAGCAGGGCGAGGCTCCAGTCGGCCAGGCGCGCCGGCTCGTTGCTGCCCATCAGGATCACCGCCGCCATGCCCGAGGGGCCGGCCACCAGCGGGATGGCCATCGGCACGATGAAGGGCTCGCCGTCCGGGATCTCGCCCATCAGCCCTTCCGGCGGCGGGAAGATCATCCGGATGCCGATCAGGAACAGGACGATGCCGCCGGCGATCGACACCGACTCCTGGCGCAGGTGCATCAGGTCCAGCGCGTACTTGCCGCACCACAGGAACAGCATCAGCACGCCGAGCGCGATCAGCAGTTCGCGCCCCAGCACCACGCGCTGCCGCCGCGGCGGCAGGCGCCGCAGCAGGCCGAGGAACACCGGGATGTTGCCCAGCGGATCGAGGATCAGGAACAGCAGCAGCGCGGCGGAGGCGATGCTCACGCCGGCGGCGACCAGGTCACGCCGCGCCGGTCGGCGCCGGCGGCCGACAGCAGGTGCACGCAGGCCGGCGCGATCGCGACCGGATCGCGCGCCAGCACGTCGTCTTCCTCGACGTAGGCCTTCGCGCGCAGCGGCGTGCGCATCGGTCCGGGCGCGAGGCCGGAGACGCGCACGGTCGTGTTGCGCAATTCCTCGTGCAGGGTCGACACCAGCGTCGCCAGCGCGGACGGGGTGAGGCCGTAGGCGCCCCAGTACGGGCCGCCCTGCCCGGCGTCGGCATCGATGGCGAACACCACGGCCGCATCCGGCGCGGCGCGCAGCAGCGGCAGGCAGGCCTGGGTCAGCCACCAGCGCGCGGTGAGGTTGACATGCAGGGTGCGCGCGAACGAGGCCGGATCGACGTGCTCCAGCGGCGTCAGACCGCGGAAGTCGGCGGCGCAGAGCAGCAGGCCGTCGAGCCGCCCGGGGCCGTCGGCGATGCGCTGCGCGAGCTCGGCGTAGTCGTCGGGCGTCGCGCCTTCCAGGTCGAGCGGATACAGCAGCGCCTCGCCGCCGTCGCGGACGATGGCGTCGTACACGCGATTGAGCTTCGGCACCTTGCGGCCGAGCAGCACCACGGTCGCGCCCGCCTGCGCCGCGGCCAGCGCGGCGGCGTGCCCGAGCGCGCCGTGCGCGCCCGCGACCAGCACCACGCGATCCCGCAGCGCCCCCGCCGCGACGGGCTCCGTCGCGGTCATCAGGCCTTCTGCGCCTCGGCGATCATGCGCGCCAGTTCGCCGGACTCGTACAGCTCCAGCGTGATGTCGCAGCCGCCGATCAGTTCGCCGTTGATGAACAGCTGCGGGAAGGTCGGCCAGTTGGAATAGCGCGGCAGGTTGGCGCGGATCTCGGGATCCTCCAGCACGTTGATGCTGTGGAAGCCGTTGGCGCCGGCGGCCTTCAGCGCCTGCGACGTGCGGCTGGAGAACCCGCACATCGGGAACTGCGGCGTGCCCTTCATGAAGAGGACGATCGGATGGGATTCGATCTCGGACTGGATGCGTTCCAACACCGGCATGGGAATCTCCTGCAGGAGGGTGGCCGCATCGTGCAGAAAGCCGCTGCGGCGAAGGTGGGGGTAGAATCCGGCATTGTAATCGTTCGCGCGGCCCCGGGCTTGCCTTCGCCCGGGGCCGACCCCACTCCGCCGGGGCCGTCCCGATGCCGCGCCTGCCGCGCCCGCACCGGACCAGGCCCTTCCGAACACAAGGATTTCCCATGGCCATCGAACTGCCCGCCCTGCCCTACGACCGCACCGCGCTGGAACCGCACATCTCGGCCGAGACCATCGATTTCCACTACGGCAAGCATCACCAGACCTACGTCACCAACCTCAACAACATGATCGCGGGCACCGAGTTCGCGGACATGCCGCTGGAAGAGATCGTCCGCAAGTCGCAGGGCGGCATGTTCAACAACGCCGCCCAGGTGTGGAACCACACGTTCTACTGGAACTGCCTGAAGCCGAACGGCGGCGGCGAACCGACCGGCCAGGTCGGCGACGCCATCGCCAAGGCCTTCGGCGATTTCGCGACGTTCAAGGAAGAGTTCACCAAGACCGCGATCGGCACCTTCGGCTCCGGCTGGGCGTGGCTGGTGCAGCGTCCCGACGGTTCGCTGGCGCTGGTCAGCACCTCCAACGCCGCGACCCCGCTCACCGGCGACGACACTCCGCTGCTGACCTGCGACGTGTGGGAACACGCGTACTACGTCGACTACCGCAACGCGCGCCCGAAGTACGTCGAGGCGTTCTGGAACCTCGTGAACTGGGACTTCGTCGCCTCGCGCATGAAATGAGCATCGCGCGCCGCACGCAGCGAAACGGCCGGGGAAACCCGGCCGTTCTCGTTTGCGGCGCCGGCCGCGCGCCGGCGCGTCGACACAACAGCGGCGCGCTTCATCGCGGCGACAGCTATCCGGCCACGTCGTGAACGCGGACGGGCGGCGGTCAACGACGCCGCCTCCGCAGGCATTCACCGGTGGCATCCCGCAACAGGAGTCCACCATGCGTCGCATCGCTTCCCTGCTGTCCATCGCCACCCTGACCCTCGCCATCGCCGGCGGCGTCTCCGCTCGCGATCGCCCCCACGACCGCGACAACAACCCGCCCGGCCCTGCCGGCGGCCCCGGCACCAACTGGGAAAATCCGCCCGGCTGGCGCGGCGGCCCCGGCGCCTCGCCGGACACGCGCTACTACCGCCACCACGGCGTGCGCTACACGTTCGCGGTGCGCGACGGCGGTTACTACTTCAACCCGCGCTTCGGCTACTGGCATCCGCGCTACGGCTTCTGGAACCAGGCCTGGCGCTGCTGGTTCGACGACGACCGCAATCCGCCGGGACCGGTCGGCGGCCCGGGCACGAACTGGGAGAACCCGCCTGGCCGGCGCGGTGGCCCGGGGGCGTCGCCGGATCGCTACGGCCGCTGCCGCTGAGCACGCGTCCGCTCTCCTCCTGCTACCGCGCCGCCCCCCCCCGCCCCAGGGGCAAGAGA
>JBQCJG010000127.1:0-27417 GCA_051952955.1 Lysobacteraceae bacterium | reverse complement strand
TCGGCCGCGTCCTTCACCATCACGCCCTTGCTGCGCTTGGGCGGCGCGGCGTAGTGGGTGGTCTTGAGGGTATCGCCGGAGGCGACGCCGAGGTCGGCCAGCTGCAGCGTTTCCAGCGGCTTGCTCTTGGCCTTCATGATGTCCGGCAGCTTGATGAAGCGCGGTTCGTTCAGACGCAGGTCGCTGGTGACGACTGCCGGCAGGTCCACTTCGAGCGTTTCGAGGCCGGCGTCGACCTCGCGCACCACCGTGGCCTTGCCGCCTTCGATGTCGAGCTTGCCGGCGAACGTCGCCTGCGGGCGGCCCCACAGCGTGGCCAGCATCTGGCCGGTCTGGTTGGCGTCGTCGTCGATCGCCTGCTTGCCGAGGATCACGAGGTCCGGCTGTTCCTTCTCGACCAGCTTCAGCAGCGCGCGGGCCGCGGTGAGCGGCTGGATCGCCTGGTCGGTGACGACGTGGATGGCGCGGTTCGCGCCCATCGCCAGACCGTTGCGCAGGTGCGGCTGGGCATCCGCCGGGGCGATCGTGGCGACCACGACCTCGGTGGCGATGCCCTTGTCGCGCAGGCGCAGCGCTTCTTCCAGCGCGATGTCGTCGAAGGGATTGGGCGAGAGCTTGACGCCGTCGGTGACGACGCCCGAACCGTCCGGTTTGACCTGGATGCGGACGTTGTAGTCCACCACGCGCTTGTAGCCGACGAGGATCTTCATCGAGCGGGAATCCTTGGTTTCGGGAAGGCCTGGATCGAACGGGCCTGGAGCGGGAAAACGGTGCCGGGCCGGAAGCCCGGGCGAAGGGCTGCAATTTTAGCGGTTCGGGGCGGGCGTCGCGACCTCGTGCGCGCGCCCGGCAGGCCTCACGCCGCCCGGCCGCGGATCAGGTCGGCGGCGCGCTCGGCGATCATGACCGTCGGCGCGTTGGTGTTGCCGCCGATCAGCGTCGGCATCACCGAGGCGTCGACCACGCGCAGGCCGTCCACGCCGCGCACCCGCAGCTGCGGGTCGACCACGGCGCCGGCGTCGCTGCCCATGCGGCAGGTGCCGACGGGGTGGTAGACGGTCTCGGCCTTGGCGCGGATGAATTCGATCAGGCCGGCGTCGTCGAGGTCGGTGCTCGCGGGGAAGATCGGCGTGCCGCGGAAGGCATCGAACGCCTGCTGGCCGAGGATCGTGCGCGAGATCTTCGCGCATTCGACCCTCATCCTGAGGTCGAAGCCTTCCGCGTCGCCGAGGTAGTTCGCGAGGATCCGCGGCTTGTCGCCGGCGCGATCGCTGCCGAGCGTGATCCGGCCGCGGCTGCGCGGGCGCAGGAAGCAGGCGTGCAGGGTATAGCCGTCGCCGGGCAGGCGGCGGCGGCCGTGGTCGTCCAGCATCGCCGGCACGAAGTGGAACTGGATGTCGGCGCGGTCGTCCGGCGCCAGCGGCGAGCGCGCGAAACCGCCGGCCTCGGCGATGTTGCTGCTGCCCGCGCCGCGGTGGCCGCGCAGGTAGTAGTCGAAGGCGATCTTCACGTCGCTGACGCGGTCGTAGGTCACCCGCTTGGTCGAATGGAACAGCGTGCAGATGTCGAGGTGGTCCTGCAGGTTGCCGCCGACGCCGTCGAGGTCGGCCAGCACGTCGATGCCGAGCCTGCGCAGGTCGTCGGCCGGGCCGATGCCCGAGAGCATCAGCAACTGCGGCGAGTTGATCGCGCCGCCGCAGAGCAGCACTTCGCGCGCGGCCGGCTGGTGGTGGCTGCGGCCGCCCATCGCGTAGGCCACGCCGTTGGCGCGGCGGCCGTCGAACGTGATCCGGCTGACCCGCGCGCCGGTGTGCACGGTCAGGTTGGGGCGGTTGCGGACCGGGTTGAGGTAGCCCACGGCGGTCGAGCAGCGGGCGCCGTCGCGCTGGGTCACCTGGTAGTAGCCGACGCCCTGCTGTTCGGGGCCGTTGAAGTCGCGGTTGAGCCGCAGGCCGGCCTGCTGCGAGGCATCGAGGAAGACCTGCGACAGCGGGTTGGTGTAGCGCAGATCGGAGACCGACAGCGGGCCGTCGGCGCCGTGCAGCGCGTCGGCGCCGCGGCTGTTGCCTTCGGACTTGCGGAAGTAGGGCAGGACGTTGTCCCAGTGCCAACCGGTCGCGCCCTGCGCGGCCCAGTCGTCGTAGTCGGCGGGCACGCCGCGGATGTAGCACATCGCGTTGATCGAACTGGAGCCGCCGAGCACCCGGCCGCGGGGCCACCACAGCGTGCGATGGTTGAGGTGGGGTTCGGCGAGCGTGTCGTAGTCCCAGTTCACGCCCTTCTGGTTCACCAGCTTGGAGATGCCGGCGGGCATGTGGATGAAGGGATGCCAGTCGCGCGGCCCGGCTTCCAGCAGCAGCACCTTGACGTCCGGGTCCTCGCTGAGCCGATGGGCGAGCACGCAGCCTGCCGACCCGGCGCCGATGATGATGTAGTCGAACACGCTCGGGCCCCTGAAATCGTATGCGCGCGACACTATGCCCGCTCCCTAGAGCAAATGCTCGGCGGAAAAGGGCGCGGCGGCTAAGCGCCCGATGACGGGCTGGCGGCGCCCGTTGCCATCCGCTACCGTGCGCGCTGGATCCCCGACCGCCCCCGGACCGCCCCATGACCGTCGACGACCAGAGCGGCCATCCGATCGGACCTGCGGACGGGCGACGCGTGCAGGTGGGCGAGCGGCAGGCGGTCGCGTGGTCGTTCCTCTACTTCTTCAGCATCCTGTCCGCGTACTACATGCTGCGCCCGGTGCGCGAGCAGTTGTCCGGCGCGGTCGGTTCCACCCAGTTGCCGTGGTTCTACGCGGCGACGTTCCTCGCGACCCTCACCCTCACGCCGGTGTTCGCCTGGCTGATCGGCCGCTATCCGCGGCGGATCGTGGTGCCGGGGGTCTACCTGTTCTTCATCGCCTGCCTGCTGGGCTTCGTGCCGCTGGTCACCCACGAGGGCCTGCTCACGCCGCGCGCGCTGGGCACGGAGTTCTTCGTGTGGGTCAGCGTGTTCAACCTGTTCGTGGTCGCGGTGTTCTGGAGCTTCATGGCCGACATCTGGAGCGACCGGCAGGCGCGCCGGCTGTTCCCGGTGATCGGCCTGGGCGGCGCGTTCGGCGCGATCTTCGGCCCCGCGATGGCGTCGCTGCTGGTCGGCGCGATCGGCGTGCCGCCGTTGCTGGTGGTGGCGTCGTGTCTGCTCGGCGTGGCGATGCTCTGCGCGTGGTGGCTGGGGCGCTGGTCGTCCGCGCACGGCCACCGCGCGAAGGATCCCGGCCACGATGCGCCGGTCGGCGGCGGCATGTTCGACGGCCTGCGCCAGGTGTTCGCCGATCCCTTCACCCGCGGCATGGCGATCATGCTGCTGCTGGGCGACGCCATCGGCACGATCAACTACGCGCTGGTCGCGGATTTCTCCGGCCAGACCTTCCACGACGCCGCGGAGCGCACGCGCTTCTTCGCCAACCTCGATCTGCTGACCAACGGCCTGCAGATCATCGTCCAGGCCACGCTGACCCGCTGGCTGCTGGCGCGCCACGGGGCGGCCCCGGTGATCGTGATGAAGGAAACGGCGACGGTGCTGGTGCTGCTGCTGGTCTGCATCGCCGTGGACCCGAACGCGCCCGTCACCGGCATCGCCGCCGCGGAGGCTGCGGTGCGCTTCGGCGGGGGCGAGGGCCTGGTGCTGTCGTTCCTGCAGGGCCTGGTGCAGACCGCGGTCGCGATGCCGTGGGTCGGCCTGGCCATGGTGGTCAGCCGCGGCCTGGCCTACGGCATGGTCGGCCCCGCGCGCGAGAGCCTGTTCGCGATGGCCCCGCGCAGCCAGCGCTACAAGGGCAAGAACGCCGTCGACACCGCGGTGTGGCGCTTCGGCGACCTCAGCGTGGCGTTGGGCATGAATGCGCTGCGCAAGCTGCACGTCGTCGTCGCCGGCTTCGCGGGCATCGCCGCGCTGGCGTCGCTCACGTCGGGCGTCGTCGGCTGGCGTCTGGCGAAACGCATCGAACGCGAATCGGCCGAGGCCGAGGCGCTGCCGGCCGCACCCGCGGCCTGATTCTTCCAAGGAGAGCCACCGGATGTTGTCGTCCCTCGCCCCGTCGCTGATCGTGCTGGTCGGCCTGCTGCACGCGTACTTCCTCGTCCTCGAGATGTTCCTGTGGACGAAACCGCTGGGCATGAAGGTGTTCCGCAACACGCCGGAGAAGGCCGAGACCACCCGCGTGCTGGCCGCCAACCAGGGCCTCTACAACGGCTTCCTCGCCGCCGGCCTGTTCTGGGCCGCCGCGTCGGGGCGGCAGGACCTCGCGCTGTTCTTCCTCGGCTGTGTGGTGGTCGCGGCGCTGTACGGCGCGTACAGCGTCAGCAAGCGCATCTTCTACGTGCAGGGCGTGCCGGCGATCGCGGCGATCGCGGCGGTGCTCGCGACCGCCTGACGCGCGCAGCAAGGCACTGCGCGCGCATGCGCGCTCAGCCGCGCGGCGGCTTCGGCGACAGCCACATCGCGATGGTCGCGCGGAAGACGAGGTCGCCGGCCGGGTCGGTGACATCGACGACCACCGGCAGTTCGTAGCCGGCGTCGGCAGCGACCACCGGGATCGCCGGCGTCGCCACGCCGTGCATCGTGCCGACCGCCTTCTTGCGGTATTCGACGGTCATGCCCTTGGGGATCCAGCGCATGCCGGCGGGCAGGCTGGCCTCGGTCACCATGCCGCCGGCGAGTTCGGCGAGGTTGCACAGCGCGATGGCGTGGACCGTGCCGAGATGGTTCGTCACCGCGCGGCGATGACGCAGCGTCGCTTCGCAGCGGCCGGGTTGCAGCACCGTGATCGTCGGCCGGATGCTGGCGAAGTACGGTGCCTTGAAGCAGATCGCGCGGGAGAACAGCCAGTGGCCGGCGGGCCAGCGGCGCATGCGGTCGTAGAGGGCGAGGGTCGTGTTGGCCATGGCGTGCGGTTCGGCGAGGAGGCGCGCGCGGCGCCGGAAACGCGAACGGCGGGAAGTTCCGCCGTTCGTGTGGTCATGCTGCTTGCGTGCCGGCCCCGATCAGGCGGCGGCGCGATGCGTCCTGGGCGGCGTCTCGTCGACGTAGCCGGCGGAACGCAGTTCCCACGACTCGAAGTCGTCGACCATGATCGTGTCCAGCGTCAGCTCGCGCAGTTCTTCCAGCTGCCTGCGCTCGTCGGCGGTGATCCAGCCCTCGCGCACGCCCTCGTCGAGCTGCGCGGGGAAGTCCAGCGCCTCGATGTCGCTGTTCTTCAGCGCCTTGAGGAACTTGCGCTCCACCGGCTCGGCCAGGATCACCTTCGGCAGGTAGCTGTTCACGCGCGCCGCCGGGTTGTTCTCGCACGGTTCGAGGAACAGGTCGGCGCCGAGGCGGTCGCGCGCTTCGCACGGCGTCATCAGCAGGGCGGCGGCGCGGTGGCCCAGGCGGTCGCTCGGCGCTTCGGCGCGGCGGCCCCACGGGAAGATCACCGCCCACAGCAGCCAGCCGACCGGACGGATCGGGAAGTTGCGCAGCGCGCCCGACAGGGCCAGCTCGATCTTGTGGATCGCGTCGTGGAAGGCCCAGGCCAGCAGCGGATGGTCCGCGACCGGACGGCCCTGGTCCTCGTAGCGCTTGAGCATCGCGCTGGCGATGTAGAGCTGGCTGAGCACGTCGCCGAGGCGGCCGGACAGCGATTCCTTGAACTTCAGCTTGCCGCCGAGCAGCAGCATCGAGGTGTCGGCCATCACCGCGAGCGCCGCCGAGTAGCGGTTGAGCTTGCGGTAGCAGCGGCGGGTGTATTCGCCGCCCGGCGCGGTGCCGATGCGGGTGCCGGTGAAACCGAACCACCAGGCGCGCACGGCGTTGGAAATGGCATAGCTGATGTGGCCGAACAGCGCGCCGTCGAACTGGGCAATGCGCTCCTTCGGGTTCTCCAGCTGCGCGGCCTTCATCTCCTTCATCACCCACGGATGGCAGAGAATGGCGCCCTGGCCGAAGATCATCAGGCTGCGGGTCATGATGTTGGCGCCTTCGACCGTGATCGCGATCGGCACCGACTGCCAGTTGCGGCCGGCATAGTTGCGCGGGCCGAGGATGATGCCCTTGCCGCCGTGCACGTCCATCACGTCGCGGGCCACTTCGCGGCCCATCTCGGTGCAGTGGTACTTGGCGATGGTCGACGGCACGGCGGGGTTCTCGCCGCGGGCGACCGCGGCCGCGGTCGCTTCGGACAGCGCGCTGCAGGCGTAGGCGCGGCCGCCGATGCGGGCCAGCGCTTCCTCCACGCCCTCGAAGCGGCCGACCGACAGGCCGAACTGCTTGCGGATGCGGGCATAGGCGCCGGTGACCAGCGCGCCCATCTTGGCGCCGCCGCTGGCGGTGGAGGGCAGGGTGATGGAGCGGCCGATCGACAGGCACTCCATGAGCATGCGCCAGCCTTGGCCGGCGTATTCCTCGCCGCCGATCAGCTGGCTCAGCGGCACGAACACGTCCTTGCCCTTGATCGGGCCGTTCATGAAGGGCGAATTCAGCGGGAAATGGCGGCGCCCGATCTCCAGGCCCGCTGTGTCGCGCGGGACGAGCGCCAGCGAGATGCCGATGTCCTTCTTCTCGCCCAGCAGGCCGTCCGGGTCGTACATGCGGAACGCCACGCCGATCAGCGTCGCGACCGGCGCCAGCGTGATGTAGCGCTTGTTGAGCGTGAGGCGGATGCCGACGACCTTCGCGCCGTTCCATTCGCCCTCGCAGACGATGCCGTAGTCCGGGATCGACGTGGCGTCGGAGCCGGCGAACGGACCGGTCAGCGCGAAGCACGGCACTTCGCGGCCGTCGGCCAGGCGCGGCAGGTAGTGGCGCTTCTGTTCCTCGGTGCCGTAGTGCATCAGCAGCTCGGCCGGGCCCAGCGAGTTCGGCACGCCGACGGTGGAGCTGACCACGCTGGAGACCGGCGCCAGCTTCTGGATGACCTTGTGGTTCATCAGCGCGGAGAAGCCGAGGCCGCCGTACTCCTTCGGGATGTTCAGGCCGAAGAACTTGTTCTGCTTGATGTAGTCCCACAGCTCCGGCGGCAGGTCGGCGCGGACGTGGGTGATCTCCCAGTCGTTGACGCGGCGGCACAGCTCGGCGCAGGGGCCGTCGAGGAAGGCGCGCTCTTCGTCGCTCAGTTCGGGCTTCGGCAGCGACAGCAGCTTGTCCCAGTCCGGCTTGCCGGAGAACAGTTCGCCCTCGAAACCGACCGTGCCGGATTCCAGCGCGGTGCGCTCGGTGTCGGACAGCGGGGGCAGCAGCTTCGTGTAGAACTTCAGCAGCGGCGAGGTGATCAGCGCCTTGCGCACCGGCGGGATCAGCATCGGCAGGGCGACCAGCGCGGTCAGCGTGGCGGCGACCAGGGTGGCGGTGCGGTTCGCACCGAGCAGCCAGCACCCGACCAGCAGGGTGGCGGCGATCGCGGCCCAGATCGCCATGCGCAGGCGATGGTAGGCGCAGAACCCGGTGGTAAGCAGCAGGGCGAGGAAGGGCAGGACGAGACTCATGGCAACTCCGGCGGACATCGGCGCGACGGGGAAGGGATCGCGGCAACGGCGTCGCGACCCGGACTGGAACGGTGCGCCACGGCGTCGCCGGCACCCCGCTTCCATACGCCAAAGTATGGACACGCGATTTCGCCGCTGTCAATGTGCCGCGAAACGCCTGAAATCCGGTTTGCAATCGTAGTCACACGATACTTTTGCGAAGCGTTCCGTATGGTTACACTGTTGTCATGAACGAACCCGTCCTGAAGACCGAACGCAGCGGCCGCCTGAGTGCGGAAGACTGGGCGCAGGCCGCCCTCGACCTGATCGCCGAACAAGGCGTCGCGGCGGTGGCGGTCGAACCGCTGGCGCGCCGGCTCGGCGTCACCAAGGGCAGCTTCTACTGGCACTTCCCGTCGCGCGACGCGCTGCTGTCCGCCGCGCTGGAACGCTGGGAAGCGGTGGAGCAGGAGACGGTGTTCGGGCAACTCGAAGCGGTGAGCGATCCGCGCCAGCGCCTGCGCGCGCTGTTCCAGCTGGTCGCGCACGAAGTGAAGGCGCACAAGATCTACAGCGAACTGTTGAAGGCGTTCGATCATCCCGCCGTCGGCCCGGTGATCGGCCGCGTGGCGCAGCGCCGCCTCGACTACCTGTCCGCATCGTTCCGCCAGGCCGGCCTGCAGCGCACCGACGCGCAGCACCGTGCGCGCCTGGCCTATGCGGCGTACGTCGGTTTCCTGCAGCTGAGCCTGAAGCTGCATCCCCGCCTGGCCCACGACGAATTCGAGGGCTACGTCGAACACATGATGGCCACGCTCATCCCGACGGTCGCGCCGGCGCGCTGAGCGCCGCATCCGTCATCGCCGCTTTCCGTTTCCTTCCCGCCGAGTGTTCGCATGAATGCCTTCGCTGTCCCGCTGCACCCGCCCACCCGCCTCGCCGCCCTGCAACGCTGGGTGGAGGACGTGGCCCGGCTGACCCGTCCCGATGCCGTGCACTGGTGCGACGGCAGCGACGCCGAGCACGCCGCGCTGATCGCGCAGATGGAAGCCGACGGCACGCTGATCCGCCTGAACGAGACGACCAACCCGGGCAGCTGGCTGCATCGCTCGCATCCGGACGACGTCGCCCGCGTCGAGCACCTGACCTTCGTCTGCACCGCGCAGGCCGAGGATGCCGGCCCGAACAACCACTGGATGGCGCCGGCCGAGGCGCACGCGAAGATGGACGCGCTGTTCGACGGCTGCATGCGCGGCCGCACGATGTACGTGATCCCGTACTGCATGGGCCCGATCGATTCGCCGCTGTCGCGCTGCGGCGTGGAGATCACCGACTCGCCGTACGTGGTCGCGAACATGCGCATCATGACCCGCATGGGCGCGCCGGCGCTGGCGCGGATCGAGCGCGAAGGGCAGCATCACGACGGTGTGTTCGTGAAGGGCCTGCACTCGATCGGCGAACTCGACCCCGACCGCCGCTTCATCATGCATTTCCCCGAGGAACTGGCGATCCAGTCCTACGGCTCCGGCTACGGCGGCAACGCGCTGCTGGGCAAGAAGTGCCATGCGCTGCGCATCGCGTCGCACCAGGCGCGCAGCGAAGGCTGGCTGGCCGAGCACATGCTGATCCTCGGCGTCGAGAACCCGCAGGGCGAGACGCGCTACATCGCCGCCGCGTTCCCGTCGGCCTGCGGCAAGACCAACCTGGCGATGCTGATCCCGCCGGAAGGCTATCGCGAGGCCGGCTGGAAGATCTGGACGATCGGCGACGACATCTGCTGGATGCGCCCCGGCGCCGACGGCCGCCTGTATGCGATCAATCCGGAAGCCGGCTTCTTCGGCGTCGCGCCGGGCACGTCGAGCAAGTCCAATCCGAACGCACTCGCGACGATCCGCAACAACACGATCTTCACCAACGTCGGCCTGACTGCGGACGGGCAGCCGTGGTGGGAGGGTCTGGACGGCGGCGTACCCGCCTTCGATTGGCGCGGTCGTGAATACGATTCCACAAACGGCCCCGCCGCCCATCCGAACGCGCGCTTCACCGTCAGCGCGACGCAGTGCCCGTCGTATTCGGCGCATGCCGAGGACGCGCAGGGCGTGCCGATCAGCGCGATCGTGTTCGGCGGCCGCCGCGCGTCGCTGGTGCCGCTGGTGTTCGAGGCCCGCGACTGGACCCACGGCGTGCTGGTCGGCGCCGCGATGGGCTCGGAAACCACCGCCGCCGCCACCGGCGCGGTCGGCGTGATGCGCCGCGATCCGATGGCGATGAAGCCGTTCTGCGGCTACAACTTCGCCGACTACTTCGCGCACTGGCTGACCTTCGACCGTGCCGGCGCGAAGCTGCCGAAGATCTTCCACGTCAACTGGTTCCGCAAGGGCGCCGACGGCAGGTTCCTGTGGCCGGGCTTCGGCGACAACCTGCGCGTGCTGGAGTGGATGCTGCGCCGCGCGGATGGGGAGGTCGGCGCGGTGGAGACGCCGATCGGCGCGCTGCCGCGGGCCGAGGACCTGAACCTCGACGGCGTCGCGCTGAGCGACGAAGCCCGCGCGCTCCTGTTCGGCTTCGACCGCGATGCCTGGCGCGCCGAGTTCGATTCCATCGGTACCTTCCTCGACGAGTACGGCCCGCGCATGCCGCAGGCCCTGCGCGACGAGCAGGCGCGCATCCGCGCCGCGCTCGCGGGCTGATCGGCCGCGCCACCCGGCCGCCGACGGGCGGCCGGGGACGGCGGGGTCGGTACAATGGCCGCCATGTCGAACAAGCAACAGGCGCTCTGGGAACAGGGCCAGCGATACTCGCAGAAGGGCTGGTGGCGGCAGGCGGCCGACGCCTACACGGCCATCGTCGAACACGACCGCACTTTCCTGCCGGCGTGGGTCGAGCTGGCGAACGCGAAGGAACAGCTCGGCGCCTATCGCGACGCCTACCACGCGGTGCTCGCCGCCGAACGCATCGACGGCGTGCCGCCGGTGGCCGGCATGGTCGTCGCCCGCCTGCTGCGCCGGTTCGAGGACCTGCCGCGGCTGCAGGCCTACGTCGAGCGCACCGGTCTGGCCGGACGCATCCCGCCCGACAAGCTGGTCGACCTGGCCTCGTTCTTCGCCAGCGCCGGCGACCACGTGCGCACGCTGCCGTGGGTCGAGCACGCGCTGAAGCTGCGCCCGGGCGTGGCCGAGATCCACAACATGCACGGGCTGGCGCTGATGTTCGCCGGCCGGCGCGAGGAATCCGCGGCCGCGTTCGAACGCGCGCTGGCGCTCAAGCCGAACTACGCCGCGGTCTACTCGATGCTGGCTCGCGTGGACCGCATCACGCCCAAGCACCACCACGTCGACATGCTGCGCCGGCTGCTGGACCAGCCCGGGCTGGCGACGCGCGACGAGTCGCACCTGGCCTACGCGCTGCACAACGAGCTGCACGAGCTGGGCGACTTCGAGGGCGCCTGGGCCGCGCTGGAGCGCGGCTGTCGCGCCCGCCGCAAGGAGCAGCCCTACGACCACGCCGCGACCATGGCGATGTTCGACACGCTGCGGACGACCTTCGACGCCGCCTTCAGCCGCGCCACGCCGTCCCGTGACCCCCATGTCCCGCCGACCCCGATCTTCATCGTCGGCCTGCACCGCAGCGGCACCACGCTGCTGGAGCGCATCCTGGCCGGCAGTCCCGAGGTCGCCGATGCCGGCGAGACCTACACGTTCTCGGCGCAGCTGCGCTACGCCGCCGACCACTTCTGCCGGGTCATCGCCGACGGCACCATCGCCCAGCGCGCCGCGGGCTTCGACTACGACGCGATCGGCCGCGGCTTTCTCGATGCCATGCGCAGCCGCGCCAGCGGGCGGGCCTTCGTCACCGAGAAGCAGAACCCCAACTTCGTCCTGCTCGGCCCGATCGCCAAGGCGCTGCCGCAGGCGCGCTTGCTCCACATGCGTCGCGACCCGGTCGACACCTGCTTCTCGAACCTGCGCACGCTCTTCACCAACGAGGCGTCGTATTCCTACGACCAGGGGGAGATGGCGGACTACTGCAAGGCCTACCTCGACCTGATGGCGCACTGGCGCGAGGTACTCCCTGGGCGGGTGTTCGACGTCGATTACGACGCGCTGGTGCGCGAGCCCGAGGCGCAGGCGCGGCGGATCGCCGACCACTGCGGTTTCGCCTTCCGCGAGACGATGCTGGACGTCGGCCGGTCGTCGGGTGCGGTCGCCACCGCGAGCTCGCACCAGGTGCGGCAGGGCATCGTCACCAACCGCGGCGGCCTCTGGCGCGATTACGCGCCGCACCTGGGGCCGCTGCTGGACCGGCTTGCCGCGCACGGGCTCGCCTGACGCAGCCTCCCTCCGTGCCGGCTTCGGCGGGGAATTGATCCGGCCCGGTGCCGGGGCGGTGCGCCTGCGCTAAGGTGCCCGCCCATGTGCCCCAGCGGATGCCCGCCATGCCCGTGAACGTCTTTCCCGCCTTCGCCGTGCCGATGGCCGAGGTCTTCCATCCCGAGCCCGCCACGCTCAACGCGGCGCTCATGCCGCTGCTGCTGTCGCTGGAGGCCGAGGGCGCCGCCTACCGCAACCCGCAGCCGGTGATGCACCAGCCGAAGGGGCTGTTCGAGAGCGAATTCGACTTCTTCGCGCGCGAGGAACCCTGCGTGCAGGCGCTGCGCGGCTTCGTCTGGGGCGCGCTCGGTGAGTTCCTGCGCGACGTCAATCCGAACCTCGCCGACGGAACCCGCGGCCTGCGCGTCGCCAGCCAGACCTGGTTCCACGTCACCCGCGACGGCGGCTACTTCGGCTATCACAACCATCCGATGGCCAGCTGGTCGGGTGTCTACTGCGTGTCCGATGGCGATCCGGACCCGGCCCATTCCAACAACGGCTGCCTGGTGTTCCCGCATCCGCAGATGGCGGTCAACACCTTCCTCGACCCGGCCAACGCCGTGCTGCGCTGGCCGTTCACGCACGGCAACTTCGTGCTGAACCTCAAGCCCGGCATGCTGGTGCTGTTCCCGTCCTGGCTGGGCCACTACGTGACCCCGTTCCATGGCCGCGGCCAGCGCGTCACGGTGGCGTTCAACGCCTGGTTCTCGCGGGATGCGTGATCCCGCGGGCGCGCGGGCGCATGACCCCGCGCATCCCCATCCGCTTCCCGCCGTACAAAAAAGAACGGCCCCCTTGCGGGGGCCGTTCCGTTTCGACGCTTGCGGTGACGCGGATCAGAACTTCTGGTTGTACTGCAGGTACCAGTAGCCGCCACCCGGCAGATCGTACGAGCCGTCGAAGTTGCCGGCGAACGAGCTGTGGGTGACCGGCGGATCGCGGCCGAAGATGTTGCGGGCACCGACCGCGACCTTGCCGTTCCACGGCGTCTTCCAGCCCACCTGGACGTCGTGGTACAGGCGCGAGCCCATGATGTTGACGCCGTTGTCCGGGCAGATCTCGGTCGGGGTGATGCCGTACTCGAAGTAGTTCGAGCCCGAGCACGGATCCTTCAGCGCCGAGTAGTAGCGCATCGCCCAGGTCGCGTCCCAGTCGCCCTTCTGCCACGAGGTGGTCAGGTTGGAGCGCAGGCGCCAGGTCGGCGCGCCGTTGTAGTAACCGACGGTGCCGAACAGGTCGTTCTCGGTCTGGTAGGTGTTGTCCCACTGCCACGAGAACTTGCCCCAGCTGTTTTCCGGGAGGGCGTAGGCGATCTGCATGTCATAGCCTTCGACCTTGCCCTTGTCCAGGTTGAAGCTCGAGGTGTTGACCGTGACCAGCTCGCCCGCGGCGGTGCGCTCGACGAACGAGCAGTACAGCGCGCGGAGGGCCGGATCGCTGACGCCGCCCGGAGCGTTCGGCAGCTGGTAGCAGCCGTTCAGGATGGACTGGGCGCCGCGGAACGAGATCACGTCGTTGAGCTTGATCTGGTACCAGTCGAGCGTGATGTTCAGGCCGGGGACAAAGCTCGGGCTGTAGACGATGCCGAAGCTGCGCGTCTTGCCGAACTCGGGCTGCAGCGCCGGGTTGCCGCCGCTCAGCGAACGGACCTGGCTGTTCGGCTGGGCGATGCCGCCCGCCGGGACGCCGGCCGTGTTGCACGCGGCCTGATCGGTGGTCGCCTGGCCATAGTTCAGCGTGTTGCAGGGGTCGGTCGCGGCCGGGAAGCCTTCCTGACCGCCGGCGTACAGGTCGAGCACGTCCGGAGCGCGGAACGACTCGGAGTAGGTGCCGCGCAGCAGCAGGTCGTCGAAGATCTGCCACTTGATGCCGATCTTCTTCGAGGTGTCGCCGCCCAGATCCGGATTGACCGCTTCGCCATTGAACACGCCATTGGTGTCGTAGGTCGACTTGCGGGCCGCCAGGTTGAGTTCGAGCAGCTTCACGCCGGGGAGGTCGGCCAGCACCGGCACGTTCAACTCGGCGTAGATTTCGTCGGACTTCTGCTGGCCGCTGGTCGGCAGGCGGAAGTTGTTCGAGGAACCGCCACCGGCGACGAGCGAGTCGGGCGAGTCGACGAAGGACGTCTTGCGGGTTTCCAGGCCGATGGCGAAGCCCAGCGGACCGGCCGGCAGGTCGACGATCGAACCCGACAGGTTGGCGAAGTAGTCCTTCGTGGTCAGCTGCTGCGACTCGTTCAGCGTGTAGCTGATGTAGTCGTTCATCGCGTCGTATTCGGCGCGGCTGATGACGCCGGCGCCAAGGCCGAGGTCCGGACCGCCGAAGAGGTTGTACGGCACGCAGCCACGGATCACCGCACCGGCGCTGTCAAGGCATTCCAGCGCGTTGGTGGTCGGATTGCGACGCGAGTTGCCGACGGCGCGCTGCAGGTTGAACAGGTTGATGTAGTTCTGACCGCGCAGGGTGAAGCGGGCGTCCAGGTACGAGTAGCCGGCGTCCCAGTACATGTCGCGGCCGCCCAGGTCGAACTGGCCATCCAGCCACAGGGTGACGGCGGTGTTGTCGTTGTTGTAGTAGTTCTTGCGCGGGCCGACGGCGGCGGCGCGGAAGTTGGCGCCGCGCAGGTTCTGGCCGAACGGGTTGAACACGTTGCCGGCGGTCGGCGCGAACGCCCACTGCGGACCGTTGGTGCCGCGGATGTCCATGGTCAGCGGCACTTCGGCCAGCTGCTGGTTCGAATTGCGGGCGACGTAGGTCGCCATCGCGTTCGCGTTGATGTTGTCCGTGATGCGCAGGCTGGCCTGGCCGTAGACGTTGAAGCGTTCGATCGGCTGCAGCAGGTAGTTGACCGGCGAGAAGTTGTAGCGGTCGGAACTGCCCGAACCGTCGGTCGTGTAGCTGATGAAACGGCGGAAATCGGTCGCCGAGGTGCCCGAGCGGCCCTGGATCAGCGTGAACGGACCGCCGGCCACGGCCGTACAGGTCTGGAAGCCGCTGGGGGTGGTGGACACGGCACCGGCGCAGCGGGTGAAGTTGCCGCGCAGGGTGCTGCCCGAACCGAACAGGCCGCCCGAGGCGAGGTCGCCGCCGCCGTAGACCGGCACCGACGAGATCTCGCGGTCGCCCTGGTAGACCGGGTCGTTCTGCGAGTAGCTCAGGCTGAGGACGGCGTTCCAGCGGTCGTTGTTGGCGCCGACGGTGAAGTCGTAGGCCTGGGCGTAACCGTCGCCCTTGGTGTAGCCGCCGACGTAGGCGTTCATCGCCGCGCCGTCGAAGTTCTTCTTGGTGATCACGTTGATCACGCCCGCGATCGCGTCGGAACCGTAGATCGCCGACGCACCGTCCTTCAGCACTTCGATGCGCTCGACGACGGAAATCGGGATGGTGTTCAGGTCGACCAGCGCGCTGCCGGTGATGCCGGCGGTGACCCAGCGGCGGCCGTTGACCAGCACGAGGGTGCGGGTGGCGCCGAGGCCGCGGAGCGAGACGTTCTGCGTGCCGTCGCTGCCGTTCGTGCTGGTGGTGACGTTGCGCAGCGCGCCGCCGTCGCTGGCGGTGATGTTGAACAGCACGTCGCCGACCGAGGTCAGGCCGGTGGCTTCGATCACGGCGCGATCGATCGACAGCACCGGGGAGGTGCCTTCGACTTCAGCGGCGCGCGGAATGCGCGAACCGGTGACGACGACCGTGTCGAGCTGATCGGAATCCTTCTTGTCTTCCTGGGCGAAGGCGACGCCCGTCGCCGCGAAAGCGGAGGTGCCCACGAGCGCGAAGGAAATCGCGTCGCGGAGCTTGTTGGTCTTCAAAGTCATCTCTCTCTCCAAGTGAGTCTTGGGGTTTCCCATGGGAACCTGCTGGAAAGCGGCAAGAAAACCGCCAATCCGGATCAGGCCGGGGCCGATAGTAGCCCCACTCGGAGAAAAATTAAAGTGTCGTTAACACGCCGGGCGGACTGCCCGGAAGACGCCCCGGACCGGGGTCAGAGGTCCTGTTCGTAGCGGACGTAAGGCACTGCGCCTTCGTCCTCGGCGCCGGTGGCAGGCGGTGCGAACGGGTTCTTGCCGCGGGTCACCAGATTGTCGGCGCCGACGGTGAGCTGGCCGCTCCAGGGGGTGCGCCAGCTGAGGCCCAGGCCGAGGCTGCCGAAGCGGTCCCGGCCGGGCGTGTCGACGACTTCGCCGATGATGTTGACGCCGAAGGCGCCGAAGCCGCCGCCCAGATTGAGCTGGCGCGAGGTCCAGCGATCGCTGAAGCCCGGGATTTCGGACGGGCTCTGCAGCCGGGCCTTGGCCACGGTGCCGGCGATGGAGACGTAGCCTTCGCGGGGCAGCGCCTTCTGGCTGAAGATGGTGATGTCGTTGAGGTCGACACGGCCGTTGATGCCGTTGCCGGGCGTCATCCACGCCGGGATGATGGCGCGGCCGCTGCCGGCGCTGATCCCGAGCTGGGTGCCGTTGCGCTGGAAGACCGCGGCCGCGCCTGTGCGGCGGGCGGGCACGGAGGCGAGGACGCAATTGGTGGCAAGACTGCTCAGTGCGCTGCCCAGGCCGGGCTTGTGGTCGCAGAGCAGGCCGAGCGAGTCGCCTTCGCTAAGGCCGAGCGTGGTGTCGAGATGGCGGACGCCGAAGCGCGCCAGCGAGCGGCTCTTGGCGACATCGGTGGGCTCGAGGACCACGATGCCCTCGATTTCGCCGCTCATCTTGTTCCAGATGGGAAGCTCGACCCGATCCCCGGCCGGCCGCGACTGCGCATGCGCCGATGTCGCCAGGAAGGCGCCGGAGAGCAACAGCAGGGACAGGAGGGGGAGGCGCATGGCGTGGGTCAGACCGCACTCGGACGGTCGAGTTCCTTTACGGGTCCATCGAAGGTCAGGTTATCAGATTTATGGTTCTTTAACAATCCTGAGGGGGCGGCCGATCTGTGACGGCCCCCGCAGGGACAGTCATTGCAGGCGCTCCGGGGCCGCCCAGGCCGCCGGGCCGGGAGCGAACAGCGCGTCCAGATCGTCGCCGGTGAACCGGTAGGTTTCGCCGCAGAACTCGCAGCGCACCTCGACCAGCCCGCCGTGGCCGGCCGCGGCCTCGCGGGATTCGTCCTCGCCCAGCGATTCGAGCATCGCCGCCACCCGTTCCCGCGAGCAGGAGCAGGCGAAGCGCAGCGGTCGGTCGCCCAGCAGGCGCACGCCGTCCTCGTGGAACAACCGGTGCAGCATGACCTCGGCCGGCGTGTCCAGCAGTTCCGCGGCGGAGAGGGTGTCGAACAGGACGCTCGCGCGCTCCCAGCCGTCGAGGTCGCCGGCATCGCCCGGCAGCTTCTGCAGCATCAGTCCGGCGGTGCGCTGGCCGTCCGCGGCCAGCAGCAGCCGGGTGGGCAACTGCTCGGACTGCCGGAAGTAGCTCTCGAACGCCGCAGACAGGTGATCCGCGTCCAGCCCGACCAGGCCCTGGTAACGGGTCGGGTCCTGGCCGTGGGCGCCGGGATTCTCGATGGTGATCGCCAGCAGCGCGTCGGGGCCGAGCGCGCGCAGGGCCTCGGCGGGCGGCGGCGCATCGTCCGGGTCGGCGTCCTCGGCCCCGGTGGCGATGCCGCGCAGGGTGCCGGCCGCCGTGCACTCGGCGAACAGGGTGCGCAGGGCGCCGTCGCCGCGCAGTTGCACCGTCAGGCGTCCGTCCACCTTGATGTGGCCGGTGAACAGCGCCGCGGCGGCCACCGCTTCGCCGAGCAGCCCGACGGCGCCGGCGGGAGGATCGGCACGTTCGCGGATCTCGGCCCAGGTGCGGTCGAGGCGGACATGGACGCCGCGCACGCCGGCTTCCTCGAGCAGGAATCGGACGAGCGCGTCGGAGGCGGTGGCGGTGTCGGTGTCGGTCATGGGGCGTCGCGGCCGGGCGGGTGCGGGATGACCGATAATGCGCCGTCGAGGCGCACCGGGTCCGCGATCCGGCGCAGGGTTCCGAAGGGTGGGGAATGACACAGAAGATGGGGCATGCGGACGAGGATTCAAACCCCGGCGCGCCGCCGGCGCCGCGCGCGCGCGGGCGGGTGCGCGGGTGGCGCTGGCTGTGCCTGTGGCTGCCGCTGATCTTCGTGGCGGTGACGGTGCTGCAGGTGGCGGTGCTGCGGTTCGTGAACCCGCCGCTGACCGCGTTCATGGTCGGCCGCTACGTCGAAGCCTGGGGCGATGGCGACCGCGGCTTCGCGCTGGCCTACGACTGGCGCGACGCCGATGCCATTTCGAAGCAGCTGCCGCTGGCGCTGGTCGCGGCGGAGGACCAGCGCTTCCCGTTCCACGACGGCTTCGACTTCGAGGCGATCGAGAAGGCGCGCGCACACAACGCCAAGGGTCGCAAGGTGCGCGGCGCCAGCACCATCAGCCAGCAGCTGGCGAAGAACCTCTTCCTGTGGCGCGGCAGCGGCCTGACCCGCTGGGTGCGCAAGGGCCTGGAGGTCTGGTACACGGTGCTGATCGAGGCGATGTGGCCGAAGTCGCGGATCATGGAGATGTACGCCAACGTGATCGAGTACGGCGACGGCGTGTACGGCGCGCAGGCGGCGTCGCGGCGATTCTTCGGCAAGGACGCCTCGGCGCTGACCCCGGCCGAGGCCGCGCGGCTGGCGGCGGTGCTGCCGAACCCGCGCAAGTACAGCGTGACCAGGCCCGGCGCCTACGTGCAGCGGCGCAGCGCGGCGATCCAGCGCCAGATGCGCGCGCTGGGCGGACCCGGCTACCTCGCGTTCGATTGAGCGTCCGCACGCCGGCCCGCCCGTCGACCGCCGCACGTACACTCGCGCCATGCCTGCCGAACGCCTGACCATCGTCGTCGCTGCCTTCAACGAGGCGGAGACCCTGCCGCTGCTGCACCCGCGGCTTGCGCTCGTGCTCGACGGCCTCGCCGGCGACGCGGTCGATGGGCGCGTGCTGTACGTGGACGACGGCAGCCGCGACGGCACCTGGGGCGTGCTGGAGGCGCTGGCCGCCGCCGATCCGCGGGTGTCGGCACTCCGCCTGAGCCGCAATTTCGGCAAGGAGGCCGCGCTGACCGCGGGACTGGACCACGTGCGGGAAGGCGCAGCGCTGATCCTCGACGCCGACGGCCAGGATCCGCCGGAGCTCATTCCGCAGTTCGTGGCGAAGTGGCGCGAGGGCTACGACGACGTCCACGGCACCCGCACGGCGCGCGAGGGCGAGGGCTGGTTCAAGCGTGCGACGGCCCACGGCTTCTATCGCGTGATGCAGCGGCTGTCGAAGACGCCGATTCCCGCCGACACCGGCGATTTCCGCCTGCTGTCGCCGCGGGCGCTGGCGGCGCTGCGGCAGTTGCGCGAGCGCCACCGCTTCATGAAGGGGCTGTTCGGCTGGGTGGGCTTCCGGCAGGCGGCGATCCCCTATCGCCGCGAGGCGCGACTGGCCGGGCGGACCAAGTTCAACGCGTGGAAGCTGTGGAACTTCGCGCTGGAGGGCGTGACCAGCTTCTCCACCGCGCCGCTGCGGGTGGCGACCTATCTCGGGCTGCTGACCGCGGCGCTGGCGTTCGTCTATGCGGCGTGGATCGTGGTCAAGGCGCTGCTGTGGGGCGATCCGGTCGCCGGCTGGCCGACGATGATGACCGTGATCCTGCTGCTGGGCGGCGTGCAGCTGATGGCGCTGGGCACGATCGGCGAATACCTCGGCCGGCTGTACGAGGAGTCGAAGCAGCGGCCGCTGTACCTCGTGGATTGCCTGGTGGACCGATCGACGGAGTCCTCGTCGCCCGCCGCCGGCGTATCCTTGCGCGACATCGCCCCTGAAGGAGAGCCGCGTCATGCGCACCGTCCGTCAGATCCTGGAAGCGAAGTCGGGTGATCGCGCCCCCGCGATCCACGCCATTTCGCCCGATGCCCCCGTCCTCGACGCCATCCGCCTCATGGCCGAACGCCATGTCGGTGCCGTGCTGGTGATGGCCGGGCCGCGGCTGGTCGGCATCCTGTCCGAGCGCGACTACGCCCGGAAGGTCGTGCTGCAGGGACGTGCCTCGGCGACCACGCCCGTGGCCGACATCATGACCCCGCAGGTCGTGACCACGCGCCCGGACGACACCTCCGACCACTGCATGCAGGTGATGACCGACCGCCGCATCCGCCACCTGCCGGTGGTGGAAGGCGACGCCGTGGTCGGCGTGGTCTCGATCGGCGACCTGGTGAAGGCGGTGATCGAGGACCAGCGCGCCGAACTCGACCACCTGCAGCGCTACATCGCGAGCTGAGCCACCGCATGCCGGGACGTCCCATGCCGAGGAGCTGCCTGATCGAGAAGATCGGCCACCACGTCCCGCTGTCGCGCGCCGACGAAGCGCTGCTGGCGCGGCTGGAAGAAGCGCAGGAATCGTTCCGCACGCGGGAGACGGTGCGCGGCATCGGCGCACCGGCCGAGCGCCTGTACGTCGTGCGCGGCGGCTGGTTCTTCTCGTACACGATGCTGCCCGACGGCGGCCGCCAGATCCTCCACATCCATTATCCCGGCGACATCGTCGGCATCCCCGACATCGCCTTCGCGCGCACCAGCGCGGCGCTCGCCGCCGCGACCGACGGCGTGCTGTGCCCGTTCCCCAAGTCCGCGCTCGACGAGATCTTCGTCCGCTCGCCGCGCCTGTCGGCCCTGCTCTTCAGCATCGGCATGGTCGAACACGCGGTGCTCGCCGACCGCCTGCGCATCGTCAGCCGGCAAGGTGCGACCGATCGCGTCGCGCATTTCCTGCTGGAAGTGGTGTCGCGGCTGCGCGTGACCCGGCCGGACCTCGGTACCGCCTACGACCTGCCGCTGAGCCAGGCCATGATCGGCGATGCGGTGGGCCTGACCAACGTGCACGTCAGCCGCGCGCTGGGGCGGCTGGCGGCCGCGGGCGCGATCGCACGCCACGGACACCGGATCGATCTGCTGGACGAGGACGGCCTGAAGCGCGCCGTCGATTTCGAGGATCGCCACTTCCGCATCGACACCAGCTGGTTCCCGCAGGCATGATCGGCGACGTGCGGCATTAATCCTGATTAATGCGCCCCCGTGCCGAGGCGCCTATGGTGCTTCGCCATGCCGCCAAGAGGTTCCATGTCCGACGTCCACGGCATCGCCTACACCAGTGTCGCCTTCCCGATGACGTCGGCCGAGCTGGCGACGCTGCTGGAGGGGGCCCGCAGGTTCAACGCCATGCTCGGCGTCACCGGCGTGCTGTTCCACCACGACGGACGCTTCTTCCAGTATTTCGAAGGCGGCGAGGACGCCGTGGGCCGCGTGCGTGCGCGCATCCTCGCCTCGCCTCGGCACCATTCGCTGCAGATGCTGCTCGATGGCCCGCAGCCGGAGCGGCTGTTCGCCTCCTGGTACATGGGCTTCTGCGAGGCGCCGGCAGACGCCTTCCAGGCCATCGCCAATGCGGAATGGGCGTCGGCCATCCCGCTGACCCGCACCAGCCTGCGCCGTTCCGAGGCGCTGTCGCTGGTGCTGTCGTACTGGAGCCGCTGGGTCGCCCAACAGCCCGGAAAGGCGACGCGGGACGTGGTCACGACGCGCTGAGCGCGGACGGCGCGATCAGCGCCCCGACAGCACCTGTGCCATCACCGCGATGTAGTGGCAGACGCTGCCGGCGATCACGAACATGTGCCAGATCGCGTGCGAATACGGCAGCCGCGGGTGGTGGTAGAAGTACGTGCCGAGCGTGTAGGCCACGCCGCCGCCCAGCAGCCAGCCGAAGGTCCATGCGTCCAGCGCCTGCATCGTCGGGTTGGCGGCGAAGACGATCAGCCAGCCCATCGCGATGTAGAGCAGCGTCGAGAGGCGGTGGAAGCGGCCGGTGTAGAACAGCGTGAAGATCACGCCGACCACCGCGCTCGCCCAGATGATGCCGCACAGCCACCCGCCGATCGGGCCGCGCAGGCCGATCAGCGTGAAGGGCGTGTAGGTGCCGGCGATCAGCAGGTAGATCGCGCAGTGGTCGAAGATCTGCAGCCGGCCCTTGGCGGTCGGGTGCTGGATCGCGTGGTACAGGGTCGAGGCGGTGTAGAGCAGCAGCAGGGTGATGCCGAAGACGATCGCGGCGCTCAGCTGCCAGCCGTCGCCGTACAGCGCGGCGAGGGTGATCAGGACCGCGCCGCCGGCCAGCGCCGCGGCCGCGCCCAGCCCGTGGGTCAGGGCGCTGGCGATCTCCTCGCGGAGGGTTTCGATGCGGTCGGTCATCGGGCGACGATGCCCGCGCGGTCTAGTGCAAACATTCCAGGCGTCCTGTCTCGGGGGAGGGGACCGGCGGCTGTGCGATCATGGGCACGGTTCCGCGTCGTCCCGGCCATGATCGTCTCACACCTGCACCGCTACATCTTCGTCGCCATGCCCAAGACCGGCACGCACTCAGTGCGGCAGGCGCTGCGCGAGCACCTGGGGCCGGACGACATCGAACAGGTCGGCCTGTTCGTCGAGAAGCGCTTCCCGTTCGACGCCATCGCGCAGGTGCGCCATGGCCACCTCAGCATGCGCCAGGTGCGGCCGTACCTCGGCGACGACGTCTGCGACGCGTACTGCAAGTTCACCTTCGTGCGCAATCCGTTCGACCGCTTCGTGTCCTACTGCGCCTTCATGACCCGCCAGCACGGCGCGTTCGAGCGCGACCCGCAGGGCACGATGCGCCGCATCCTGTTCGAGGTGCGGCCGATGGACCACGTCCACTTCCAGCCGCAGTACACGCTGCTGACCAACGACGCCGGCGAGATCGAGATGGATGTCGTCGGCCGAGTCGAGCGCATGCAGGACGACTACGACGCGATCTGTGCGCGCATCGGCATCCCGTCGCGCGCCTTGGACAAGGTCAACAGCTCGCGCCGCGGCGACTACCGCCAGTACTACGACCAGGCACTGATCGACGGCGTCGCCGAGCTGTACCGCGGCGACCTCGAGCGCTTCGGCTACACCTTCTGATCATCCCGACGAATCCTGCTGCGACGAGTCCGCCGCCATGGCCCACGATCCCTACGCCAACCCGCGCAAGACCACCACGATCCGCCGGCTCGGGCCGGTCGACATCGCTGCGCTCAAGGCCGCGGTGCTGGCGCTGCCCGAAGCGGTGTGGGATGCGGAGAACGCGACCAAGCCCAACCGGTTCGAGGCGCTGGACCGGACCCGGCACATCGTCTTCCGCTTCGTCGACACTGTGCGCGACTGGCGTACGTCGCACGATCGGCCCGCATGGGCGGACTGGCGGGCGCTGATCGAACCGGTGCTGCGGCAGGCCGTCGCGCCCTACGGTTACGAGCATGGGGAATTCCCGCGGGTGATGCTCGCGCGGATGGCGCCCGGCGGCGAGATCAAGCCGCATCGCGACGCCAACGCCGCGGCGAAGTGGCCGCACAAGATCCACGTGCCGCTGCTGACCAACGACCAGGTCACGTTCTACGTCGAGGGCACCGGCTACCACTTGCCCGAAGGCGAGGCCGCCGAGGTCAACAACATGGGCGTGCATGCGGTGAAGAACGACGGCGACACCGACCGCATCCATCTCATCTTCGAATACTTCGATCCGGACCAGCCGACGCCGGACTGGCTGTCGCGGGTGGTGGCGGTCGGCTGAAGCCGCAGCCCCGGGACTTCGCGGGACCGGGCTTCATTGCGCCGGGATATCGCCGACCCGGCAGGCGTTCGCGTCGCGCGTCATCGTGATCGGCAGTTCCACCCATCCTTTCGGACAGATGTATCCGTCGAGCTGCCGGATCGTCAGCGCATCGCCTTCGATCGCATAGTCGAGGTAGTCGATCCCTTCGCCGCGCGCGTTCACCATGCGCAGCCGCGGCTCGCCCGCCGCGCCAACGACATGCTGGAAACGTCGCGCGCCGAGGTCGTAGGTGCAGGTGCCGCCCATCCCGTCCGGGACCGTGCCGGTGGTCGAGACGATGTGCAGCGCGACGAGCTTGCTGTCGGCGATGCGCGCCCGCGCGTCGGTGGCCCAGGCGGCGAATTGGCCGGCTCCCTGCCAGTGGCACGAGAACGTGTCTTCATGGCGTGCTGTACTGCAGCCGGCAAGCAGCAAGCCGATTGCGATGGCGAAGAGCGCGCGGCGCATGCGCTTCACTCCAGCCGATTGAGCCGCCGCACCCGGTTCAACCGCCGCCGGATACTGCGGTCGTCCGCGAACCGGTATTCCTCGACTTCCACCTGCATGCCGTCGCCGTCGGCGAAGGCGTCGCGCATGGCGTACAGGCGGCCGTTGCCTTCGAACGCCAGCCAGCGGTCGCCGTCGGCGACGACCTTGATCGCCGACACCGACGGGATGATCGCCTGCAGCGCCGCGCCGTCGAGCGTGCGCGTGGTCAGCAGCGCGTCGCGGTGCGCGCGCAGCGCCTCGGTGCGGGCGCGGGTAGCGGCGAGCGCGGTCTCGCGGTCGATGCGGTGGATCGGCGCCAGCTTCGCCAACGGTACCAGGACGATGCGCTTGTCGCGACGCTTGCGGTGGATGTCGAGGACGACCTTCGCCATGTAGGCGTCCTTGTAATCCATGTGCGCCACCTCGCTGCGTTTGCCGAGGAGGTAGCGCAGCCATGTGCGGAGCGTCGCGAACACGGCGTCAGTCGATGCCGACGGCCTGCGCGTGCTCGCGCGTGGCGAGGAAGGTCACCGCCGGCGCGCGCTCCTGCGCGAGCTGCAGGTTAACCCGCGTCGGCGCGAGGTAGACCAGCTGGCCGGCGGCGTCGAGCGCGAGGTTCATCGCGTTCTTGTCCTTGAATTCCTCCAGCTTCTTCGCGTCGTCGCAGCGGATCCAGCGCGCGGTCGCGACCTGCACCTGCTCGAACGAGGCGTCGACGCCGTATTCGTCCTTCAGCCGGTACGCCCCCACGTCGAACTGCAGCATGCCGACCGCGCCGAGGATCAGGTCGTTGCTCATCAGCGGGCGGAAGAACTGGGTGGCGCCTTCCTCCGACAGCTGCGCCAGGCCCTTCTGCAGCTGCTTGAGCTTGAGCGGATCGCGCAGGCGCGCGCGGCGGAACAGCTCCGGCGCGAAGTTCGGGATGCCGGTGAACGACAGGTTCTCGCCTTCGGTGAAGCTGTCGCCGATCGAGATCGTGCCGTGGTTGTGGATGCCGATCACGTCGCCGGGATACGCGCTCTCGGCGATCTCGCGGTCGCTGGCCATGAAGGTCAGCGCGTTGGCGAGCTTCACTTCCTTGCCGGTGCGCGGATGAAAAGTCTTCATGCCGGCGGTGAACCTGCCGGAGCAGACGCGCATGAACGCGACGCGGTCGCGGTGCTGCGGGTCCATGTTCGCCTGGATCTTGAACACGAAGCCGGTGAGCTTCTCCTCGGTCGGCGCGACCTCGCGGCCTGTGGTGGCGCGCGCCTTCGGCGACGGCGCGTGTTCGACGAAGAAATCCAGCAGCAGCTGCACGCCGAAGTTGTTCACGGCCGAGCCGAAGAACACGGGTGTCTGCTTGCCCGAGAGGTAGGCGTCGAGATCGAACGGATGCGACGCGCCTTCGACCAGTTCCAGTTCGTCGCGCAGTTCGGCCAGCATCTGCGCGCCGATCTTCGCTTCCAGCGCGGGATCGTCGATCGACGGGAAGATGGTCGAATCCTGCCGCGTGAAGTTGCGGCCGGCCTCGTACAGGTGCACTTCGCCGGTCAGCAGGTGGACCACGCCCTTCAGGCGCTGGCCCATGCCGATCGGCCAGGTGATCGGCGCGCACTGGATGCCCAGCACCGACTCCACTTCGTCCAGCAGGTCGATCGGCGGCTTGCCTTCGCGGTCGAGCTTGTTGATGAAGCTCATGATCGGCGTGTCGCGCAGGCGGCAGACCTCCATAAGCTTGATCGTGCGCTCCTCGACGCCCTTCGCCACGTCGATCACCATCAGCGCCGAGTCGACCGCGGTCAGCACGCGGTAGGTGTCCTCGCCGAAGTCGGCGTGGCCGGGGGTGTCGAGCAGGTTGACGATGCGGTCCTCGTACGGGAACTGCATCACCGACGAGGTCACCGAGATGCCGCACTCCTTTTCCAGCGCCATCCAGTCGGACGTTGCGTGGCGCGCGGCCTTGCGGCCCTTCACCGATCCGGCCATCTGGATCGCGCCGCCGAACAGCAGCAGCTTCTCGGTCAGCGTGGTCTTGCCGGCATCGGGGTGCGAGATGATCGCGAAGGTGCGGCGGCGGGCGGTCTCGCGCGCGACTTCGGTGAGGAGTTCGGACATGCGGCAACGGCGCCGCACGGCGCCCGGGGAGCGAAGGGAAGGGCGGGATTATAGCGGTTGGCCGTCGCTGCCCTTCGCCCGCCGCCATGGGCCTCCCTCGCGCCGCCGTGCTCCTTCCCCGCAAGCGGCCGTGCTCCCTCCCCCGCAAGCGGGGGAGGGTTGGGGTGGGGGCCGGACGGGGACTTCCGCGACACCCCCCATCCCGACCTTCCCCCGCTTGCGGGGGAAGGAGAAAAGCGGTCGGTGGTGGATGAAGGCCGTCCCTGCCGACATCCGCCGTCGGCAGCCGGCGGTATCCTGCCCGGCATGAGCGCCTACTGCGACATCGCCCCCGGCCATCCCGTCCACGGGCCCTACCACGACCACGAGTACGGGTTCCCGACCCGCGACGAGGCGGCGCTGTTCGAGCGGCTGGTCCTCGAGATCAACCAGGCCGGGCTGAGCTGGGAGACGATCCTGAAGAAGCGCGAGGGCTTCCGTCGCGCCTACGACGGGTTCGACGTCGACACCGTGGCCGCCTACGGCGACGTCGACCGCGCGCGGCTGTTGGCCGACGCCGGGATCATCCGCAACCGGCTGAAGGTGAACGCGGCGATCCACAACGCGCAGGTGATCCGCGGGTTCCGCGACAGCCACGGCGGGTTCGCCGACTGGCTGGACGCCCATGCCGTGCTCGACGGCCGGCCGCGCGACAAGGCCGCGTGGGTGAAGCTGTTCGACAAGACCTTCCGCTTCACCGGCGGCGAGATCGTCGGCGAGTTCCTGATGAGCCTCGGCCACCTGCCCGGCGCGCATCGCGCTGACTGTCCGGTGGCGCTGCGCATCGCCGCGGCGCGGGCGGGCCGCTGATACCCGCGTCGGCTATGGCGCTTCGATGAAGCGCAGCACGCCCTGCGGCCCCAGCATCCGGAAGCGGATCGCCCCCAGCCGCAGGCTGCGGTTGGCCTGCACCGCGAAATGCAGGTGCGGCCCGGTGGCGAAGCCGGTGGCGCCGACCAGGCCGATCGGTTCGCCCGCGCCCACCCGCTGGCCGACGCGCACGCGCAGGCCGCCGCGCTGCAGGTGGGCGTACAGCGCCATCGTGCCGTCGGCGTGGACGATGCGGACGAAGTTGGCGCGGCCGAGGTCGTTGGCGCGATCGCGCCCGCCGCCGTCGAAGCCGTCCTCGACTTCCATCACCACCCCGGCGCGCGCGGCGCGCACCGGCGTGCCGGACGGTGCGGCGAAGTCGACGCCGTAGCGGTTCTCGGCGTCGCGGTGGCTGAAGCTCCCGCCCCAGCCCTGCTCGACGCGCAGGACGTCGGTCTGCAGCGGGAAAGTGTATTCGATGTCGTCCGGCCGCGCGTCCGGCGCGCCGCGGATGGCGGT
>JBQCJG010000126.1:0-9938 GCA_051952955.1 Lysobacteraceae bacterium | reverse complement strand
CCTCGCCATCCATCTCCAGGATCAGGCGCAGCACGCCGTGCGCGGCCGGATGCTGCGGGCCGAAGTTCAGCGAGTAATTGCGGATTTCCTTACGCGCCTCGGCGGCATCGCTGGCGAAAGGCACGCTGGTGGGCTTGATCGACGCGTTCATTTCACGGCTCCCGGCACCGGCGTGGGCCCGGTCGACGGCTTCTTCGCATCGGCCGGGCCGAGCGTGCTGCCGACCTTGAGGTCCTTGCCCTCGCCGGCGGCGGTCGCATAGCGCGCGTCCTGGCGGATCACGCGGGGGACGTTGACGCGCGGCTCGACCGAAGTCACCGGCTCGTAGATCACCCGCTGGCGCTCGGCGTCGTAGCGCACTTCGACGTTGCCGATCAGCGGGAAATCCTTGCGGAACGGATGGCCGACGAAGCCATAGTCGGTGAGGATGCGGCGCAGGTCCGGATGGCCTTCGAACACGATGCCGAACAGGTCGAACGCCTCGCGCTCGAACCAGTTGGCGATCGGCCAGATGTCGGTCACGGACGCCACGATCGGCAGATCGTCGTTCGGCGCGAACGCCTTCACCCGCAGGCGACGATTGTGCTGCACCGACAGCAACTGCACGACGGCGGCGTAGCGCTGCGCCGGCGCGGGCATCGACGCTTCCGCATCGGGCTGCGCGATCTGGCGGCTGGGCGCCTCGCCGTACTTGAAGCGGCCGACGTTGCGGCCTTCGACGCCGCGGCTGAAGCCTTCGGAGGACACGTCGGTATCCCACTCGTCGCTGCCGTAGCCGAGGTGGTCGAGGCCGCAGAGGTCGATCAGCGATTCGAAGCCGAATTCGTCGCGGAGCGCGAGGCAGCCGGCATGCCACTCGGGGGCGGCGAACACGATGCCGACTTCGCCGCGCGGCTCGGCGACCTCGACGGTCGCGCCCGGGAACCGCGCGCGCAGGCGCTCGGCGAAAGCCTGGGAAATCTCGCGCATGTCAGTACACGCCCTGCTTCTGATCGCCGAAGTTGGTGCCGCGGCGGATCTTCTTCTGCAACTGGAGGATGCCGTAGACCAGCGCTTCGGCGGTCGGGGGGCAGCCCGGCACGTAGACGTCGACCGGCACCACGCGGTCGCAGCCGCGCACCACCGAGTAGGAATAGTGGTAGTAGCCGCCGCCGTTGGCACAGCTGCCCATCGAGATCACCCACTTGGGGTTGGGCATCTGGTCGTAGACCTTGCGCAGCGCGGGGGCCATCTTGTTGACCAGCGTGCCGGCGACGATCATCACGTCGGACTGGCGCGGCGACGGGCGGAACACCACGCCGTAGCGGTCCAGATCGAGGCGCGCGGCGCCGGCGTGCATCATCTCCACCGCGCAGCAGGCGAGGCCGAACGTCATCGGCCACATCGAACCGGTGCGCGCCCAGTTCCACAGCACGTCCATGCTGGTGGTGACGAAGCCCTGCTCCAGCAGCGGATTGCCTTCGGTGGAGAGCAGGCTCTCCGGGCGCAGGATGTCGTCGACCCGGCCTTCCGGAATCGGGTTGTTCGCGAAGTCCGCGACCTTCTGGACGGTCTGGATCACTCCCATTCCAGGGCTCCCTTCTTCCACACGTAGACGAAACCGATCAGCAGCAACCCCAGGAACACGCCCATCTCGACCAGGCCGTAGCCGCCGAGCTCGCGGAACGTGAGCGCCCACGGATAGACGAAGGCGATTTCGAGGTCGAAGACGATGAAGAGGATGGCGACGAGGTAGTAGCGCACGTCGAAGCGCATGCGCGCGTCCTCGAACGCGTTGAAGCCGCACTCGTAGGGCGACAGCTTCTCGCTGCTCGGGCGCTTGGGGCCGAGCATGTTGCCGATCACGATGAGGGCGATGCCGATGACGGCGGCAACGATCAGAAACAGCAGGGTCGGCAGATATTCGGCCAGCACGCGTGTGTTCTCTCGGCGTTGGGTGTTGCGAGGGGGACGCCCGTTGAAGCGATCCGTCCGCGCGGCGCGCCCCGGGAGGGGGCGATGCGCCTGCGTGCCGCCGCGAAGATGTGGTGCCCAAGGGGGGACTCGAACCCCCACGACCTAAGTCGCTACCACCTCAAGGTAGTGCGTCTACCAATTCCGCCACCTGGGCAATTTCCGCGGCTCCGCGCCGAGCGGGACGCGAAGCCGGACTATTGTAAAGGATGCGGATGGAAAGACGCACCCTTTTCTTTCGTCGAAGACCGGCATGCCGCCGATCCCGTGAAACTCCGCCACGACCTCCGCCCGGGCGGTGTGTCGCAGCGTCATCGGGCGCGACGGTGCGCGCCCGGATTCAGGCCATCAACCGCCCTTCTTCTCCCCGGCCGGCGCAGGCGCCGCGGACGGCGGTGCAGCGGTCGACGGCGCAGCCGTCGGGGCAGGCGCGGGCTGCGCGGCCGGCACCGGCGCGGGCTGCGCGGGCGCCGTCGGCAGCTGGGCCGGGGCCTTCGCCGGCGTGGCTGCGGAGGACACGACGCCGAGGTCCTGCTCCGACGCCGGCTTCACCTTGCCGCCGTGGGACGCGAACCAGGCCATGAACAGGCTGATGCCGAAGAAGGCGATCGCGAGCCAGCGCGTCGTCTTCGACAGGAAGCTGGACGCGCCGCGCGCGCCGAACACCGTGGACGAAGCGCCGCCGCCGAAACCGGAGCCGGCCTGCGCGCCGGCGCCGCGCTGGAGCAGGATGAGCGCGATCATGGCGATCGCGACCAGCACGTAGATCACATTGAGGAACAGCATCATCGGTTGAGCGCCCGTCAGGAAGGTCGTCGTGCCGGTGCGTCCGGCCCGGGACGGCCGGCGCGGAAGGCGTCGGCGATCAGGCCCGGGCGGCCGCGACGATGGCGAGGAAATCGGCCGCCACCAGCGAGGCGCCACCGATCAGACCGCCATCCACGTCCGGCTGCGCGAACAGCTCGGCCGCGTTGTCCGGCTTGCAGCTGCCCCCGTACAGGAGGGACAGCGAGCCGGCGATTGTAGCATCGCGGGCCGCGACTTCGCCACGAATGAAGGCGTGGACGGCCTGGGCCTGCGCCGGCGTGGCGGTCTTGCCGGTGCCGATCGCCCAGACCGGTTCGTACGCGACCACCGCCCCTTGGAACGCCTGCGGGCCGCAAAGTTCGAAGATCGCCGACAGCTGGGTCTCGATCCGGTATTCGGTCTGGCCCGCCTCGCGCTCGTGCAGGGATTCGCCGACGCAGAGGATCGGCACCAGCCCCGCGTGCCTGGCGGCCTGGAACTTGCGGGCGACCAGCGCATCGCTTTCGCCGTGGTACTGGCGGCGCTCGGAATGGCCGACCAGCCCGTAGCGGGCGCCGATGTCGACCAGCATCGCGGCCGACACCTCGCCGGTGAACGCGCCCTTCTCGTTCGCACTGACGTCCTGGGCGCCGAATTCGATGCCGCGGCGCGGGAAGGCCTCGATCAGGCCGCCGAGGTACGGCAGCGGCGGCAGCACGACCACGTCCGGCCCGCCGTGCAGGCCGGCCACGTCGGCGGCGATGGCGCCGACCAGATCGGCGGCGAAGGCACGGGTCCCGTGCAGTTTCCAGTTGCCGGCGACGATCTTGCGACGCATGACGCACTCCAGGACAAGGGGGCGACAGGATAGCCGAAGCGCCTCGCGACGCCGGCAGACCGCACGCGCCGGGCCGGCTAAGCTGTCCGTCCGCCAGCCCGGTCGCGACACGAGGAACCCCACGCATGCAGGCCGATTCCATGCACGCCGATCGCGCGGGCTTCGCCCTGATCACCGGCGCCTCCAGCGGCATCGGCGCCGCGATCGCCCGCGAATACGCGCGCCGCGGCGTGCCGGTGATCCTCACCGCCCGTCGCGTCGACCGGCTGGAGGCGCTGGCGGCCGAGCTCCGCGGCAAGGTCGAAGCGGTGACGCTGGCCGCCGATCTCGCCGACCCGGCCGCCCCGGCCGCGCTCCAAGCCGAAATCGCGGGGCGCGGGCTGCACGTCGCGCACCTGGTGAACAACGCCGGCTACGGCGTACCCGGGCGCTACCTGTCCGCGGACTGGAAGACCCACGCCGATTTCCTGCAGGTGCTGGTGACCTCGGTGTGCGAACTGAGCCATCGTTTCCTGCCGGCGATGGAAGCCGCGGGCCATGGACGGATCCTCAACGTCGCCTCGCTGGCCGGGCTGGTGCCGGCGTCGGCCGGGCACACGCTGTACGGCGCGGCCAAGAGTTTCGTCATCCGTTTCTCCGAATGCCTGGCGCTGGAAGTCGCGGACCGCGGCGTGAACGTCTGCGCGCTCTGCCCCGGCTTCACCTACAGCGAGTTCCACGACGTCAACGGCATGCGCGACCGCGTGTCGAAGCTGCCGCGCTGGCTGTGGCTGGACGCCGACACCGTCGCGCGCCAGGGCGTGGACGCGGTCGAGGCCGGATGCACGCGGCTGGTCACCGGCGGCGCCAACCGCGCGATCGCCGCGGTGTCGAAGTACCTGCCGGAGCCGCTCGCGCGGGCGCTGGTCGCGAGCCGCAGCAAGGAGTTCCGCGACGCCGACTGAGCCGGCGTCGGCGCCGATCCTTGAGCGCGGTCAACGCCGGGCTACGGCGTTCGGGTAGAGTCGCCGGCCATGAATGCACGTTTCCTGCCCGCCCCGCCCCGCCTGCCGATCCTGCCCTACCGCAAGCCCACGCCGGGCCGCGACTACTGGCTGTTCGAGGACGTCCTGCCGGATCCCGACGCCGTCCGCGCCCGCACCCTGCAGCGCACCGACTGGATCGAGGGCTATCCGTTCAAGCCCGAAAGCTGGCCGGGCCTGCGCGTGATCCCCGGACTGGAACCGGACGAACTGGCGATCGTCGAGGCCCGGGTGAAGCAGGCCACCGGCATGAAGAAGCTGTGGGTCGGCGAAACCGGCGAGGACCTCACCAAGCTCAACCACAACTGCATCCAGGTGGTGGGCCGCGACGAATGCGAACCGCGACCCCACACCGATTCGCGCAAGCTGTGCAGATTCGCCGCGGTGCTGTACCTCAACCCGAACGTGCCGCCGCACTGCGGCACCGCGTTCTACCGGCAGCGCCTGCCGATGGGCCAGCGCGGCGGCAACATCGCGCCGCCGCCGCACAACAACCTCGTGGAAGCGCTGGGCACGCGCTTCGTGCCGCCGGACTCGTTCGTCGAGGACGTCGCCATCCCGTATCGCTACAACACGCTGCTGCTGTACCACAGCAACCTGATCCACAGCGCCACGGCCTACTGCGGCGACACGCTGGAAACGAAGCGCATGGCGGCGGTGTTCTTCTGGATGGCGAGCTGAGCGAAGCGCAGCGACGCGCTCGCCACGACAGCACGATGGAAACCTCCCCATGTCATCCCGAGCGTATGCGAGGGATCTGCTTTTGTCTTTCGCGTGCGACGGAAAAGCAGATCCCTCGCATGTGCTCCGGATGACAACGGAGAAGACACGATGCCATTGAGGCAGCAAACGAAAGGGCCGGCATCGCTGCCGGCCCTTTCTTTCGCATCGACACCGCTGCGATCACGCCAGCTTGATCTCGCGCAGCCGCTCTTCGAGGTAGCCCTGCGCGGTGATCGGTTCCGGATAGCGGCTCGGGTTGTCGGCGCTGACGCAGTTCGGCAGCACGTCGATCACGAAATCCGGGTTCGGGTGCAGGAAGAACGGCGTGGAGTAGCGCGGCTGGCGCGCCTGGTCGCCCGGCGGGTTGACCACGCGATGCGTCGTCGACGGATACACGTGGTTGGTCAGGCGCTGCAGCATGTCGCCGATGTTGACCACGATGGTGTCGGCATCCGACGTGAAGGGCACCCACTCGCCCTGCTTGGACTTGACCTCGAGCCCGGCCGCGCTGGCGCCGACCAGCAGCGTGATCAGGTTGATGTCCTCGTGCGCGCCGGCGCGGACGTTCGGGATGTCGTCGGCGGTGATCGGCGGATAGTGGATCGGCCGCAGGATCGAATTGCCGTTGTCGGTCTTGTCGACGAAGTAGTCCTCGGGCAGGTCGATGTGCAGCGCGAGCGCCGACAGCACGCGCGCGCCCAGCGCGTCGAGCGCGCCGTACAGCGCCAGCGCGCGTTCGCGGAACTGCGGCACCTCGGTCGGCCACACGTTCGCGGGCATCACGCCGGCGTACTTCTCGTCGCGCACTTCGCGGCCGACGTGCCAGAACTCCTTGAGGTCGAAATGCTTGGAATCCTTCGCGGTCTCGATGCCGAACGGCGTGTAGCCGCGGGCGCCGCCGCCGCCGCGGACGTGGTACTGCTTCTTGACGTCCTCGGGCAGGGCGAAGAACGCGACGAACGCGTCGTAGGCGCCGTCGATCAGGTCCTGCGGGATGCCGTGGCCGCGGATGCCCGCGAAGCCCCACTCGCGATAGGCGGCGCCGAGTTCGGCGACGAAGGCGTCGCGGTCGGTGCTGTCCTTCGGCTCGGTGAACCGGCGGATGTCGAGGGTCGGGATGTAGGGCTGGTCGCTCATGACGTCGTGTCGTCCTGTGGATTGTGCGTGCGTGTCTGAAGGGACGGATTATCGCCCGGCCGGCGGTCTGCCGGCAGGCGTCGCGGGCGGAGAGTCTGCGCGAACGCGGCCGGCGCTGGCTTGAGCGCGATCAAGGACCGCTGTCAAACCGCGGCACGGACCGCGTCGGCGAGGCGATCGAGCGTGGCCTGCATCAGGCCGGCGTCATCGGCTTCCACCGTCACCCGCACCACCGGCTCGGTGCCGGACGGGCGCAGGAACGCACGCCCCCTGCCCTGCACCGCGGCCTGCGCTTCCGCCAGCGCGGCCTTCACGCTCGCGGCCTCGGCCGGGCGGCTGCCGGCCGCGATCTTCACGTTGACGGTCTTCTGCGGCACCTTGGCGAACCCGGCCAGCAGCTGCTGCAGGCCCAGGCTGCGGCGGCGCAGCACTTCCAGCACCTGCAGCGCGCTGACGATGCCGTCGCCGGAACTCACCCGGTCGAGGCACAGCAGATGCCCGGAGGTCTCGCCGCCGAGGATGCCGTCGCGCTCCAGCAGCGCCTGGTGCACGTAGCGGTCGCCCACCTTCGTGCGCAGGAACTCGATGCCGCGCTCGGCGAACGCGCGCTCCAGGCCGTAGTTGGTCATCAGCGTGCCGACCACCGGACCGCGCAGGCGGCCGCCGTCCTGCCAGTCGGTGGCGAGCACGTACAGCAGGTCGTCGCCGTCGCGCACCGTGCCCGTGCCGTCGACGAACAGCACGCGGTCGCCGTCGCCGTCGAAGGCGATGCCGAGGTCCGCGCCGGTGGCGCGCACGCGCTCGACCAGCGCCTCGGGATGGGTCGAACCCACACCGTCGTTGATGTTGACGCCGTTCGGATCGATACCGATGGCCTCGACCCGCGCGCCCATCTCGCGCAGCACCAGGGGGCCGACCTGGTAGGTCGCGCCGTGTGCGCAGTCGACGACGATGCGCATGCCGCCGAGGTCGAACCGCCGCGGCACCGAACCCTTGCAGGCCTCGACGTAGCGGCCGATCGCATCGCGCGTGCGCACGGCCTTGCCGAGCTGGTCGGACGGCACCGTCGAGAACGGCTTGTCGAGCGCGGCCTCGATCGCGAGTTCGGTGGCGTCGTCGAGCTTCTCGCCTTCGGCGGAGAAGAACTTGATGCCGTTGTCGTAGTGCGGATTGTGCGAGGCGCTGATGACGATGCCGCCGTCCGCGCCCAGCGAGCGCGTGAGGTGCGACACCGCGGGCGTCGGCATCGGGCCCATCAGCTGCACGTCGACGCCGGCCGCGACCAGCCCCGCTTCCAGCGCCGCCTCGAACATGTAGTTGGAGATGCGCGTGTCCTTGCCGATCACCACCAGCGGCTTGCGCCATTGCCCGCCGTCGCGCGCGTCCGGGCGCACGCCCGCCTCGCGCAGCGCATGCCCGTAGGCGTTGCCCAGGCGCAGCACGAAGTCCGCCGAGATCGGGCCCTCGCCCACGCGCCCGCGGATGCCGTCGGTGCCGAAATATCGTCTTGCCATGCTGGTCTCTTGTTGCAGGGTTCGTGGGTGCCCGCGCGGGCGTGGTTCAGCTCATCCAGAGCACGTACGGACAGGTGATCCGCCAGCGGCCATCGATGCGGCTCATGAGGATGAGGCTGCCGGTTCCGCACAGACCGTCGCACCCGTGCTCGATGTAGATCAACGCCTCGCGTCCGTCCGCGGACACCACGGCGCGGTTCGCACGGACGACGCCGGCGGAGCCGGGAAAGCGCTGGTAGAAGGCGCGCCAGAAGCCGGCTTCCAGGACGCGATGAAAGTCTTTCGCCGCGACCGGGATCGTCGGCCTGCCGGTGGGCATGGGCTGCGGATGGACACGCCGGTTGGCGGCGACGAGCGCCGTCCGGAAACGCAGCCGGATGTCCGGTGCCTCGATGAAATCGACGTCCCAGCGCGGCGAAACGATCGTGTCGTCGATGCCGCCGGTGGCGCACTCGCCTGTCGCATCCACGGTGGCGGGAGCGCAGAAACGCAGCGACGTGTCGACCAGCACGAGAGGACGACGCCGCAGGTCCGTTCGCTTGATCGGCGCAATCCGGTTCGGCCCGGGCGGCGGTGGCGGCGGGGGCGGCGGGGGCGGCAGGCCTTCGAAATAGCGATCGAACAGGAGTGCGAGGATGTCCCGCTGCTCGTCGTCGGTGGCGAGTCGCGTCGGGAACGGCGGAGGGCCGGCTTCCGGGCGCGGCCTCAGCCACCAAAGCGAACCGAGGACGGACACCGAACCCAGGCAGGCGAGGACGATGCTCGTCGCGAGAACCCGCCGCCAGCGCACGCCATCGGGCATCGCGGACTCAGGCCTCGGCCGCCTCGTCCTCCGGCGCCGGCAGCTTCATCAGCAGCGCGACGAGGTGGGCGATGCGTTCGCGCAGTTCGCGGCGGTCGCAGATCTGGTCGAGCACGCCGTGGTCGAGCAGGAATTCGGGGCGCTGAAAGCCTTCGGGCAGGGTCTGGCGCACGGTCTGCTCGATCACGCGCGGGCCGGCGAAGCCGATCAGCGCGCCGGGCTCGGCGATGTTGACGTCGCCCAGCATCGCGAAAGACGCGGACACGCCGCCGGTGGTCGGGTTGGTCATCACCGAGATGTAAGGCAGGCCCTTCGCGCGCAGGCGGCCCAGTGCCGCGGAAGTCTTGGCCATCTGCATCAGCGAGAACAGGCTCTCGTGCATGCGCGCGCCGCCGCTGGCGGAGAAGCACACGAACGGTGCGTGCAGGTCGACCGCGCGCTCGACGCCGCGGGCGAAGCGTTCGCCGACGACCGAGCCCATCGAGCCGCCCATGAACGCGAAATCGAACGCCGCCGCGACCAGCGGGCGGCCGCGCAGCGCGCCTTCCAGCGCGATCAGCGCGTCGCGTTCGCCGGTGTTCTTCTGCGCCGCCTTGATGCGGTCGACATACTTCTTCTGGTCCTTGAACTTGAGCACGTCGACCGGGCCCAGCTCGGGCGCGATCTCGATGCCGGTACCGGCGTCGAGGAACGCGGCCAGCCGCCCGCGGGCGCGGATCGCGCCATGGAAACCGCACTTCGGACAGACTTCGAGGTTGTCTTCCAGCTCCTGGCGATACAGCACCACGCCGCAACCATCGCACTTCTCCCACAGCCCTTCGGGCACGCTGCGCTTGCGCGCGACGTTGGTGTCGGTGCGGATGCTCGCGGGCATCAGTTTCTTGAGCCAGGACATGCGTTCGAAGGCCTTTTCGGTAATGGGGACGGGAGCCCGGTCGCTCCTCGACCGGCCCACCAGTCTAGCAGGCCGCCCGGAAGCCGGGATGACATCCGTGACACCCCGCAACCCGTTGATTCGAAAGGCCGCCTGGCGACCCGGCCGCGACCGGGCGGAGCCGGGCCGATCAACCGGCGTCGAGCGCCGCCCGCAGCGGAGCCAGGAAGGCGCGGGCCCGGGCCTCGGCGTCGGTCACGTCGACGGCGTCGGCCAGCGCCGCGACCAG
>JBQCJG010000125.1:0-26210 GCA_051952955.1 Lysobacteraceae bacterium | reverse complement strand
CATGGAAACTCCGTGGGTGGTTGGACATCGGACGAAGGCGGCGCGCCGGCGCTCAGCCCTTGCGATGCGCGCGCGAGAACGCCCAGGCGCGGCCCTGGCCGGCGGCGAAGGCGAGGTGGATCCAGGTCATCGCGAACGGTTCGAGCCAGCGCGCGGCCTGCAGCGGGCCGGCGTCGACCGCGTCGAAGCCCATGCGCGCGGCCAGCGCGACCACGGTGGCGCGGGCGTCGGCATCGTCGGACGCGATCGGCATGAACACCGGCGCGTCGACCGCGCGCGGGTCGGCCATGTTCTCGGCGCCGGTGACGTTGAAGGCCTTCACGACGCGGGCGTTGGCGGCGCGCGCGGCGATCTGTTCGGCGGCCGAGCTGGTGGTGCCGACCACCAGGCCCGACAGGCCCGGCGCCAGCGGATTGGTGGCGTCCACGAGGATGCGGCCCTGCCAGTCGGGCACGGACGCGGCGATCTCCAGCGCGGCGGCGTACGGCACGGCGAGGATCACGAGACCGGCGCCGTCGACGGCCTCGGCGACGCTGCCGATGTCGGCACCGAGCCCGGCGGCGAGGTCGCGGTGCTTGTCGGGATCGGGCACGCCGAAGCGCACGCGTTCGCCTTGCGCGATCAGGTTGCGGGCGAGGGCGGCGCCGACGTTGCCGGCGCCGAGGAGGGCGATGGGGCGGGAAGCGGTGGTCATGGCGGAAATCCGTGTGATGGAAGCGGGAAGCGGGCGCGGTGCCGATGTCACCAGCGCAGGAACGGCATCGGGCGGAGCGGATGGCGCAGCCACCAGCCGCATGCCCGCCCGAACAGGAAGCGATGGAAGCCGGCGTTCGGGAACGTCGCCGAGAGCCGGCGCAGGAACGCGCGGGGCACGCCGGCGCGGACGATGCCGAGGGAGAAGTCGACGAGGTCCGCGCGGCGCAGCACCTCCACCAGCGGCGTCGCCGGGTCGCGCCACGGGCGCAGGCGGTGGTGCTGGCCGATGATCAGCGTGATCTCGTCCGTCCACGCGGCCAGATCGTGGCGCGCGAGCCACGCAGCGGCCTGGGCCTCGGACGGCGGCAGGTAGTCGACGGTTCCCGCGGACCACAGCCCGATGTCGTGGAACGCGAGCGCGATGGCCAGCTTGCGGCGTTCCTCCGGGTCGCAGGCGCGCAGTTGCAGGCAGACGTTGAAGACGCGGTAGACGTGGCCGCGGTAACCCTCGAACGCCGGCCCGATCGCAGCGCGCCAGTCGTCGAGGATGGCGTCGATCGCCGGCTCCTCGACGACGATCCCGTCGACGATGGTGACGCCTGCGACGCCGATCGCCGTCGTGGCTGCGGACGCACTCACCGGCCCAGCGCCTCGACGACGAGGCGTGCCGTCTCGGCGCCTGAGAAGTTCTGCTGGCCGGTGATCAGATTCCCGTCGCGCACCGCGAAGCTGCGCCAGGCGCCGGCCTGGATGTAGTTCGCGCCGAGGCCGCGCAGCGTGTCCTCGATCCGCCACGGCATCACGTGGCGATCGCGCGGCAGCGCGCCGGCGTCCCACACGGCGCGGTCGGCGTTGTCTTCCTCGACGTTCGCGAAGCCGGTGACCGTGCGGCCCTTCGCGATCGGCTCGCCGTCGGCGCCGCGGGCGTAGCGCAGGATCGCGACGCCGTGGCACAGCGCCGCGGCGATCCTGCCAGCGTCGTGGAAGGCGGCGAACTTCGCGTGCAGGTCGGTCGCCGCCTCGAACGAGAACATCGGCGACTGGCCGCCGGCGACGAGGATCGCGTCGAAGGCGTCGACGTCGATGTCGGCGACGCGGCCGGTGGCGTCGAGCAGCGCGCGCAGCGCCGGCGTGTGCAGGAAGCCGCGGCTGATCAGGTCGTGGCCGCTGTAGCCGCTGGCGTCCTCGGGGTCGCTCATGGCGTCGGCCTCGACCCGGCCGCCGTCGGGGCTGAACAGGACGACCTCGTAGCCGGCTTCGGCGAACACCAGCCACGGGTGGCTGAGCTCGCTCCACCAGAACCCGACCGGCCAGCCGGTGGTGGTGGAGACGGCGGGATTGGCCAGCACCAGGGCGATGCGGCGGCGGGCGGGGGCGGACGGGGTCGCACGGGACATGGACGGATTCCGGAAGGGACGATGCGCGCAGGATCGAGGTTGCCGGTTTCCGGATAAATCCGGATCATCGAGACCTTCCGTTGCCGAAAAGGACAACAATGGAGCTGTCCCGCCTGCGCGCCTTCGTCACGGTGGTCCAGAGCGGCAGCTTCACCCGCGCCGCGGACGTGCTGCGCACCCAGAAGGCGCGGGTCAGCCGGCAGATCGGCGAACTGGAGGCCGAACTGGGCGTGCGCCTGCTGGAGCGCACCACCCGCGCGCTGCGCCTGACCGAGATCGGCCGCGAAGTGCATGCCCGCGCGGTCGGCATCCTCGCCGCCGTCGAGGACACCGAGCGCGTGGCGCAGGCGTCCCGCGGCGAGCCGCAGGGGCTGCTGCGGGTGACGATGCCGATGGAGTTCGGCCTGATCGGCGGTTTCGGGTGGGTACGCGCGCTGCTCGCGCAATACCCGGCGCTCTCGATCGAGGTCGACAGCAGCACGCGCATCGTCGACCTGGTGCACGAAGGCTTCGACCTGGCGATCCGGGTCGGGCCGCTGCAGGACTCGCGACTCGCGGCGCGCCGGCTGGGCACGCTGCGCTACGGCCTCTACGCCGCGCCGTCGTACCTGCGCGCGCACGGCGTGCCGGACGATCCCGCGGCGCTGTCGCGGCACGCGGCCGTGGCCTTCGCGCCCGGCGGGCGGATGGCGCCGATGCGGCTGCGCGGGCCCGCGGGCGAGCGCGTCGACATCGACATGCCGCCGCGGCTGCGCGTCGACAGCCGCTTCGCCCAGCGCGACGCCGCGCGGGCGGGCCTCGGCATCGCCGACCTGCTGGAATCGATCATCGCCGACGATCTCGCCGCCGGCGCGCTGGTGCCGGTGCTGCCGGCGTGGCGCGGCGGCGAGGTGCCGGTGCATGCGGTCTTCCCCAGCGCGCGCTTCCTCAGCCCCGGCGTGCGCGCCTTCATCGAGCACGCGGTGGCGCATTTCCCGGCGTAGACTCGGCCGACCCCTCACAGGAGATTCCGCATGGCCTTCAAACGCATCGCCACCGCCCGCTGGGAAGGCGACCTCATGTCCGGCAAGGGCGCGATGAGCACACCGCAGAGCGGTCTTTTCGCCGACCAGAACTACTCCTTCAAGACCCGCTTCGGCGACGAGACCGGCACCAACCCGGAAGAACTGCTCGCCGCCGCGCACGCAGGCTGTTTCAGCATGGCGCTGAGCGCCGTGCTCGGCCGCGCCGGCTTCACCCCGACCCGCATCGAGACCCGTGCCGAGGCGACGATGGAACCGGGCATGGACCCGGGCCCGACCGTCACCGGCGTGCGCCTGGTCGTCGATGCGACGGTACCGGGCATCGATGCCGCGCAGTTCCAGGAGATCGCCCAGGCCGCGAAGGCCGGCTGCGTGATCTCGCGCGCGCTGGCCGTGCCGGTGACGCTGGAAGCGACTCTGGCCTGAGGTTTGCCCCGGGCGGCCGCGTGCCGCCCCGACGCCCCCACGTCGACCGCAAGCGTGTTCGCCGGGGCGGATGCCGGAGTCCGCATCCGTCCCGGTCGCTGCAGGTGTCGGGCGCGACCGTCGACGGCGCCCGTTTCCGAGGGGAGGGCGTCACCATGACAACGCGACACAAGACCGCGCGGACCTTGCGCTTCATGCTGCCGGCCACGCTGGTGGCCTTCGCGTGCGCCGCCGGCGGTGCCCGGCAAGCGCCACGGGCGCAGCCCGAACAGGCCCGGGCGCCGCCGCCCGCACCGCGGTCCGTCGTCGTGCAGAGCGACGGCACGCTGGCCGGCGGCCTGCCCGGCAGCGGTGGGCAGGCAAGACCATCAGCCTGAGCAGCACGGATGCCAAGGGCGATTGCCCGTCCGGCGCGACCAAGATCGAGCGCTGCTCGGGCGTGTACGCGAACGGCACGAACTGGGAAATCGCGCCCTGCTGCCGCACGGAGACCGACTGACGGCATGCGTCGCGACCGGCGCCGGCGTGGCGCCGGTCGCGGGCACGGCGTGTGCGGCAGCGTGACGATGACCGCGCCTTCGACCGCATCCGGCGCGAAGGTCGCGATCTTCTCGCGCAGATCGGCGTACCACGCCAGTTCGACCCGCTCCGGCGGGCCGAATGCGCGCCCGAAGGCCTCCGGCGTGCCGCCTTCGAGCAGCATCTGCTTGAACGCCGCTGCGTGGCGGCCGCCGTCGCCGTGCAGCAGGAAGTGCACCAGGCTCCAGTATTCGACGTAGTAGAGATTGAGGTGGCGCTCGAACGGCGGCGCGTCGACGCCGGTGACCAGCGCACGCAACGGGATGATCCGGCCGCTACGCACGTCGCGATCGAGACTGCCGCTCAGGCCCAGGCCACCGAGCTTCCAGACCGGGTAGGTGTCGGGGTCGATGTCGCCCGGATGCAGCACGCCGTCGCGCAGGCGGCTGGTGCCGAAATAAGCGGCCAGTCCTTCATTCGCCCATTTCGGCAGGGTCAGGCCCGCGACCTCGGTGTTCAGCTGGTGCGTCGCCTCGTGCAGCATCCAGTGGTACGGATTCGCTTCCCCCGCCGGGAAATAGGCGTAGCAGGTCGGCCGCCGGTAGTACGCCTCGGCCCACCAGAAGCTGCGGTTGTAGCTGCGGAACTGTGCGCGGTTCGCGTACAGCGTCAGCCGCAGCGGGCCCGTGTTCGCGAACGCCGGCCGCGGCGTCGCATCGCGGAAGAAGTCCATGTAGGCGGCGTGCAGCGCCTCGACGGCATCGGCGACCTGACGCGTCTGCGCGTCGTCGGCGGTCGAGGCGATGCGGTAGTGCGCCGTCTCCAGCGTGCGCGCGCCGGCCAGCAGCGGTTCGGGCTGCGCCCATCGCCGCGTCCACTCCGCGCGCCGCGCCGCCGCCTCGCGCTTCTGCGCGAGGGCGGCGCCGCGTTCGAGCGCGCGCTGTTCGTGGATCCAGTGGCGCCAGTAGAGGCCGATGGCGACGAGGATGCAGAGCGCCCCCGCCAGCTTCAGCGCGTTCGCGCGGCGCATCGGTCAGTCGAGTCTGAAGGTGACGGTCACGGTGGCGGCGACGCGCAGTTCGCCGCGGGCGAACGTGTCGCCGCCGGTCTGCGCGCCGGGCGCGGTGAAGCCGTCGATCACGTTCGCGTAGGGCTGTGCGGACATCCCGCGATCGCCCTCGACGATCCCGATGGCCTTGCCGATGGTCTGGCCCAGTGCGCCGGCCATGGCCGCGGCCTTGTCGCGGGCCGCCTTCATCGCCAGCAGGCGCGCGGCTTCGCGGTGCTCGCGCGCCTTGGAGTCCTCCAGCCGCACGTTGTCCACTTCGGTGATGCCGGTGCCGAGCAGTTCGCCGTAGAACGCCTCGAAACGCGACAGGTCCGCCAGCCGGATCATCAGCCTGCTCGACACGAGGTAGCCGCGCACCGGAGCGCTGCGTCGTTCCTCGTCGGTGACGCTGGACCGGCTCCGCGACTCGCGGACGACGTCCATCCGCAACTCCGGCGTCTGCAGGTCGCGCTCCGGCACGCCGTGGCGGCGGGCGAGCGCCAGCACCTCCTGCATCGCGCGATCGTGCTCGCGCTTCGCGGTCTGCAGCTCGCGGCCGAAGCGCTCCACCCGCAGCGTCAGCACCGCCACGTCCGGTTCGACGTTCACCTCGCCGGTCGCGGTCACGGTGATGGCGGGTGTTTCGGTCGTCTCCGCCGCCAACACCGGCCAGGACATGGCGACCGATGCGAACGCGAGGGCGAGCAGCGCGTTGCGCATGGACAGGGGGCGGATGGACATGCAGCGCTCCGGCATCGTGGGGATCGCCGGATTCTGGCATGCGCGGCCGGGCGCGGCTTCAGCCCGCGTCGACCCGCTGCGCCGGGTCGCCGATCTCCAGTCCGCGCAGGATCACGCTGGCCTGGGTGCGGTTGCGGGCGCCGAGCTTCTCGAAGATCGCGCTGAGGTGCGCCTTCACCGTGCGCTCCTGCACGTCGAGGCGGTCGGCGATCTGCTTGTTGAGGAGGCCTTCGGCGACCAGCGCCAGCACGCGGAACTGCTGCGGCGTGAGGCTGGCGAGGCGGGCGGCGAGGTCGGCGTCGTCGGGCGCGGAGCGGGCGCGGGCGACTGCGGGGCGCAGCGCCGGCGGCAGCCATTCCTCGCAGGCGAGCACGGCGCGGATCGCGTCGCGCAGTTCCTCCAGCCCGGCGCTCTTCGGAATGTAGCCGGCGGCGCCGTGGTCCAGCGCGCGGCGGATGATCTGCGGGTCCTCGTTCGCCGACACCAGCGCCACCGCGACCGCCGGGAACTGCGCGCGGATCGCGGCGAGGCCGGCGAGACCGTGGTTGCCGGGCATGTGCAGGTCCAGCAGCACCAGGTCGATGTCCGGGCGCGCCTCCAGCGTGGCGAGGACCTCGTCGAGCGACGCCGCCTCGCAGGTGGTCACGCCGTCCGCGGCCTCGACCGCCGCGCCGCGCAGGGCGGCCCGGAACAGGGGATGGTCGTCGGCGATGAGCAACTGCGGCATGGACGCGGGCACGGCGGGCGATCCGGCCAAGCCTAGCAGGCGCGGTCGACCCCGGGCGCCGCGATGCCGCGTCGCCGCACTCGTACCAAAGTACGATGCCGCGCCCCGCCGCGGCTGCTACGTTGGAACGTCATGACCGCCATCCTCCTGCGCGCCGTGCCGCGCCCGCGTTCCGCCTCCGTCCGCACCGCGCTGCTCGCCGCGCTGCTCGCGCCCCTGATGGCCGCCTGCGCCGGCGCGCCGGCGCGCAAAACGGCCGCCGACGCCTCTCTTGCCGGAGCCTCCAAGATGTTCAGCGCCGAGCGCGACACCCTCCACCGCGACGGCGACGATCTGCTGACCGCGGGGCTCGGCCTGGCCGGGCTGCGCAGCCTCGCGCCGCCGCCGTTCGCCGATCCCGCCGCGCCCACGCCCGCGGAACTGCGGCGCCGGGCGATCTGGAGCAACTGGCGCGGCATCGCCGACCTCGCGCCCGGCGGCGGCTACGGCGAGCTGTACGGCAGCACCGCGGCGGTGCCGGGCCGCGAATACTCGGCGCTGTCCCGCGTGCCCGGCGCGCACCAGCCGCACCGCGTGGTCGTGCAGGTGCCGGACGGCTTCGACCGCAAGCGCCGCTGCCTGGTGGTCGCGCCGTCGTCGGGCTCGCGCGGGGTGTACGGCGCGATCTCGGTCGCAGGTGCCTGGGGCCTGCCCAAGGGCTGCGCCGTCGCCTACACCGACAAGGGCACCGGCACCGACTATTTCGATCTCGACGCCGGCCTCGGCGTGCGCGCGGACGGCACCGTCGGCGCGGTCAAGGACGGCGACCTCGCGTTCGCGCCGCCGGCGACGTCCGGTGCGCAGGGCATCGCGTTCCGTCATGCGCATTCGCAGGACAACCCCGAGGCCGACTGGGGCCGCCACGTGCGCCAGGCGGCCGAGTTCGGCCTGCACGCGCTGGACCGCGCCTTCCCCGGCGAAGCGCCCTTCACCTTCGCGAACACCAAGGTGATCGCGGTCGGCATCTCCAACGGCGGCGGCGCGGTACTGCGCGCGGCCGAGCTGGACGGCGACTGGCTGGACGCGGTCGTCGCCGGTGAGCCCAGCGTGTACGCGGATGCCGATGGCGCCCGCGCGCTGTACGACTACACCACCGAGGCCGCGCTGCTGATGCCGTGCGCGCTGCTGGCGATGGACAACCTGCCGCAGCCGCCGCTGCAGGCGCAGGCGAAGCCGCTGTGGACGCTGCAGTGCAATGCGCTGCGCGCCGCCGGACTGATCGACGGCGACGACGCGTCGGCGCAGTCGCGCGACGCGCAGGCGCGGCTGCGCGCGCACGGCTGGACCGAGCAGGCGCTGCGCGCGGGGGCGCTGAGCGTCGGCTTCGACCTGTGGCGCGCCGTCGCCGTCACCTACGCCTCCGCCTACGGCCGCTACGGCGTGGGCGAGCATCCCTGCGGCTATGCGTTCGCGATGCACGACGCCGCCGGCGCGCCGCGCGCGGCGACCGCGGCCGAGCGCGCCGCGTGGTGGAGCGACGCCAGCGGCATCCCGCCGGGCGCCGGGGTGGGCATCGTCGACCAGGTGGCGAAAGCCGATCCCGGCCTGACCCGCCTGCGCTGCCTGCGCGACCTGTGGGGCGGGGCCTCGGTCGACGCCGAGCGCGTCCGCCGCGGCATCGCCGAGACCCGCGCCGGCCTGCCGCGCGCGGGGCTGCCGGTGACGGTGATCCACGGCGTCGACGACGGCCTGATCCCGATGGCGTTCACCAGCGCGCCGTACGTCGCCCAGGCCCGCGCCGCGGGCCGCGACGTGCGCTTCTGGCAGGTGCGGCACGCGCAGCACTTCGACGCCTTCCTCGGCCTGCCCGACTACGGCGCGCGCTACCTGCCGATGCTGCCCTACGTCTACGCCGCGCTCGACCGCACGCTGGCGTCGCTGGAAGGCGAGGGCGCGCTGCCGGCCGACGCCACCTTCGACACCGTGCCGCGCGCCGGCAAGCCGCTGGCGGTAGAGAACCTCGCGCTGCATTGAGGCCGGGCGTCGCCCGCCGCATCGGGTAGGATCGTCGCCGGGGCCGATCACCGGCCGGGAGCACTGAAGGCATGATCCGCCGCCATTTCTCGATGCTGCGCGACTTCCATCTGGCCGACTGGCTGACGCTGGCGAATGCGTTCTGCGGGGTGAGCGCGGTGTTCTGCGCGCTGCGCTACATGCAGTCGGGCAACAAGCACGACCTGCTGATCGGCGCGGCGCTGGTGCCGCTGGCGTTCGTGTTCGACGCGCTGGACGGCCGGGTGGCGCGCTGGCGGCAGTCGTCGTCGACGCTGGGCCGCGAGCTGGATTCGCTGGCCGACGTGATCTCGTTCGGCGTGGCGCCGGCGGCGCTGGGCTTCGCGGCCGGCCTGCAGGGGTTCTGGGACTGGCTGGTGCTGGGCTACTTCGTCTGCTGCGGCGTCAGCCGGCTGGCGCGTTTCAACATCACCGCCGAGGAACTCGCCGGCGAAAGCGACAAGGTCGAGTATTTCGAGGGCACGCCGATCCCGACCAGTCTCGCGCTGGTGGTGATGCTGGTGGTGGCGGTCGACGCCGGCCGCATCGGCCACGATTTCTGGTTCGGCACGTATCGCGCGGCCGGCGGTCTGTTCCACCCGCTGGTGCTGGCCTACGCGCTGTCCGGTTCTCTGATGATCTGAAAGACCCTGAGCATCCCTAAGTGGTTACCGGCGGGGGCGACGCCGCGCCGACCGGGGCCTGATGCCGCGTCGATCGACGGCCGGCCGCTTCGATGATGCACTGCGGCAGCCGTTGCTATGATGACCGCCTCTGACCGGGAGCGATGCGATGCGGACTGCAGGCGGTGCGGGAAGTTCGGGGTTCGGATCGGGCTTCGGGTCCGGCTTTGGCGGCATGCCCGATGCCGGCGCGCTGGCGCAGCAGTACTGGCAGGCGATGACCGACGCGATGCGCATGGCCGGCGGCGGTGCGCCGCAGGACCCGTGGCGCGCCGCGCTCGACGGCTGGACCCGGCTCGCCGGCGGCACGCCCCGCAACGACGTCGCCGATCTCGTCGAACGCTTCTCCGCGCAGGCCCGGCAGTGGTTCGGGGCGATGCAGGGCGTCGCCGAGCAGTTCTCCGGCCGGGCCGCCAGCGCCGGCGACATCGCCGCGGCGTGGAAGCAGGCGATGGGCGGCGGGCAGGCCTTCGGCGGGATGTTCGACGCCCTCGGCGGCCGCGGCCAGACCGGCTTCGACGCCTGGTACGTGCAGATCGCGCCGCTGCTGTCGGCGATGCCGCTGGGCGCGGCGTTCGGCGGCCTGCGCCAGGACAGCCTGCACTGGCTGCAGATGCCGGCGTTCGGGCCGGCGCGCGAGCACCAGGAACGCTGGCAGGCGCTCGCCGCGGCGATGCTCGACCTGCAGCAGAAGAACGACGATTACACCCAGCTGATGTTGGAAGCCGGCCGCGACGCGTTCGAGCGCTTCGAGCGCAAGCTCGCCGAACGCAGCGAGCCCGGTCGCCAGCTGCAGTCCGCGCGCGCGCTGTTCGACCTGTGGATCGACGCGGCCGAGGAGGCCTACGCCGAGATCGCGCTGTCGCCGCGCTTCCGCCGCGTCTACGGCGATCTGGTCAACGCGCAGATGCGGGTCCGCGCCGGCGTGCAGGGCGAGATCGAGCGCATGGGCGGCCTGCTGGGCTTGCCGGGCCGCACCGAGGTCGATGCCGCGCATCGCCGCATCGCCGAACTGGAACGCCAGGTGCGTCGCCTCGCCGCCGGTCGCACCGCCGAGCCGGTGCGTCGTCCTGCCGCGACGTCGGCGGCGCCGTCGGTCGACCCCGTGTCGGGTGAACCTGCGCCGGAACACGAGACACCCGCGCCGGCGCGCAAGCCGCGCGCGACGAAGGCGCCCGTCGTGAAGGCGGTGCCCGACAAGGCGCCGGCCGCGAAGAAGAAAGCCGCGACGAAGAAGGCGGCGCCGAAACCGGCGGCCGTGAAGCAAGCCGCCGTGAAGCCGGCCGCCGCCACCGCGCGCCCCGCGACCCGGCGCGCGCCGCGCCCGGCGATCGCCGCCATCCCGATGCCCGAACCGCTGAAGCCGATGCCGGCCAAGGCCGCGAAGAGGACGCGCTGAGATGTACGACTCCCCGTTCGATCTCTCGCCCGAGAAACTGGCCGAGGAGGCCGCCACCGTGCAGCGCAAGCTGGGCGCCGGGCTGACCACGCTCGGCGAACTCGGCGACGTGCACTACGGCGTTACCGACAAGGAGGAAGTCTGGCGCGACGGCAAGGTCGTGCTGTACCGCTTCAAGGGCCCGCGCGCGCCGACCGCGAAGGTGCCACTGCTGATCTGTTACGCGCTGGTCAACCGGCCGTACATGGTCGACCTGCAGGACGATCGCTCGCTGGTGAAGAACCTGCTGGCGCGGGGCGAGGACGTGTACCTCATCGACTGGGGCTACACCGACCGCTCGGACCGTTTCCTCACGCTGGAGGACTACATCGAGCGCTTCCTCGGCGGCGCGGTCGACCACCTGCGCCACGCGCACCGGCTGGACGCGATCAACCTGCTCGGCATCTGCCAGGGCGGCGCGTTCTCGCTGAGCTACGCCTCGCTGCAGCCGCACAAGGTGAAGAACCTCATCACCATGGTGACGCCGGTGGATTTCCACACCGACGACAACATGCTGGCGAACTGGACCCGCGGCCTCGACATCGACCTGTTCGTCGACACGCTGGGCAACGTGCCGGCCGACCTGATGAACCACTGCTACCTCACGCTCAAGCCGTGGCGGCTGTTCGTGCAGAAGTACGTGGGCATGGTCGACATCCTCGACGACCGCAAGGCGATGGAGGATTTCCTGCGCATGGAGCAGTGGATCTTCGATTCGCCGGACCAGGCGGGCGAGGCGTTCCGCCAGTTCATCAAGCAGTATTACCAGGGCAACGGCTTCGTGAACGGCGGGATCGAGATCGGCGGCCGTCCGGTCGACCTCGGCTTCGTCGACATGCCGGTGCTCAACATCTACGCCGAGCAGGACCACCTGGTGCCGCCGTCGGCGTCGAAGCCGCTGGGCGGGCTGGTCGGCAGCGGCGACTATTCCGAGCTGTCGTTCCGCGGCGGCCACATCGGCATCTACGTGTCCGGACGCGCGCAGAAGGAAGTGCCCGGCGCGATCCACGAGTGGCTGGCGAGGCGTTCGCGATGACGTCGACAGTCCGTGTCATGACGCTCGCGCTGCTGGCGTTCGCCGGTGCCGCGTCCGCCGCGCCGACGCCGCAGGCGCAGCGCGAGATCGATGCGCTGATCGCCGGGCTGGGTGCGTCCGGCTGTCAGTTCGAGCGCAACGGCAACTGGTACGACGCGAAGAAGGCGCAGGCGCACCTGCAGGACAAGTACGACTACCTGCGCAAGCGCGACATGGCCGACACCGCCGAACTCTTCATCGCCCGCGCGGCCAGCGAGAGCAGCATGAGCGGCAAGCCCTACCATGTGCGCTGCGCCGGCCATGCGGTGGAGCCGTCGGCGCAGTGGTTCAAGCGTCGGCTGCAGGCGCTGCGCGCGCCGGCGGCGCACTGAGCCGCACGCCGTGACCGCGACACCCCGACTGGTCCGCATCGGCGAAGGCCGCGTCCTCGCCGGCGTGGTCGGCGGCATCGCCGCGCGCTTCGGCTGGAATCCCACGCTGACCCGCATCGGCTTCGTGCTGCTGTCGGTGTTCTCGGCGGCGTTCCCCGGCATCGTCGTGTATCTCGTGCTGTGGCTGCTGATCCCGGAAGCGCCCGAGGCCTGAGCCTCGGCCGCGGCGCGGCGTTCGCGCTGGGCCTGCTGTGGGCCGCGCCGATGAGCGTCGCCGGACTGGTCGCGGGCCTCGCCGGCATGGCGATGGGCGCGCGGCCGTCGCTGCAGACGCGCGACCACGCGCTGGTCTTCCACCGGTTTCCCGGGCCCGGCGGGGCGATGACCCTCGGCAACGTGATCCTCTGCACGGGCGCGTCGCTCGACGCGCTGTGCGACACCTACGCGCACCGCGCCGGCTGGTGCATGCAGCCGCGCACCCGGCTCGGCGACCACGAGCGCGCGCACGTGCTGCAGTACATGGCGCTGGGGCCGCTGTTCCTGCCGCTGTATTTCCTGCACGGCGGGATCAGCGTGCGCAACCGCTTCGAGCGCGCGGCCGACCGTTACGCGATCACCGGCCGCGGCTGGTGGCCGTGGCTCCGCGCCAATTCCAGCGCGGCGACGAAGGAAGAATGGGCGCGGCCGCCGACGAAGCCGCAGTGAGCCGCGATCGCTCGATCCGGTTGCCCCTGTCAGTAGTCCGGCCGCAGCCGCACCGTCTCCATCTCGCGTTTCAGGCTGCGCCGGAAGATCGACGGCGCGAACCAGGTGTAGACGCAGAACGCCAGCCACGCGTAGCTCAGCAGCGCGGCGGCATCGGGACGGCCTTCGACGCGCAGGGTCACGTCGCAGGCGCGGTAAACCAGGAACACGCCGACCAGCAGGGCGATGGTGCGGCGCTGCGTGCCGGCGGTCAGCCAGGTCTGCAGTCGCCACCAGAGGCCCAGCGCCCAGCTCTGTCGCGCCTTGATCGCCGCGAGCAGGGTCAATGCGCCTTCGTCGCCGGGTTCGTTCTGCAGCGCCCACACCGCGTGGGCGCGCGCGTCCTCGATCCGGCCCTCGGCCAGGTCGCAGTGGCCGAGCAGGGTCAGCGCGTCGACGTGCTCGGGATCGCGGCCGAGTGCGCGCTCAGCGAAGGCGCGGGCCTCGCCACGATGGCCGTCGTGGAACTCGATCCAGCCGTAGCGGGCGAGGGTGTCGGGATCGTCCGGATCCAGCGCATGCGCCTTGGCGATCTCCTCGCGGGCGCGATCGAAACGGCCCCAGGCGCGATACAGCGCCGCCGCCAGCCGATACGCTTCCGGATGCTCCGGCACCAGCGCGCGGGCGGCTTCGATGTGCGCCTCGGCGGCGGGGAATTCGCGGTGCGCGATCGACACCGACGCCATCGCCAGATGCGCGAGCGGCGCGTCGGGATCCAGCGTCACCGCTTGGGCGGCTTCCAGCTTCGCCGCGTGCAGGCGGTGGCGCGCGACCAGGCACAGCGCGAGCGCGGCGTGCGCCTCGGCGTGTTCCGGCGCCTCCCCGAGCAGCCGGGTCAGCACGTCGATGGCCTGGTCGAGGTGGCCGTTGCGCATCAGCCGCAGGCCGTGGTCGAGCAGGCGCGCCAGGCGCAGGTCGTCGCTCATCGCAATGCCTGCTGCAGGAAGAGGGGAAGTTCGAGCTTGTCGATCACGTTGTGCGCCAGCAGGAACGCGCCGAACAGCCCGACCGCGCCGTTGCGCAGCACGCCGCCGTAGTGGGCCAGCAGTTCGGCGCTGCGCGCCTGGCTGATGTAGAGCAGGTAGGCGAGGGTGATCTTCAGCGCCGGGAAGGCCAGGACCGCGTACGGCACCGTGGCGTCGACCAGCCACCCTCGCGTGTAGGCGTCCTGCAGGGCGAAGTGGACAAGCATGCAGCCCGCCAGGCTCGCGGCGATGTACGCCCACTCGCGCGCCGCCGACACGCTGCCCAGCGCGCGGGTGTTGAACGCGAACCAGAGCAGGCCGATCGCGTTGCCGCCGAGCATGCACGCCAGCAGCGGCCACATCGGGTCGACGGCGTATCGCACCAGCCCGGTGGGCCGCGGTTCGTCCGGGATGCGGTAGCGCACGGTCGCCATGCGTCAGCCCTGGCCGTCGAGGAACTTCAGCACGTCGTCGTACTGGCCGGCCTGGTTGGCGTAGCGCGCGTGGTTGCGGGCGCTGGTCAGCCATTCCAGCGTGGTCGGACGGATCCGCGCGAGCGCTTCGCGCAGGTGGCGCATCGTGATCCCGCTCTCGCGGCCGGTCTCGATCGATTCCTCGCTCGCTTCGTCCGCGGCGGTGTCGACCAGGTTGCGCAGGTCCGCGCCCGAGTGGCCCGAGGTGCGCTTCACCAGCTCGCGCAGGTCGAGGTCGCCGGTCTGTGGGCGACCGTCCAGCAGCAGGTGCAGGATGGTCTCGCGCGCGGCGGCGTCCGGCGGCGGCACGAACAGCACGCGATCGAAGCGGCCCGGGCGCCGGAACGCGGGATCGACCGCCCACGGCACGTTGGTCGCGCCCAGCACCAGCACGTGCTGGTTGTTCTGGGCGAAGCCGTCGAGTTCGGTCAGGAACTGGCTGACGAGCTTGGCCGAGGTCGCCTCGCGCGAATGCTGGCGCTTGCCGCCGATGGCCTCGATCTCGTCGAAGAACACCACCGCCGGCGCGGTGCGCCGCGCCTGCTGGAAGATCTCGTGCAGCTTGCGCTCGGATTCGCCGATGTACATGTCCAGCACGTCGGTGATCGAGACGTTGTAGAACTTCGCGCCGCACTCGCCGGCGGTGGCGCGGGCGAGCAGCGTCTTGCCGCAGCCCGGCGGCCCGTACAGCAGGATGCCGCCGCCGGACTGGCGCTTGAAGCGCTGGAACAGCGAGGGCTTCAGGAACGGCGTGATGATGCGGCGGCGGATCTCGCGCTTCACCTCGTCGAGGCCGCCGACGTCGTCGAAGCCGATGCGGGTGGCCGCCGGTTCGAGGTGGCGGACCATGTCGTAGGCCGCGGTGTCGTCGTTGGCGATGCTCGGCACCGGCTCGCCGCCGCGACCGCTGCGGACGTCGGCCAGGGACACCAGCTTGCCGGTGAGCTGCGAGAAGAACGCGGCGTCTTCGATCGCGGGATTGGCGGCGATCGCGGCCCGGTAGGCGTCCAGCGCCTCGCCGCGGCGGCCTTCGCCGAACAGCAGGCGGGCGCGGGCCATCAGCGCTTCGTCCGAGTCCGCGGGCGCGACGCGCAGGAGCGCGTCGTGCTCGCCGGCATCGGCCAGCAGCTTCAGTGCGCGCGCGCGGCGGTCCGCATCGCCCAGCAGCTCGGCGCCGCACAGGTCCAGCGCCTGCCGCAGCGCGAGGACGTCGCCCCTGTCGAGGCAGGCGTCCAGCACCAGCGTTCGCAGCGGGCCGTTGTCCGGGGTCGCCTGCAGCGCGGCGAGCAGCGCGGCGAGGTGGGGATCGATCGCACCATCGGTCATGCGCGGTGCGACCTCAGCGCCACAGCGAGAGGCGGTCGGCCTCCGGCGCCAGCATCGGGTTGCCGGCCTTGCAGGCGAAGGCGGTGCCGAACGCAGGCAGTTGCATCGCCGGCACGTTCGCACGCGCCTGGCCCGGCGGATACGGCGAGGTCGCGGCCAGCGCGGCGGCGGCCGCGGGCGCGGACTGCTGCGCCCACAGCTGCGCCCAGCCGCGGAAGAACGGCTGCTGGTCCGCGGGCCTGGCACCGGATTCGGCCTTGGCGTAGGCGGCCCAGGCCAGTTCCAGCCCGCCGAGGTCGGCGGCGTTGTTCGGCAGCGTGCGCGCGCCGTCGATCTTCGTCGCCGGACTGCCCGGCCAGGCGAAGCGCGCATAGAGCGGCGCCAGCGGCGCGGTGCGCGTCTGCCACGCGGCCGCAGTGTCGGCCGACCACCAGTCGCGCAGGGCTTCGGTCGAATCGACCACACGGCCGCGGCCGTCGACGACGTAGGTCAGCTCGTGGCCGACCATCGCGCCGAAGCTGCCGTACTGCGCGGCGGCCGGCTGCTGCAGGTCCAGCACCGGCGGCTGCAGCAGCGCGGCGGTGACGAACAGGCGGTTGTGGGCGAGGTCGTAGCTGATCGCCGGCGACTGCGGCAGCACGTCCCAGCGTCGATCGGCGCCGGTGCGGCCGATGCGCTTCATTTCCTCGCGGTGGTGCCAGGTCGAGGCGATCAGGATGTTGCCGCCGAAGCTGCCGCGGCCCATCGGCTGCAGGCTGAAGTCGAAGATGCTGCGCGGCGCGCCGATCTCGATCTTCACCCGGTCGGCCTTGGCGCGCGCTTCCAGCTTGGTCGGGCCGTCCATCCAGGTGTTGCGGTCGATCGCCTCGCCCAGCGCCAGCTTGACGCTGCGGGCGATGGCGTCGGCGCGCTCGCGGGTGGCGTCGGGCAGGTAACGGGCCACGTACTCGTGCGCCAGCATGTCGCCGGCGGAGGCGTTGATCGCGTCCAGCACCTGGCGCCAGCGCGGCGCCTGCTCGGTCTCGCCGCGCAGCAGGCGGCCGTTGAAGTCGAAGTCGACGTCGCGCCAGTTCTTGCTCAGGTACGGCGCCATCGTGTTGCCGACCTGGAAGCGCAGGTAGGCCTGCCATTCGTTCGGCTTGACGCCGGTGACCAGCTTGTCGAGCTGCGCGAACAGCGCCTGGTCGGCCATCGACACCTGCTCGGCGTTCACGCCCTGCGCCTTGAGGAACGCGCCGAGCTGCAGGTTGCGGTACTTCTTCGCGAAGTCCTTGGTCGGCACCGGGCTGTAGGTCGCGCGCAGGCCGCGCAGCTGGTCCTGGGTCTTCGACAGCCGCGCGATGCGCGTCTCCAGGTCGATCACCAGCGTGGCCTCGGCCGCGACCTTGTCCTGCGGCGTGCCGGCGAGGGTGAGGATCTTCTGCACGTGGCCGTTGTAGCGGCCGAGCAGCGCGCGGGCGTCGGGATCGGTGCGGGTGTAGAAGCTGGCGTCGGGCAGGCCCAGGCCGCCCTGGGTGAAATAGCCGATGTAGGTGTCGAGCTGCTTGAGGTCGATGTCGGCGTTGAAGTTGAACGCGACCGGGATGCCGACCTGGTGCAGCGCGGCGATCGCCGGGGCGACGTCCTGCGGCTTCCTGATCGCGCCGATGCGCGAGAGCAGCGGCGCGATCGGGCCGGCGCCATCGCGCTCGACCGCGGCTTCGTCCAGACCGCTGGCCCAGAAGTCGCCGAGCAGTTTCTGGATGCCGTTCTGCGGCGCGGTCGTCGCGCCGTCCAGCAGGTCGCGCTGCTGCTGCACGCTGCGTTCGGCCAGTTCGCCGAGCGCGCTGGTCGTCCCGTTGGCCGGCACCGGATGCGCCTTCAGCCAGTCCGCGTTCGCGAAGGCGTACAGGTCGGTGCAGGCGGACGGCGCCGCGGCGGCCTTCGGGGCGGGCGTCGCCGGCTTGCGCTTCTTCGCGGCGTCGGCCTGCGGGATGGCGGCGACGGCGAGGGTCAGGCAGAGGGCGAGGGCGGCGGGACGCAGGCGGGACGAGGCGTTCTGGGTCGGCATGCGGGGGCGTTCCTGTGAAGTCGGGGGAGTGTAACAAGCCCCCCGCGCCCGCCGCCCGCCGGAGGCGTCACGTTCCTGACGCGCCCGTTCAGCCGTCGCCGGCCCGCTTCAGCGCCTCACTGGCCCTGCGCGCGCTGCGGCACCTTGCGCAGTTTCGCGGTGTCGTAGCCCAGCGCCTTCAGCCGCTCCACCAGCGCCGCGTAGTCGGCGTCGGAGATCGTCGGCGTGCGCGCCATGATCCAGGCGTAGTCGCGGTCGCTGCGGGCGACGATCGTCCGGGTGTAGTCCGCGTCGACGTAGGCGATCACGTATTCGGCCTTGATCGGCCAGACGAACTGCATGCCCCAGACCGCGTTGCCGGTGCCCGGGCGCACGGTGCCGACCGGCCGCATCGTCTTCAGCTTGGCGTCGAAGCCGCCGCGGCGCTGGCGGTAGGTGGTCTGGATCTTCCCGTCCGGGCGCAGCGCGTAGGACTCCACGGCGTCGTACGCGTCCTTCTCGATGAAGGTCGGGATGTTGGCGATCACGTACCAGTCGCCCATGAAGCGCGGCAGGTCGATCGCTCCGGCGGTCGGGATGGTCGGCGCCTGCTCGCGGCCCAGCGCGAACAGGCCGCCGGCGCCGAACAGGACGATCAGGGCGAGCAACTTCAGCATGGTCGTTCTCCGGGGCATGGCGGCGGATCATTCGGGACGGGCGAAGCGGTAGTGCGCGACCAGCCACTCGCTGCCGCCGGCGTAGCCGAACAGTTCGGCGCAGGCCATCCAGAACATGCGCCAGCGCTGGAACCACAGCGGCGCCAGCTCGCCGTAGGCCTCGCGCAGGATCGGCATCACCGCGTCGCGGCGCGCGTCCTGGTTCTGCAGCCAGTGGTTCGCGGTCTTCTCGTAGTGCGTGCCGTCGACCAGCCAGCGCTCCTCGATGCGCAGGTCCTGCTGGAACCACGGCAGCGTGTCCGCGGCCGGCATCAGCCCGCCGGTGAAGAAATGCCGGCCCATCCAGTTGTCCTCGCCCTCGACCTCGAACGGGTACATCAGCGTGCGGTGGACGAAGATGTGCACGAACAGCCGCCCGCCCGGCGCCAGCCAGCCGCCGATGCGCTGCAGCAGCGTCTGGTAGTTGCGCATGTGCTCGAACATCTCGATCGACACGCAGCGGTCGAAGGTGGCCGCCGGCAGTTCGAGGCGGTTGACGTCGCAGGTGACGACCTCGACGTTGCGGAAGCCGCGGCGGCGGCATTCGCCCTCGATGTGCTCGCGCTGCGGCCGCGAGTTCGATACCGCGGTGATGCGCGCGTTCGGGTAGTGCTCGGCCATCCACAGCGTGAGCGAGCCCCAGCCGCAGCCCAGCTCGAGAATGCGCTGGCCGTCGGCCAGCTGCGCGCGTTCGCCGTACAGCGCGAGCATCGCTTCCTCGGCCTGGTCCAGCGTCTCGTCGCCGCGCGGATAGTAGGCGCAGGAGTACTTGAGCCGTGCGCCGAGGCAGGCGCGGAAGAACGCCGGCGGCAGTTCGTAGTGCTGCGCGTTGGCGGCGTCGGTGTGGATCGCGACCGGGCTGTGGCGCAACTGTTCGATACGCTGGCGGAAGCGTTCGGCCTGTGCCTCGGGGCCGCCGGCGCTCTCGGCGCGCAGGCGGTCCTCGCACTGGCGACGGATGCCGTAGCGCAGCAGCGCGTCGGGCAGCAGCCCGCGTTCGGCGAGGCCGATGAGGCCTGGACCGGGACGATCGGCGGCGAGGACCTGCGGCGGGACGGTGGTGGCGTTCATCGGTCGGTGCCTCGGGGTGCGGCGGATTCGGGGGAAGGAGCGTCGGAAGCGGAAGGCGACGATGCCTTCGGGAACCACGGGAACAGCATCGGCGTGGTGCGCTGGTAGTCGCGGTAGTCGTCGCCGCGCGTGCGCAGCGCCTGCTGTTCGGTGAAGGGGATGCCGCTGACCCAGCGCAGGAACACGAACATCACCACCGGGCCGGCGCAGGCCAGCGCGAAGCGCGGCGAACCCACGGCCAGCGCCAGGTACGCGAACCACTGCGTCCACTCGAAGAAGTAGTTCGGATGCCGCGAGTAGCGCCACAGCCCGCGGCGCATCGTGCGGCCGCGGTTCGCGGGATCTGCGCGGTGGCGCGCCAGCTGCGCGTCGGCGATGACCTCGCCACCGGCGCCGAACAGCCAGATCGCGACCGCGGCGACAGCCCAGCCGATCGACGCCTGCGGATTCGCGGCGACCGCGACGAACGGCAGCGCGAACAGCACGATCAGCAGCGCCTGGAACTGGAAGAACAGCCAGAAATACGGCTGCCGGCCCTGCCAGTGCTCGCGCAGCGCCTTGTAGCGGCCGTCCTCGGGTTCGCTGCGCACGCGATGCCACAGGTGCAGGCCGAGCCGTGCGCCCCACAGCCCGCCCAGCACGCCGCCGACCACGCGCGGCAGCGGCGCGCCGTCGCCCAGCGCGCACAGCAGCACCGCGGCAGCGCCGACGCCGAACGACCACAGCACGTCGACGATGCCGGCGTTGCTGCGGCGCTTCTGCCACACCCAGCCGGCGCTCATCATCAGCGCGGCGAGGAACCAGACCAGACCGAGGCTCGACAGCGCGCTCATGCGGCACCTCCCGCCAGCGGCGAACGCGGTGCCGACGCGGCATCCGCCGGTCGCGACGCGAGCATCGCCAGCACGCCGAGCGCGAGGCACCAGCCGCCGCCGAGCATGAGCAGCGTCATGCCGGACGGCTCGGGGAACGACACCGCCCCGGCCGCGCGCGCGGCGCCGAGATAGGCCATCGGCCCGCCGATCGCGCCCAGCAGTGAGGCCAGCACCGGCCGCGCCGTCACCGCGCGCAGCGAATGGCGCAGGGTCAGCGCGAACGCCGCCCACAGCGTCAGCATCCACAGCGGCGCACCGCCGGGCGGCAGCGCGGGACGCGATGCGGCGAAGACGACGGCCCCCGAACCCGACAGCACGCCGTCGATCACCAGTCCGCAGGCGACGGCCGCGACGACGAGCGCGAGGTCGCGCCGACGCTCGTCGCCATCGCGCACGACGACGCCCAGGTGCAGCGCCGCGAACGCGGATGCCGCGAGCGGACCCGCCCACCACACGCCGCGGCCGGCACCGAAGACGGTCGCGAACCAGACCAGTTGGTAGGCGACGGCGTTGAGGACGATCGCGCCGCGGCTCACGACGGCCGCTCCGCGCGCGGCCAGTCGGGGGCCGTCACGCTCGCATGGTGCCCCGGCTTCGCCAGCAGCAGGTGCGAAACGCCGATCGAGCGCTCGCGGAAGCCGCCTTCGCAGTAGGCGAGATAGAACTCCCACATCCGCGCGAAGCGCGCGTCGTAGCCCTGCGCGCGCACCTGCGGCAGCGCGGCGAGGAACCGCTGCCGCCACGCTTCGAGCGTGCGCGCGTACGACAGCCCGAAATCCTCCTGATGGATCAGCGCGAGGTCGCTGGCGCGGGCCTTGGCCGCCACCATCGCCGCGATCGACGGGATGAAGCTGCCCGGGAACACGTGGCGCTTGATGAAGTCGACCGAGCGCAGCGCCTGCGCGTAGCGGTGGTCCTCGATGGTGATCGCCTGCACCAGGCCGACGCCGTCGGGCTTCAGCAGCGTGCCCAGCTTCGCGAAGTAGGTGTCGAGGTATTCGGCGCCGATCGCCTCGATCATCTCGATCGAGACCAGCTTGTCGTACGTGCCGGTCAGGTCGCGGTAGTCCTGCAGCAGCAGCGTGACGCGGTCCTGCAGCCCGGCCTCGGCCACGCGCTGTGCGGCCAGTGCGTGCTGCTCCTTCGAGATCGTGGTGGTGGTGACGTGGCAGCCGTAGTGCGTCGCCGCATGCACCGCGAAGCCGCCCCAGCCGGTGCCGATCTCGATCACGCGGTCGCCGGGCCCGAGGTCCAGCTTGCGGCAGATGCGGTCGAGCTTGCGCGTGGACGCGGCCTCCAGCGTGTCCCCGTCGCCGGCCCAGATGCCCGAGGAATACATCAGGTCCGGCGACAGGAACAGGCCGAAGAAATCGTTGCCGAGGTCGTAGTGCGCGGCGATGTTGCGGCGGCTGCCGTCGCGGGTGTTGCGGCGCAGCGCGTGCCAGGCGCGCATCGCGAGGCCGCCGAGACGCGCCGTGCCGGTCTCCATGCCGTCGAGCAGGTCGCGGTTGCGCACCAGCAGCCGCACCAGGCCGACGAGATCGTCGCAGCGCCACAGACCGTCCATGTAGGCCTCGCCGGCGCCGACGCTGCCGTTCGCGGCGATCGCGCGGTAGAAGCCCGGGTCCAGCACCTCCAGCCGCACCACGAGGTCGTCGTCGCGGTCCGCGGTGCCGATCGGCGTCGTGCCGTACGCGTCGCGCAACAGCACGCGACCGTGGCGCAACCCGGCGAGCTGCGCGACGAGGCGCTCGCGCAGGAAGCGGTCGAAGCGGCCGTACGGCGCGGCGTCGGCGGCGACGGCGGGGTCGGCGATCTCGTTCATCGGGAACCTCGGGGCGAAGGGGACAGGGCGTGGTGCGGGTGGTCGTGCACCGGCGTGCGCTTGAGCCACAGCCGCAGCGCCTGCCAGTGGATGGCGCCGACCACCTGCGCGGTCATCAGCGGATAGCGCCACAGCACGCGCCGCAGCGAAGCGGCGTCGAGCGCGCGGCGGTGCAGGTGCAGGGTGGCGTCGAACTCGCGCGTGCCGTCGCGCAGGACGTCCATGTGCACGTGCAGGTCGTCGCCGGGCACGGTGAAGCGCCAAGCGTAGTCGCGGTCCATCGCCATGAACGGCGAGACGTGGAAGCGCTTGGCGAAGGTCCAGCCCAGCGCGCGGCCACGGCGTTCCGCGGCGTCGACGGGCAGCACGTAGGCGTGGCGTTCCTTCCACGGCGTGTTGGTGATCTCGGCGACGATGCAGGCCAGCGCGCCGTCGGCGGCGTGGCAGTAGTAGAAGCTCACCGGGTTGAAGACGTAGCCGAAGTAGCGCAGGTGCGTGAGCAGCCGCACCGGGCCGTCCGGGCGGTGGCCCAGCACCATCGCCGCTCGCGCGCGCACCGCGTCGGCGAGCGGCGTCGCCGGATCGCCGAGGTAGTCGCTGCGGCGGAATTCGGCGAGGTTGCGGCGGTCGCTCGACCACAGCGCGTGGCCGTCGAACACGCGTTCCACCTCGTCCAGGTCGAGGTAGAGCTGCGCCATGCGGTAGCCGAAATCGTGCGGCCGCGGCGCGTGCCGGCGATGGCGGACGCGGCCTTCGTAGACCGCGCTGGAAAGCCCGGCGCTGGCGAGCGCGGCGGTCATGCCGCGACGGCCTGCGGCGTCGCCACGGCCGGGACGGCGGGCCAGCGCACGCCGAGCCCCGCGGCCACTTCGACCGCGCTGCGCATGCCGTCCTCATGGAAGCCCCAGCCCCAGTAGGCGCCGGCGAACCACGTGCGGCGGCCGCCCTGGATCTCGGCCTTGCGCGTCTGCGCGGCGACCGAGGCATGGGTGTAGACCGGATGGTGGTAGCGCATGCGCCGCAGCACGCGGTCGGGATCGATCGCGTCGGTGCGATTGAGCGTGACCACCAGCGGCTCCGGCGCGTCGAGCCCCTGCAGCAGGTTCATGCAGTAGCTGACGGTGCAGACGTCGCCCGGATCGCGCGGCACGAACGCGTTCCACGCCGCCCACGCCTTGCGCCGGCGCGGCAGCAGCGCAGCGTCGGTGTGCAGCACGGTGTCGTTGGCCTGGTAGGGCATCGCGCCGAGGATCGCGGTCTCGGCGTCGCTGGCGTCGCTGAGCAGGCGCAGCGCCTGGTCGCTGTGGCAGGCCAGCACGACCTGGTCGAAGCGCTCGGCGCCGTCGGCGGTGAACACGGTCACGCCCTCGGCGTCGCGCAGCAGCATGCGCACGGCCGCGGACAGGCGCACCTGCACGCGCCAGCGCGCGGACAGAGCACGCACGTAGGCGCTCGATCCGCCCTCGACCACGCGCCACTCCGGGCGGTCGTCGATCTGCAGCATGTGGTGGTTCGCCATGAACCGCACGAGGTACTTCGCCGGAAAGGCGAGGATGCGGTTCGACGGCGACGACCACAGCGCCGAGGCCATCGGCACCAGGTGGTCGTCGCGGAACAGCGCGCCGTAGCCGCCGGCGTCGAGGTAATCGCCCAGCGTCGGGCCTTCGCCGGGCAGGTCGAGCAGGGCAGGCGCTTCCCGGTAGAAGCGCGTGAGGTCGCGCAGCATGCCCCAGAAGCGCGGCGAGACCAGGTTGCGGCGCTGGCAGAACAGCGCGTCGAAGTTGGTCGCGTTGTACTCCAGCCCGCTGGCCTCGTTGCGGACCGAGAAGCTCATCGTGGTGGGCCGCGTCGCCACGCCGAGTTCCGCGAACAGCGCGGTCAGCAGCGGATAGTGCGCGGGATTGTGGACGATGAAGCCGGTGTCGACCGCGTAGCGGCGGTCGCGCAGGGTGATGTCGTGGGTGTGGGTGTGGCCGCCGAGGCGGTCTTCGGCCTCGAACAGCACGACCTGGTGTTCGCGCGAGAGCAGCCAGGCGGAGGCGAGGCCGGCGATGCCCGATCCGACGACGGCGATGCGCATCAGGCGGTCCTCCCGGGGTTCGACGCGGCGCGCTCGAGTACCCACGCCGGCACGGGCCGCAGGTCGTGGACCACGCGCACCAGCGCCAGCGCGCGCAGGCCGTACCAGGTCAGGTCGATCTCCCACCAGCGGAAGCCCTGCCGCGCGCTGCCCGGGAAGAAATGGTGGTTGTTGTGCCAGCCTTCGCCGAACGTCAGCAGCGCCAGCCAGGCGTTGTTGCGGCTGTCGTCGCGGGTCTCGAAACGGCGGCGACCGAAGCGGTGCGCAAGCGAATTGATGGTGACGGTGGCGTGGAACAGCACCACCGTCGACACGAAGAAGCCCCACACCAGCAGTTGCGGGCCGGTCGTGCCCAGCGACGGCGCGAAGCGCTCGAGCAGCGCGCCCAGTGCGTACAGCGCGACCGCCAGCGCGACCGGCACCAGCGTGTCGAAGCGGTCGAGCCAGCGCAGTTCGGGATAGCGGGCGAGGTCGCGGACGCGCTCCCAGTCGGTGCGGAAGCCGCTGCGGGTCAGGAACCAGCCGGCGTGGCTGCGCCAGAAGCCGTGCACCTTCGGCGAATGCACGTCGAGCGGGGTGTCGGAATGGCGGTGGTGGTTGCGATGGTGCGCGGCCCACCACAGCGGCCCGCGCTGCACGCTGGAGGCGCCGATCAGCGCGAACAGGAACTGCGCCGCGCGCGAGGTGCGGAACGTGCGGTGCGAGAAGTAGCGGTGGTAGAAACCGGTGATCGCGAACATGCGCACCGCGTACAGCAGCGCGGCGGCGCCCAGCACCGTCGCCGAGACGCCGACCGCGAACACGCCCAGGCAGGCCAGGTGCAGCACCGCAAACGGAACCGCGCGGGCCCAGTCGATGCGGTCGTCGTCGGCGTCGGTGCCCGCGTCGGCGGCCGCCCCGGTGTCGAACCAGCGCCGCAGCGCGGTCCGCAGCGAACGGGCAGGGGCCGTCGGCGCCGGGGACGAGGCGACGGAGGCTTCGGAAGGGGGGGCGACGGCATCCGGCATGGACGACTCCTCGAAAGTCGTTGCCTGATACGGGGAGGCTCGCGATCCGGATGCACGCATCCCGGAAGTTTTTTCCGCAGGCAGCACGTTCCTGCGTTTGCCGGCGTCGCGGGCAAGGCGCGGACACGACGAGGCCGCCCGCAGGCGGCCCCGGTCGTACCGCGGGACGGCGGCGTCAGAGCGTCGCGATCTCGCCCTTGGCGATGACCGGACCGGTGGCCACGCCGTGCGGCGCACCGCCGTGCGGTTCCAGCGTGATCGCCAGCACCGCGCCCTGGGTCAGGCCGGCGCGCAGGGTGTCGGGCACCTTGACCGTGTGCGAGCGGTTGATCGACACGATGCCCAGCGACTTCGGCTTGTCGCCCGGGGCGATCAGCCACAGCTCGGGTTCGCGGCCGCGCGCATCGGCGGGTGCGGGCACCGGCACCATCAGCACGGTGCCGGCGCGGGCGTCGACCGACGCCAGCCAGCCGGGGCTGCCGTCGTCGTGGGCGAGGGTGGTGACCGGCTTGGGCGCGCTCGGGTCTTCCACGGGCGGGCGTTCGACGGGCGGACGCTCGACCGGCGGCGTGACCGCGACCGGGCCCGGACCGCGCGGCCGGAACAGGTCCATCGGGCCCGCGACGATCGCGATCAGCGCGGCGGCCGCGGCGAGGCCGGCGGCGGCGCGCCAGAAGCCGACGTTCTGCCACAGTCCCGACGGCGCCGCCGGCCTTGCGGCGTCGGCGCCGACCGCCGCCCCGCCCAGGCGCGTGCGCCCGCGCGGCCAGAGGTGCGCGGGCACCGCGACCGGCGCCCGATCGTCCAGCCGCGGCGCGAGGCGGCGCTCCCATTCGGCCACGAGGCGGGCGAAGCCGGGATCGCGGTCGATGCGCGCCTCGACCACGCGGCGCGGGTAGGCATCCCGCACCCCGAGCACGGACTCGCCGGCCCGCCGGTCGGCGGCAGGCGGCGCGCCGCCCGC
>JBQCJG010000124.1:0-2010 GCA_051952955.1 Lysobacteraceae bacterium | reverse complement strand
CGCCGTCGGCGGGCTCGGCCAGCGCCGCGAGCAGCGCGTGCAGGTCTTCGGCCGCCTCGCCGGCGAAGACACCGGTGTTCGCGATCGCCGCCGCGCCGATGCCCGCGCGCGCCAGCGCCTGCCGCATCAGCGCGACCTGGTCGTTGGTCTGCACCAGCACCGCGATGTCGACGGCGCGCAGCGCGCGTACCGCGTCGCCGTCGCGCAGGGTCGCCGCCTGCAGCAGGCCGGCGATCGTGCGCACCGCGGCGTCGGCCATCAGCGCGAATTCCTCGTCCTTGCCGCGCACGCCCTTGCGCAGCGCGCTGCTGGGATGCGCCTTGGGATCCTGCGGCGCCGCCGGCAGCCAGTGCAGCGTCATCGCCGGCGACGGCGCATCGCCGAGCCGCAGGTCGCCGTCGCGCACCGGGCTTTCCGCGCGCAGCGGACGGTATTCGATCCTGCTTTCCACGAACGGCAGCGGGTGCGCACCGAACATGCTGTCGATCGCGCGCAGCACGCCGGGCGCGGAACGATAGTTCGCATCGAGCGTCGCCAGCGCAGGGCCGTCCTGCTCCGCGGCCTCGACGAATTCGCGCGCCTTGAGGTACGTGCCGAGATCGCCGCCGCGGAACCGGTAGATCGCCTGCTTGGGATCGCCGATCAGGCACAGCCAGCGCTGGTCGGGATCGCCGGCCTCGTACAGCGCGCGGAAGATGTCCCATTGCCGCGGATCGGTGTCCTGGAATTCGTCGATCAGCATCAGCGGCCAGCGCTCGGCCAGCGCCGCGGCGAACGCCGGCTGCTGCGTCGCGCGCCACAGCCGTTCCATCAGCTGGTCCTGCGTGCAGGCGCCGCGCTGCGCCATCATCGCCTCGAAGCGCGCGATCGCGGCGTCGCGCAGCGCATGCAGCGCGGCGGCCGCGGGCGATTCCTCGCGCTGCGGATGCATCGCGCGCAGCGGATCGCACAGCGCCGGCAGGTCGGCGACCAGTGCGTCGGGCGTGCCCCACAGCGCCGCGAGCAGGCCGTGCACGTCGGCGCCACCGAAGGCCGCGTCGCCGGCGTTCGCAGCGACGCGCCACAGGTCGGTGGCGACGGCGTCCCACACGTCGGTGGCGTCGTCGACCACCTCGAGCGTGCCGAGCAGCCCCGCGCGGAAGCCGAACTCGCGCAGCGCGCGGTGGCAGAAGCCGTGGATGGTCGCGACCGCGGCCTCGTCGAGCTGCAGCAGCGCGGCCTCGATCCGCTGCCGCACCAGCGCGTCGCCGTCGCGCGCGATCGCCGCGCGCAGCACCTCGACGCTGATCGCGGCTTCGCCGTCGGCGGCCGCTGCGTCCGCACCGGTGTCCCATGTCTCGAGCAGTCGCTTCGCGATGCGCAGGCGCTTGCGCAGGCGCAGCCGCAGCTCCTGCGTCGCCGCGCGCGTGAAGGTCACGACCAGCACGCGCGACAGCGACGCGCCGCGTTCGAGCACCAGCCGCAGCACCAGCGTCGCGAGGGTGAAGGTCTTGCCGGTGCCGGCGCCGGCCTCGATCAGGCGCACGCCGTGCAGCGGCAGGGTCAGGCCGACATCGGCCGGGGCGTCGTCGCGCGCGGTCACGGCGACGGCTCCCGCGTGTCGAACACCTGGGTCGCGATCGTGCGGAAACGCCGGCCGGTCGCGTCGTCGCGCGTGTCGTCGAAAGCAGCGCCCAGCAAGCCATGCGGGCGGAACGCGAGCCGCAGCCAGCGGTCCTCGCGCTCGCCGTCGTACTGGTGCGGCGCGTACGCGGCCCACGCCGCCTTCCAGGCCGCATGCGCGTCAGGCTTCGCGTGCCAGGCCACGGCGTACGCATAGGCGGATTTCGGCGCGAACGGCAGCGGCGACGCCTGCCCTTCGTGCCACAGCGCGAGCAGCGTGTCGAGGGCGGCGCGCGCGGCGTCGCGATCGAAGCCCGCGTACACGACCTCGATGGTCGTGCCGGCCTTGGTGTCGTAACCGATCAGGTGCGTGCGCGCGACTTCGCCCAGCACCGAGGCGAGCAGCAG
>JBQCJG010000123.1:0-15113 GCA_051952955.1 Lysobacteraceae bacterium | reverse complement strand
GCATGATCATTTCGCTCCTCTTTGATCTTTTCTGGGGGTTTCCCGTTTTCTATTGATCGGTTCTCGAATCCGGAATACGCATCGAAGAGTGCGTAGGTAGGAATGCCGATTGACGTAAGAATGGCATGCGCAAGAGGTATTAAAGTTTTACCGCCTGCGGAAACAATGGCAACACCTGATGCTTCAAGTGATCCCATTGAAGTCCTGTCTCCAATACCGTAAAAAACGGACGATTCCGTTGTGCCTTCTACGACCAAGGCGCGGTGTGCAAAGAGTGCCACTGCGAGCTGATTTGCCACGATGCCGCTGAGCTTACTATCAACGGTATCAGAGTTCATAACTCCGCTTAGTCTGGCTTTCACGTCAGAAACTGTGGCCAGGTGAACAGTCACTATAGGAATGGCATCCGTTGACCTCGTAAGTCGTCTGACTTGGTCGAAATGCCGAGCTTCAATGAAGTATGGGCTATGAGTTGCATAGGTCGTTTGAATGCGTTTTCCTGCGTCCTCGGCAAGCGATCTTAGTACCTTCGCAAAAGTCTGTGCTTGGATTGGATGCTGAAAAAGCTCTGGTTCTTCAATTGCTAAACAGATAACGCCATCTGCTGAAGCCGCACCTGATTGTGCCAAGAGCTGTAGAGCAGAGATCAGAAGCGTACGTTGGAAGCCATGACCTTGCCGCTCCACAGCAGTCTCATTTGTGCCATCAAGAACGCCTATCTCAAACGTGGTTGGAGGAGCCTTTAGCTGCACTTCGACAGGGGTAACTCTGATAGCCCGGCCTGGAGAATAGGAAGTAACAACCTGATTCAGCTGCGTCATCATGGATTCAAGCTGAAACTTGAACTTGTCTTCATAGACTTGCTGCTGCCTGGCTCGCGCCTCTTCTACTATCTGTGCAATCTCATCGTCAGCAGCTGTGCGGTCGATTGATCTCTCAAGGATTCGGCCGATGATACTGGACTTCTTATCTATTGATTCTTCGCTTGCCCTAAGGTCTGCCGTGACCAGAACGAAATCGAAAAGGCCACTCATCTTGCCGCTACTATTGAAGCCGAAGAAGTTGGTCTGTAGAACTTCTGGCGCTTCAATGAGCTGGTCAGTGTGGCCTGCTTCCCACGCTGTCATAACATCATTGGCTGCGTTGACGTTCGTCCAGGCCGGCAGCTCAAGTGCTGGCTCTGCAGCTCGAAGCTCGTTATAGGCCTGCTTCTTTTCGGAAGCAGGCACTTTTGCCCTTATCGTGTTGAACGGCTGATAGCTCTTTGCGTTCGCAGACAAGTTCTCGGTCCCATCGGGATAGCGGCGCTTCCAAGCGGTAAAGGTTGCAGCATTGCTCGGGGTATATTTTCCAAGCGCTTCTCGGTCCTTATCAGTTAAATCGGCGAATGTAATTTGAATCTCAATGATTTCGTCAGTCGCTCCGAAGGAGCAGTCCTTGTCGGTCAAAGAGCTGGGCTTGCCATTGAAGTACCAGTCGAGCGCACGAAGCACTGTTGACTTGCCGGTGCCATTTGGGCCAATGAAGGTCGTGACTGAGTCGAAAGGGATGGTCACATCTTTCAATGTGCGAAAGTTCTTGATGCGAGCAGACTTGATCTTCATTGGAATTCGAGAGGTTATGCCTAAGATAAAACCTGGCTCGACAGGTGGGCGGGTCAGGGCCGCATGGTGCTCGGGTCCAGCGCGGAAATTGAAAGATACACAAAAGGCAACAGTACCGAAATCAAACCTGTAATATGTTGCAGGATTGAATTTTAGATCATCCGTGGTTCTGGTTCGCGAGGCACGAGGGTCGTAGCTTGGGCTTCAGTCGACCGCACAAGCCACAGTCCTATTACTACGATCGTCGCATGTGCCTTTTCGATGTTGGATGTTTCGGGCGCATCGTGATGGTGGGCCAGGGGCCCACCCTACGGGCCACAGGGGTCCGGGCGGGAGCATGGTGTCGATGCACGAGGCGCCTGAGGGGCGAAGACGTTGGGGCGTGTCGCGGTCGTTGGTTTCCGGACGAGTAGGAGGCGCGAGGGCAATGCTCTGCTGGTGTCGCTCACGAGTGCGACGGGCGATATCGCCGAGTTGCTGTGGTCGTCGCCGTCGGTGATCGCCGTGCTCGTCGAGCTCGCCCGCGCAGCGTCGCGTGTTTTCCCCCGGGCGCAAGCGATGCCTGCGCCCGGGTTCTTCGCGGTGACTCCTCCGGTCCGTGCATGCCGTGAACGGCGGAACGAGCCACCGCCTCCCGCCTTGAGCGGGCCTGCCATTCCGGATCGGCGGTGCCGCTGGCTGGCGGAGAGGCGGGGCGATCGGCTCCCCGTATTTCGCGTCACCCGCATGCCAAGCCCGGATGGCGGGAATCAGTCGTGCTCACCTTCGCGATGGCGCAGGTAATTCGGCGGCATCAAGTTGCGGTCGACGAGTGTGTAGTTCCTGTTGGCCACGGCGTCGGGGAAGAGGCGCTCGAAGGTCTCCGCCGGCATGATCTCGCGGAACCGGTTCAGCATCGTCCGGAAGCCGTCGTTCACCGTCTCGGCGTATTCGTCATGGAAGGCGTCGTTCGCAGTGGTGACCAGCGTCTTGTCCATCCTGTTCTTCTCCGTCGAGAACAGCCTGTCGAAGCGAACGATTTCGGACAACGTCGTCGGATCCGAGATTTTCAGATCGCTCGGCAGATGGTCGAGCATGCCGCGCACCTCGTGCGCGCGGGCTTCGCCGTTCGTGGGATCGTTGACGATGTTGTCGACGTGGTGCCGCCTGACGTTGTGCGCAAGCTGGCCGGACTTGAGCAATTCGCCTTCGTCCGCGCTGTCGCCCAGCAGCGCCTTGAGCACCAGCGCGCCCGCCAGGATCGCCGCGGCGCCGGCATCCTTCCCGTGGAATCCGTAGACCCAGTAACTGGCCGACAGGCTCGGCGGCCAGTTCACCGCGCTGTAGAAGAAGCCCCCCTGCAGGGTCGACCACAGGATGCGATTGCAGGCCTGGTGGCAAACGCCGGTGATCGCATAGAGCAGCCCCGCCCAGCAGGCGAGGCTGTATCCGTTCTGCCGTGGATTGAGCCGCCAGTGTTCGTCCCATTCCTCCGGGGTCCACAGCAGATAGGGCGTCAGGCTGAACTGCGCCATGCCCATCGCCACCGAAAGGTTGGCGGGGCGCGATTCCCCCAACTGGCGGGGCCAGAGGAGCGAGGGTGTCCACAGTTCGGCCGGGTAGCGCACCCCGGTGTGGCCGCGCTCGCCCTCCTGCAGTGCGAACGAGCCGAAGCAGGGCATCACATGCAGGCGATTGTCCTTTTCGGCCACCGCATAGGTGTGGTGAGCCAGATCGACACCCGCCAGATTGTAGTATCCGGCCCTGATTGCGCAGTCGTAGTAGGGAGCGGCTTCGCTTGCGTCCTTGTTGCCGTTCGACATGAGATCTCCTTCTTCATGGTGCCGTTGTCGCCGCATCGGGGATGAGAGGTGAGGGTGTCGCCCGTGCGGCAGATCGGGCGACAGCAGGGGGATGGGTCGTTCCGCGTGCGGGCAGACGGGGATGGCAGCGTCCGCGGCGGCGCAGTCGCGTGATGGCGAGGCGAACGGACGTGCGTCCGGAAGCGCGAGGTCGCGTCGTGGGGAGTGCGGCGATGGGTGGCAGGAACGCGTGCGATACCCGATTCGACATGTGCCATTCCCTGGTGGCGTCGCGGTTCGCCGATGGATCCGACGGCTTCCGTCGGCGAACTTACGCCGTTTCCGGAGGCGTTGCATGGCGCGCCGCATCAATGTGCCTGCCGCAACTCGCGAGGGCGGATGCGGCTGGTTGCCGGGTTCGTGTCAGCTGCGCAAGGCGACGGACGCCGAGGCGCGTGGATGCTTGAGGGCGGGACCGTGCCTCAGATGCGCGCGACGAGTCCGAGCCGCGCAGCCTCCACCGCGGCTTCGGCGCGGCTGTTGACGTTGCGCTTGCGGTAGATGCTCTCCAGATGGTCGGACACGGTGTGGCGGCTGATCTCCAGCCGTTCCGCAAGCTGCGGCAACCGGCAGCCCTTGCTGACCAGCACCAGCACTTCGCGTTCGCGCGCGGTCAACTGCTCGGCGCCGGCGTGCAGCGGTTCGCGGCGCGTTGGGACCGAACGCGGCAGCGTCCGGCGGTGTTGCCTCGTCGACCATGATGCACCTCTTCCTTGCGGCCGGATCGTGGAAGGAAAGGCCGAGCGGCTGGCGCGGTCGCGAGGGCGCGCGCGCGACGGCGCAGGCACGCGGCCGAGCTCGGCCGTGGGACTGCGTGCGCGCGCATCGGCCTGTCGCGGCGGTGCGATGCATCGTCTCGCGTTGCGCTTCGCGCGTACGCTGCGCGCGACGAAATTCCTTCGTCACGTGCGCAGATATTTCGCCGCTCGATGCCGTCGTCGCGACGCCGTCGCGGCGGAAACGCAGCGATGGCGTCGATCGCGATGCTGGCACGAAGGTTGCATTGCTCTGCCCGTGCTGATCCACAGCGCAAAGGAGCAGAGAACATGCCTCGTACGGCAACACGCAAGACGAGCACCACGGCAACGCGCAAGAAGGCAGTCGCCAAGACCGCGTCACCTGCGAAGGCGAAAGCGTCCAGCGAAGCCACCGAAGCCAGCGACACCACCACGACGGAAGGCGCCTCGGCGAAAGAGGACGCCATCACCCTGCTGAAGGCCGACCACCGCGAGGTGGAGAAGCTGTTCGCGCAGTACCAGGCGACCGAGTCGGACGACGACAAGACGCGCCTGACGCAGCAGATCTGCCGGGCGCTGTCGATCCATGCGCGGCTGGAGGACGAGATCTTCTACGCCGCCTGCCGCGAACACGACGTCGACACCGACCTCATGGACGAGGCGCAGGTCGAGCACGACGGCGCCGGCGTCCTGATCGAGGAACTGATGGCCTCCACGCCCGACGCGCCGTTCCACGACGCCAAGGTCAAGGTGCTCAGCGAATACATCCAGATGCATGTCCGCGAAGAAGAGAAGCCGAGCAGCGGGATCTTCGCGAAGGCCAAGTCAGCCGGCCTGGACATGTCCGAGTTGGGGCAGCGCATCAAGTCTCGCAAGCAGGAATTCGAGACCCAGGCGCAATCACGCGACATCCGTCCCCCGACGCCCCGCTCCCTCGGCAACGAAACGCAAGACGACAACGGAGAACGCAACATGGCACGATTCAACCAGGAACGCGACGAACAGGGCCGGTTCGTGAGCGACGACGATCGACGCTCTTCCGGACGCGACCGCGACGACGATCGTCGCTACGGCCGCTCCGGCGATGACGACCGTGGGCGCTCCTCGATGAGGAACGATCGCGACGACGACCGTGGCCGCTACTCGCGCAGCCGCGACGACGACGACGACCGTGGCGGCCGCTCCGGCGGCGGCAACCAGTACCAGCAGCGCGACGACGAAGGCCGCTTCACCAGCAGCCGCGGCGGTCGCGACGACGACGACCGTGGCGGCCGCTCCGGCGGCGGCAGCCAGTACCGGCAGCGCGACGATGAAGGCCGCTTCACGAGCAGCCGCGGTGGTCGCGACGACGACGATCGCGGTCGCTACAGCAGCCGCAGCCGCGACGACGACGATCGCAGCCGCTCCGGCAGCCGCGGTCGCGACGACGATCGTGGCCATGGCGGCTGGTTCGGCGACTCCGAGGGCCACTCCCGCGCCGCGCAGCGCGGCTGGGACAACCGTCGCGACGACGATGACGATCGCGGCAGCTACAGCCGCTCGCGCTCCGACGACAACCGCAGCCGTTCGTCTTCCGACGATGACCGCGGTGGCCGCTCCTCGAGCAGCCGCGGCGGCCGCGACGACGACCGCGGCCACGGCGGCTGGTTCGGCGATTCGGAAGGCCACGCCCGCGCCGCCGAACGCGGCTGGGAAACCCGCCGCGAGGACGACCGCTCCAGCGGCGGCGGCTCGCGTTCGCGCGGCGGCCGCTGAGTCGACCCGTCGACTAGCGTGAAGGAAGGGCCCTGCATCGCAGGGCCCTTTTTTTGCGCCGTTCCGCTGGGTCGCTCGCGCCGAGTCTCGCCCACGGCAACGACCGCAACGACATCCGGACCTGCGGCAACCTGGAGCGGTGAGTGCCGGGAACGGTTCTCACCCCGCCTTCCACACTGCTCGGCGTGGAGCCCGGTCGGCATGTCGAGCAATCCCGCGCTCGATGCTCCGGCGACGCTTCCACATCCTGCACGCCGCGGGGTTCGACATCCCGCATTGCGCACGGTGAAATCAGCACCGAACCGCTACGTTGCTGCGTTCGGGAACGTATGGCGGGAGCCAGGCTGGCGCATGCGGGGCACACATCGGAAATGCACGACATTCCATCCGGGGACGGCGCATCACCGCCATCCTGTTCGCCATTTCAGTGCGCCAGAGCGTCGCGTCGGGTATGCGACCCGCGTGTCGCAGGCGGGCTTCCACGCTGCGCATGCATCGATGCTGTCCATCGCTTGCGGCGCAGTGATCGGGGACGCGATGTCCGTCTCCAGCAACGCTTTCATCCTCGTCACGTCGATCGTGCCTTGGATCGTGTCGTGGCGAAAAAGCGACTGACACCGCCGGGGCGAACCGCGGCGGCGCCGTTGCCCGTGTTTCAGCGGCGCTGATCCGGAATGCGGTCCTGCGAATCGAGATCGTCCGCGTCGGCGCCCGGCTGCGCGGAGCGACCGTCTTTCCTTGCCTGTTGTGCGCTGGTCTGCAAATTGCGCACGGGATCGTTCGGGTGTCGACGGGTGTTGTCCTGGTCGCGGCTCTCGACAGTGCGGTTCTCGACCGCGCGGTCCTGCGCGGGATCCTTGTCGGGCTGGTTCGCGCCTTGATTGGAGCCGGCGACTTGGTTGCCCTGCTTTCCACCTGAGCGGTCGAGGTCCCGCGTGTCCTGACTCTGCCGCTTTCCGGTCGTGTTCGTCATGGCGTTGCTCCTGCGGGGGACCGGCGTGCTTGCCGGCGACAGTGTCGATGCAAGCGATGTGCCAGTTGTCCGGGTGGCACGAAACATGCGGCTCGCCAGCGTTCCCCCACTGCTGTCTGCCCTTCAGGAGCTTTCCCATGGCCAAGCCCGATGCCCCTTCGAACGCCTCTCGCCGCCGCGCCCTCGGTGCCATCGGCGCAGCCGCCGCCGTGCCGGCCTTCGCGGCGAGCGCGGACGCGCCGTCCGGCCGCCGCAAGCCCATGCAGGACCCGCGCACCGCCTATCCCAGGCCGCCGTTCCCGGCGCAGCAGCAGCCGTGGCCGGGCCTGACGTCGAAGATGAATCCCCGGCCGGACCATGGCGAGGACAGCTACGTCGGCGCCGGTCGACTCGCGGGCCGCAAGGTGCTGCTCACCGGCGGCGATTCGGGCATCGGTCGCGCCGTCGCCATCGCCTTCGCGCGGGAGGGCGCGGACGTCGCCATCAACTATCTGCCGGCCGAGGAGTCGGACGCGAAGGAGGTCGTCGCGCTCATCCGCGAGGCCGGCCACAAGGCCGTGGCGCTGCCCGGCGACATCCGCGACGAGAAGTTCTGCCGAAAGCTGGTCAACGACGCGGCCAGGCAGCTCGGCGGCCTGGACGTGCTCGTGAACAACGCGGCGCGCCAGGCGGCGCAGCCGTCGATCCGCGAGATCACGACCCGGCAGTTCGACGACACACTCAAGACCAACCTCTACGCGATGTTCTGGATCACCCAGGAGGCGCTCAAGCACTTGCCTGCCGGTGCGTCGATCATCAACACCGCGTCCACGGTCGCCGGCGATCCGCCCGAGCAACTGCTGGACTACGCCACGACCAAGGCGGGCATCGTCAATTTCACCAAGGGCCTGGCGAAGCAACTGGCGAAGGACGGCATCCGCGTGAATGCGATCGCCCCCGGGCCTTACTGGACGCCGCTGCAGCCGAGCGGCGGGCAGTTGCCGGGCGACCTGCCGAAGTTCGGCGAAGAATCGCCGCTGGGCCGGCCCGGCCAGCCTGCCGAGATCGCGCCGCTGTACGTGCTGCTCGCTTCGCAGGAGTCGAGCTATACCTCGGGCAATGTGCTCGCCAGCACGGGTGGGCGAGGGGACGTGTGACGTTCGCGCCGGATATGCGATGCCGGGCAGCGCCGAAAGCGCTGTCGGGCATCGTCCAGCGACTCGACCTTGCGTGCCGCGGCATGCACCGCGACGCCGCGTGCGGGCGGTGAGGCGAAGGGTCCATGCGCCGCTTCGTCCAGGCCATCGCGTCGCCGACCGACCTGCCGGATCAATGGCCGGCAGAGGTCAGGGCGGCGATCTCTGCGTCTCCCGACCATTACAACCTGGGCAAGGGAGACGACGCCTGGGTGGTGCGGCAGGTGGATGGTGAGCTGCAGGCCGTCCGGATGCGGTGGGGCCTGGTCCCGCGCTGGTCCAGAACGCCCGAGACGCCCTACACCACGGTGACGGCGCGACTGGAACGAGCCCCTCGCAGCCGCATCTTCGGCAAACCCTGGCAGGGGCAACGTTGCCTCGTACCGATGACCGGTTATTACAAATGGGACCGCACGGTGCGCCCGCCGGTGCCGCACTACCTCCATGCGGAGGACGGCCGGATGCTGTATGCGGCCGGCCTGTGGGAGCGTTGGCAGGGAGAAGACTCCGGGGAACCGCCTTTCGAAAGCTTCGCCGTTCTGACGCATCCCAATGCGGCCATCCCTGCACCGCTCACCCCGGACGGCCCCGTCTTCATCGCCGGACTCGCGCAGCGGGCGTGGATGGATGCGCCGCCACTGCTCGCCGGTGCCGCGTTGCGCCTGACGAGCACGCCGGCGCTGGCCTCTTACGCGGTATCGCGCGCGCATCGAGATCGCGGACGGTCCGACTACACCCTCGTCGAGCCGCGCGAGGCGTCCGACTACCTCATGCCGGAGCCGGACGCGTTCGACGAAGAAGAAGATCCGGACGAATGACCGCGCGATGCGTTTTTTTCCACTGCATCAGCCGGACGACGCGTGTGGCCGATCACCGCATCTCGAAGCAATGCCTGCACGGCGTTGCTGCGCAGCGAAGCCCTCGGAACGCTGCGCCCATGTGCAATGGAGACACCTCGACAAAGATCGTGGCGATCGCGCCAGACCTGCAGGACAACGACATCGAATCCTGCCTTCCCATCGATCGTCCGCGACAGGACGATATTCATGCCCGGCACATGGGCTGACGGATACGGTGATGCCTGAAGTCCGACGGAAAGCACGCGTGCCGAAGCTCGAACACACAGATTGGCCCGAGCGCTTGTGGATCGTCCGCCACGGGCAAAGCGCAGGCAACGTCGCACGCGACGAAGCGGAGCTGGCGGGCGCGACCTTGATCGACTTGACGAATCGCGACGCCGACACACCGTTGTCGCGGCTTGGGGAACGCCAGTCGGAAGCGCTCGGGCGATGGTTCGGGACGTTGCCGGCGGACGAGCGGCCTACATGCCTGATGAGTTCCCCGTTCGTCCGGTCCCATCAGACGTGCGCGGCGATCGCCCGGGCATTGAGTCTGGATCCGCGCGATATCGCGGTCGACGAGCGCCTCCGGGAGAAGGAGTTCGGAGTGCTGGATCGCTACACGAGCCAGGGCATCCGCGCGACATTTCCGGAACTCGCCGAGCAGCGTGCGCTGGTGGGCAAGTTCTACTTCCGTCCCCCGGGTGGCGAGAGCTGGTGCGACGTCATCCTGCGCCTGCGCAGCGTGGTGGAGGTGCTGCGCCGGGATCATGCAGGCGACCGCGTGGCCATCGTCGCGCACCAGGTGATCGTCAATTGCTTCCGCTATCTGCTCGAAGGCCTGGACGAGACCGCCATCCTCGCGATCGACAGGCAGGGCGACGTTCCCAATTGCGCCGTCACCGAATACGGCTTCACCGGTCAGGACGAACAGCGCCGGTTCCAGCTTCGCCGCGCGAACTTCATCCCGACGGAACTGGAAGCGACGGCGGCCGTGACCGTCGCCGCCGATGCACCGGCGGGCCCCCGATGAAACGGCCTGCGGCGACATCGGTGGATGAGGAACTGCTCCGCAGCTGGCCGCTGCCCGATCCCGACCGCACCCGGAGCAAGGAGGAACGCGGACGCGTCTTCGTGGTGGCGGGTTCGCCGACGGTGCCCGGCGCGGCGATCCTGGCTGCCGAGGCTTCGCTCCGGGCGGGCGCCGGAAAGCTGCAGATCGCCGTGCCTGCGTCGGCAGCGACGGCCATCGCCGTCGCCGTCCCCGAAGCCAAAGTGCTGCCGTTCCCCACGGAGGGCGATGACGATGGCCGGATGACGCCGGCCATGGACGACGCGGCGCGAAGCGCCGATGCGGTGCTCGTGGGCGTCGGCATGGACGACGGCCCTGCGTTGCGGCGCATGGTCGAGCGGCTTGGAGCGAGGTCCGGGAGTCTGGTTGTCGACGCGGGCGGCATCGCCGCCTTCCGGACCTTGTCGCACGTCCCGGCGCCGACGGTGCTGACGCCGCACGAGGGAGAGATGGCATCGCTTCTCGGAATCGAGCGCGAAGACGTCAGTGCGCGGCCCGCGGAGCTCGCATTGGAGTTCGCCGCGCGGGCAGGCGTGGTGGTGGTGCTCAAGGGCCCGGAGACCTGGATCGCGACCAGCGAAGGCCGGCTTTTCCGCCACTCCGGCGGCACGTCCGGACTCGGAACCTCGGGGTCCGGCGATGTGCTGGCGGGGATCCTGACCGGCCTCGTCGCACGCGGCGCGACACCGGACCAGGCCGCCGTGTGGGCCGTGCGGTTGCACGCGCTGGCAGGCGAACGCCTGTCGCGCGATGTGGGGCGAGTGGGGTTTCTCGCGCGCCAGCTTTCCCCGCTGGTTCCGACGTTGATCGACTCGATCTGAAACGACGCTCTGCCGTCGGCAGGCCCAACTGATTCAACCGAACGGAACGCGGATGGACGACATGCGGAATGCGAATGCGCAGTGCCTCGCTCGATCGTTTGGGATGGACGAAGCGACGTTGCGGATCGGGAGCGTCGATTCGGAGAACAGGCAGCGCCGTGCCATGCGTTCCGGATCGCAGACCGACATCCGCTGTTGTGACTTGATCGGATTTTCCCTTGTCGAAGCTGGACAGTCGCAAGGCAAGGCGTGCTGCGCTGGATGGCGTGACGTCTTCGTCGAAACCTGTCTTCGGCGTTTGGCGTCGGCCATGACGCACATGCACTCCACAGGAATCCACCCACCGCCGGCACGACGAGGTGACACGATGCAGCACACCGCGGGCCAGTGACATGCGGTCGTCTGCAAGCCACCGGTCAGCGCAGGCTGGAACACCGCGACGCAGGCGGCCGCGTGGACGACCAAATCCGTCGCTTTCCTGAATGGGGCTTGGAAGCCCGGCGAAGGCCCGTCGGATTTTGGTGGAGACTGCCGTCCCCTCTCCCGAAGGTGACAGCATGTCGCTTCGCGTCACGTCGTTCGCGCGGGCCTTCGCGCCGCTGTTGGCTTTCTCGCTCGTCCTCGCGTCCGGCATGGCCGGCGCGCAGGACGCTCCCCCGCAGGACGGCATGCCGCAGGACGGCACGCCGTCGACCGAGACTGCGGTGCCGGCGGGCACGCAGGACCTCGATGCGATCGTCGTCACCGGCCGCCAGCCCGGCCCGGGCCTGTGGAAGGTCAGCAAGGGCGACCACGTGCTGTGGATCCTCGGCGTCGAAGGCCCGCTGCCGAAGCGCATGGAGTGGGATTCGGCGAACGTCGAACGCAGGATCGCCGCATCGCAGGAAGTGCTGGCCGCGCCTTCCGCCGCGCTCGACGCCGACGTCGGCTTCTTCCGCGGCCTGACCCTGCTGCCGTCGCTGCTGCGCGTGCGCAAGAACCCGGACGGCAAGCTGCTGCGCGACCTGGTGCCGCCGGCGCAGTACGCGCGCTGGGAAGTCCTCAAGGCGCGCTACATCGGCTCCGATCAGGACGTCGAGGCATGGCGCCCGCTGTTCGCCGCGCTGCAGCTGTACCGGAAGGCGATCGACCGCGTCGGCCTGACCGAGGATCCGGTGGTGACCGATGCCGTGCGCAAGGCCGCCAGGCGCAGCGGCGTGCCGATCACCGATCCCAAGGTCACGGTCAGGGTCGCCGATCCGAAGAACGCGCTGAAGTCCTTCGCAGGCGAGTCGCTCGACGACACCGCCTGCTTCGCGAAGACGCTGGAGCGCATCGACGTCGATCTCGGCGCGATGGTCGAACGCGCCAACGCCTGGGCGCAGGGCGACACCGAAACGCTGCGCGCGAAGCAGGGGCCCAGCCAGTGGCGGGCGTGCGGGGATGCCATCACGAGCAACGCGGTCGCGCGCCGGCTCGGCCTCGCCGACATCGAGGCGCGCGTGCAGGCGTCGTGGATGGCGGCGGCGGAGAAGGCGCTGGACCGCAACGCCTCGACCTTCGCCACGTTGCCCACCCGACAGCTGTTCAGCGCCGACGGTTATCTGGCGAAGCTCGCCGCCAGGGGGTATGCGATCGAGGAGCCCTGACGGGCTTCCCGATCCGGATCGATCCCCGGATCAGCCCGCTGCGCGCGCGGCGGGCTGATCCGCGTTCGGGACCAGCGCGGGCCAGCGCGCGAGCACCGCAGCGCGGATGCCGCCGGCATCCAGCCCGGCCTCGGCCAGCAGCTGTTCGCGGCTGGCGTGGTGCTGGAACGCGTCGGGCAGGCCGAGGTGCAGGATCGGCATCACGATGCCTTCGGCCGACAGCAGTTCGGCCACGCCCGAACCCGCGCCACCGGCGACGACGTTGTCTTCCAGCGTCACGAACCCGTCGTGGGTCCTCGCGAGCTCCAGCAGCAGCGCCCGATCGAGCGGCCGCACGAAGCGCATGTTGACGACGGTGAGGCCGAGTTCCGCACCGACCTGTTCCGCCGCCGCGACCAGCGCACCGAACGCCAGCAGCGCGACGCGCGCGCCCTTGCGGCGGACCTCGGCCTTGCCAATCGGCAGCAGGTCCAGCGTCGGCTGGATCGCGACGCCCGGGCCGGTGCCGCGCGGATAGCGCACCGCCGCCGGGCCGGGATGGCGATGGCCGGTGGTCAGCATCTGCCGGCATTCGTTCTCGTCGGCCGGCGCCATCACGACCATGTTCGGCACGCAGCGCAGGTAGCTCAGGTCGAGGTTGCCGGCATGGGTCGCGCCGTCGGGGCCGACCACGCCGCCGCGGTCGATCGCGAACAGCACGTCGAGCTCCTGGATCGCGACATCGTGCACCAACTGGTCGTAGCCGCGCTGCAGGAACGTCGAGTAGATCGCGACCACCGGCTTGGCGCCTTCGCAGGCCATGCCCGCGGCCAGCGTCACCGCATGCTGCTCGGCGATGGCGACGTCGAAATAGCGGTTCGGGTATTCCTTGCTGAAGCGCACCAGGCCCGAGCCTTCGCGCATCGCCGGGGTGATGCCGAGCAGCTTCGGATCGGCCGCGGCCATGTCGCACAGCCAGTCGCCGAACACGTCGGTGTAGGTCGGTTTCTTCGCGCCGGCCTTGGCGACGACGCCCTTCTCGGGATCGAACGGCGAGACGGCGTGATAGCCGATCTGGTCGCCCTCGGCCAGTTCGTAGCCCTTGCCCTTGGTGGTGATGATGTGCAGCAGCTGCGGGCCCTTGAGCGTGCGCAGCGTCTTCAGCGTGGCGACGAGGTCGGCGACGTTGTGGCCGTCGATCGGGCCGGTGTAGTGGAAGCCCATTTCCTCGAACAGCGTGGACGGCACGAACATGCCCTTCCAGTGTTCTTCCCAGCGGCGCACGAACCGCGCCGGCTTGCTGGTGCGCTTGTCGCCGAGCAGCTTCTTGCCGCCCTCGCGCAGCGCGTTGAGCGTGCGGCTGCCGGTCATGCGGCCGAGCATCTTGGTCAGGCCGCCGACGTTCTCGCTGATCGACATCTGGTTGTCGTTGAGGATCACGAGCAGGCTGGGTTCCTCGTCCATGCCGCCGGCGTGGTTCAGCGCCTCGTAGGCCATGCCGGCGGTCATCGCGCCGTCGCCGATCACGGCGACGAATCTCCGGCCATCGTCGCCCGCGCGCTGCGCGGCGATCGCCATGCCCAGCGCGGCCGAGATCGACGTGGACGAATGGCCCACGCCGAAGGTGTCGTACTCGCTTTCCTCGCGCTTCGGGAACGGCGCCACGCCGTCCTTCTGCTTGACTGTGTGGATGGTGTCGCGGCGGCCGGTGAGGATCTTGTGCGGGTAGGTCTGGTGGCCGACGTCCCAGATCAGGCGGTCGTTCGGGGTGTCGTAGAGGTAGTGCAGGGCGACGGTCAGCTCGATCACGCCGAGGCCGGCGCCGAAATGGCCGCCGCTGCGGCCGACGGATTCGATGAGGTACGCGCGGAGCTCGTCGCTGATGGCCCCCAGTTCGTCTTCGGGGAACCGACGCAGGTCGGCGGGCGTGGCGATGCGCGAAAGGCGCGGATAGCGCGCGGAGTCGATCACGATGGCGTGGGGTCCGGAGGTCAACGCCGTATTGTCCCCCCGGCTGCCATGCAGCGGCAACAAAAGCCTTCGGCCGGCAAGATGCCGGCAACGTCGTTCAGCGTCCGCGCAGGCGATCGAACAGGCCGCCGGCGGCGCGGTTGTCGGTCGGCGGCGGTGCGGCGTCGCCGGCCTGGCTGGCGAAGCCGGTCACCAGGTTGGCGTTCACGAAATCGATGACGTCCGCCTCGGGCACGCCGCTGGCGGCGGTGATCTCGGCCAGCGTCTGCGGTCCCTTCATCATCGCGGTGGCGATGCGGAAGTGGCGGGGGTATTCGCGCTCGGTCTGCGGCCACTTCGCCAGCACGAACTTGCCGTCCGGGTCGTAGCCCGACAGCAGCCGGCCTTCGCCGGCCAGCAGGCCGCCGTACCACTGCAGCCGCTGCAGCGGCTGGGCCGCGCCGAGCTTGGCGATGGCCTCGTTCCAGCCGCGGTCGTCCAATTGTTCGAAATCCCGCAGGCCGACGGTCGCCACGAAATATTCGGCCAGCGGCTTGAGCGTGCTCGGGCCGAAGTATTCGCGGCGGACGAAATCGATGAACAGCGCCGGCCCGCGGCCGCTCTGGTAGCGGGCGCGGCCGGTGAGCGCGCCGGCGCGCAGCCACTGCAGGAAAAGGGTGTTGCGGCCGGAGACGAAGGCGGGTTCCTCCTCGCCTGCGGATGCGGCGGCTGCCTGAGC
>JBQCJG010000122.1:0-3644 GCA_051952955.1 Lysobacteraceae bacterium | reverse complement strand
CAGGCCTTCCCGGCGCCCGCCGCCTTCGCGCCGCGCCGGCGCACGCGCCGACCGATCCACTGGCCCACGTCGTCCAGCAGCGAGTACGCGGCGGGGATCACGATCAGGCTCAGCAGGGTCGAGGTGATCAGGCCGCCGATCACCGCCCACGCCATCGGCGCGCGGAAGCTGGAATCGTCGGAGAAACCCAGCGCCAGCGGCAGCATGCCGGCGCCCATCGCCAGCGTGGTCATCATCACCGGGCGCGCGCGCTTGCGGCAGGCGTCGATCAGCGCGTCGTGGCGGGACAGGCCGTGTTCGTCCTCGGCCACCACCGCGTAGTCGACCAGCAGGATCGAGTTCTTGGTGGCGATGCCGATCAGCATCAGCAGGCCGATCAGCGCCGGCAGCGACAGCGCGTGGCCGGTCAGCAGCAGCGCGCCGAACGCGCCGCCGGCGCACAGCGGCACCGCGGTGAGGATGGTCAGCGGCTGGATGGCGTGGTTGAACAGCAGCAGCAGCACCATGTAGATGCAGGCCAGGCCCGCGACCATCGCCAACGCGAAGCCGGTGAACAGTTCGACGAAGATCTCCGCGTCGCCGGTCTTGAGGAACTGCACGTCGGAGGGCAGGTTCTTCACCGTCGGCAGCGCCTGCACTTCGTTCATGACCTCGCCGAGCGGGCGGCCGTTGAGTTCGGCGGTCAGGGTGACGTTGCGCTGGCGCTGGTAGCGCGAGATCACCGACGGCCCGCTGCCGTCGCGGATGTCGGCGACGGCCGACAGCGGCACCGGACCGTCGCGGCCGGGCACGCGCAGCTGGCCGACCAGCGCCGGGTCGTGCAGCGCGTCGCGCGCGAAGCCGACGCGGATCGGGATCTGGCGATCCGCGAGGTTGAGCTTCGCCATGCGCTGGGTGTAGTCGCCGACGGTCGCGATGCGGGTGGCGTCGGCGATGTCGGCGGTGGCCACGCCCAGGTCGGCGGCGCGGGCCGGGTCCGGCACGACCTGCACCTCCGGGCGCAGCAGCGACGCGGACGACGACACGCTGCCGAGACCGGACAGCCCGCGCAGGTCGCGCTCGACGCCCGCGGCCACCGCTTCCAGCTTCGCGGGATCGTCGCCGGCGAGCACCAGCTGCATCAGCTCGCCCGGTTCGCTGCTGACGAAGCCGAGCTTCACGCCGGGCAGGTCGGCCAGGCGCTCGCGCACGAGGCGTTCCAGCGCCTGCTGGCCGCGGTCGCGGTCCTTCGCCGGGCCCCAGTCGAGCACCACGGTCGCCTTGCGCACTTCGCCGGTCCCGGTCTTCCCCGGATCGCCCACGTCGAGCACGCTGCCGACCATGGTGAAGGCGTGCTTCAGTTCCGGGATGTCCGCCAGCCGGGCGCGCGCCTGCTCGGCCACGGCGGTGGTGCGTTCGATCGTCGTGCCCGGCGGCAGTTCGATGCTGAGGTTGCTGCGGCCGAGGTCGGTGAACGGGATGAAGGTGGTCGGGATCAGCGGCACCAGCGCCAGCGACGCGACGAACAGCCCGAGCGCGATCCAGAGCGTGCGCCCGCGGTGGCGCAGCGCGGCGTCGACCCAGCCGAGGTAGCGGGTCATCAGCTTCGATTCGACCTCGGGGCCGGCGTGCGGCTTGAGCTGGTACGCCGCCATCATCGGCGTGAGCAGGCGCGCCACCAGCAGCGAGAACAGCACCGCGGTCGCGGCGGTCCAGCCGAATTCGCGGAAGAACTTGCCGGGGACGCCGGGCATGAACGCCACCGGCACGAACACCGCCGCCAGCGTCATCGAGGTGGCGATCACCGCGGTGCCGATCTCGTCGGCGGCATCGGCCGCGGCCTGCCGCGGCGACTTGCCCATGCCGAGGTGGCGGACGATGTTCTCGATCTCGACGATCGCGTCGTCGACGAGGATGCCGACCACCACCGACAGCGCCAGCAGGGTGATCATGTTGAGGCTGAAGCCCAGCCACGCGATGACCGCGAACGTCGGGATGATCGACAGCGGCAGCGCCACCGCCGACACCCACGTCGCGCGCCAGTCGCGCAGGAACCACCACACCACCAGCAGCGCCAGCAGCGCGCCTTCCCACAGCATGGTCATCGACGATTCGTAGGAGCGCTCGGTCTGCTCGACGGTGGTGCTGACGAGCCTGAAGCCGAGGCCCGGGTGCGACGCCGCCAGCGCATCGAGCGCCGCGCGCACGTCGGCGGCGACGCGCACTTCGTCGGCCTTGCGGGTGCGCGACAGCGAGAACGCGACCACCGGCTTGCCGTCGAGCAGCGCGACCTGGTTCGGGTCGGCGGCATCGTCGTGCACGTGCGCGATCGACGACAGGCGCACGGCGCGGCCGTCGGGCAGCGCGATGCTGTAGTCGCGCAGCTGCTGCGCGTCGGCGACGGTGCCCAGCGCGCGCAGCGTCTGCTCCTGGCCGCCGACTTCGGTGCGGCCGCCCGGCTGGTCGGCCTGGATCCGCGCCAACTGCTGCGACACCGCGCCGGCGGTGATGCCGTAGGCGATCAACGCCTGCGGATCGAGGTCGACGCGCACCTGGCGGTCGATGCCGCCGATGCGCTTCACGTTGGCGACGCCCTTCACGCCGTACAGCGCGCGGGAGACGTCGCGGTCGACGAACCACGACAGCGCGTCGGCGGTCATGCCCGGCGCGGACACCGCCCAGGTCTGCAGCGAGCCGCTGATGTCGACCTTGCCGACCACCGGTTCGAGGATGTCCTGCGGCAGGTCGCTGCGCACCCGGGTGACGGCGTCGCGGGTGTCGTCCAGCGCGACCGACAGGTCCGCGTCGATGTTGAATTCGATCGCGGTGACGCTGCTGCCCTCGGAGACGGTCGACATGATCCGCTTGATGTTCGGGACCGTCGCGACCGAATCCTCGATCTTGCGGGTGACCTCGCTTTCCAGCTGCGCCGGCGCGGCGCCGGGCTTGTGCACCGTCACCGTGGTCATCGGGAACGCGATGTCCGGGTAGCGCGCGACCGGCAGCGAGTGGAAGCCCCACAGGCCGGCCACGCACAGCACGAAGAAGACCATCAGCGACGGCAGCGGCCGCTTGATCGCCCAGGACGAGAGATTGCCGCCGCCGCTCACGGGGTCGCGCCCGCGGCCGGCGCCTCGACGATGCGGACGCGGTCGCCGTCGGCGAGGAAGCCCGCGCCCTGCACCACCACGCGGGTGCCCGCCTTCGGCCCGTCGACCAGTTCGATCGCATCGTCCAGCTTGATGCCGGTGCGCACGCGCTGCGGCCGGGCGAGGCCCTTGCCGTCGATCGTGAACACGGTGGGGAAGCCGTCGCGCAGCACCACCGCGGCGACCGGCACGATGCGGCCGTCGGCGACGCCGGTGTCGATCCGGCCCTCGACGTAGGCGCCGGGCGTCAGGCCCTGCGGATCGGGCAGATCGGCGTAGACGGTGCCGGTGCGGGTGGCGGCATCGACGCCCGGGGTCACGGCACGGACGCGGCCTTCCACGCGGGCGCCGGACGGCGCGGTCAGCACAATGCGGTCGCCGGGCGAGATCTGCCCGAGCTGGCCCACCGGCAGTTCGGCGCGCCATTCCAGGCGGCCGTCGCGGATCAGCCGCAGCAGTTCGCCGCCGGCGGCGACCACCTGCCCCGGCTGCACCAGCCGCTTCGAGACGATGCCC
>JBQCJG010000121.1:0-8047 GCA_051952955.1 Lysobacteraceae bacterium | reverse complement strand
TGCCGTCGCAGGCCTGCCAGCCGTTGGGGGCGCCGCGGGTACCGAAACCGAACATGCGGATTTCGCCGATGTAGGGAGTGCTCATGATGTGCTCCGAATGAAGGACGTCCGCGCGGTGGTCCGGCGCGAGGGTCCGTGGGTGCTGGTCGAGTGGCCGCGGCTCAGTTGCGCGACGGGAAGATGCCGCTCAGCGCGATGCAGAAGTTGATGACGCTGTAGGGCTGGATGTTTGGGTGCGGCTGGTTGCCGCCGGCCGGCGTGACTGTCGCGGGATTCAGGGGGACCAGCGGGCCGTTGGAGGCCGCGTAGATCGAGATCGCGCTGCCGCCACTGTTGTTGCTGGTGGCGAAGACGCGACCGGCAGGAATTCGGTTGTCGCCGTTGGTGGTCGATGCATTCACCGAGTGCGTGTGCGCCGGCAGGTTGGTGCTCAGCAGGGTCACGTTCTCGACGCCGGCCGACTGGCCGATCTGCACTGCCGGCGGCTGCCAGCTGGGGTCCACCGACGAGGCATAGCCGATCGGCGTGCGGCTGCGCAGGTCCGGCAGCGCGAAGTTGGTGGTGCCGTTGCCCCCGTACTGCGTCCCCAGCAGCGAGAACAGTGCCTGGTTCTGATTGATCGGCAGCAGTTGGCCGTTGCTCAACGCCCAGAACTTCGGTGCGAAATTGAAGCCGGCCATCATGATCTGGCCGATGAAGAATTCGCTCATCGTGGATCCCCCTTGGATGTGGCGCACGGCCTCATGCGGTGCGCGGGGGTACTCTGAACCAGCCCACGTCCCCCCACAAGAGCCCTACGGGGGCGTATGCGGGCGATTGATCCTTTCGAACGGGACTTCCCCTCTACCGTCGATCCTGTTCCAATGCGGATTCGTCCGGGTGCTCGAATGCCATGGCCGATGCGTGACCCATTGCCCGTTATCACGACGGCGGGCCGGGAAAGCGCCAGGCCGACCCGCAGGGACGAACCACAGGGGAACAGGGAAATGCACATGCTCACGTCGCTCTTCGCGAAAGGCCGGGGTCTTTCGGCCCGTGCCGGTCTTGCCGTTGTCCTGCTGGCACTCAGTGCGCTGTGGCCCATGCTGGCCAGTGCCGCCACTTCGGTCTACTGTCCCGCGCCCCTGACAGCCACGGTCGCGAACGGTGGCACGGTCAACATCAACGTCAGCACCTGCGACGGCCCCTTCGACGGCGGGCTCAGCGGCACCAGTCCGCTGACCACCGCGCACGGTACCGCGACCATCGGTGCGAACAGCGGCGGGACTCAGTTCGTCACCTACGCCCATGGCGGCGATTCGGCGACCAGCGACACCTTCACGTTCCAGGACAACGACAACAACGACGTCGTCTTCAACATCACGATCACGGCGCCGACGTCGCCGATCACGGTGACGCCGTCCACGCTGCCGACGATGACCGCCGGCACGCCGTTCTCGCAGACGCTGACCTCCACCGGCGGCGTCGCGCCCTACACCTACACGCTGCAGAGCGGCGTCCTGCCGGTCGGCCTGACGCTGTCCAGCGCCGGCGTGCTCAGCGGCACCCCGACCCAGCGCGGCGGCTACGCCTTCACCGTCCGGTCGACCGATTCCAAGACGCCCACCGTGCAGTTCACCGACAAGGGCTACACCGGCACGGTCCAGAACCCGAGCCTGACACTGACCACGGCCAGCGGCACGGCCATCCAGAACGTCGCGTTCTCGCAGACCCTGTCCACCAGCGGCGGCGTCGCGCCGTACACCTATGCGCTCGAGACCGGCACGCTGCCGGCCGGCATCACCATTTCCCCGGCCGGCGTGGTCAGCGGCACCACCACCGCGGCGGTCGGCAACTATCCGGTCACGATCCGCGTCACCGATTCGCGCACCGGCCCGGGCGCCTATTTCGAACTCGAGAGCTACACGCTGACCGTGAGCCCGCCGCCGAGTGTGAGCATCGCGGTGTCGCCGGCGTCCGTCAGCGAGGACGGCGCGACCAACCTCACCTTCACCGTCACCCGCAGCCTCAACCTGAGCTCGCCGACGGTGGTCAACATCACCACCACCGGCACCGCCACCGCAGGCACCGATTACACCGGCAGCGTCGCCACGGTCACCATCCCGGCCGGCGCGACCACGGCCACGATCGTCATCGACCCGACCGTCGACGGCACCGTCGAGCCCGACGAAACCGTCACCCTGACCGTCGCCGCCGGCACCGGCTATACCGTCGGCGTCCCGGCCTCGGCCACCGGCACCATCCTCAACGACGACGTGCCGAGCGTGACCGTCTCGGTCTCGCCCGCCGCGGTCGCCGAGGACGGCGCGCCGAACCTCATCTACACCTTCACCCTGAACCAGGCCGCGTTCGGCGCCGTCTCGATCAACTACACGATCGGCGGCACCGCCACCAACGGCACCGACTACGCGACGATCGCCTCGCCGCTGGTCATCCCGGCCGGCAACACCACCGGCACCGTGACGGTCAACCCGACCGCCGACGCGACCATCGAGGCCGACGAGACCGTCACCCTGACGCTGGCCGCCGGCGCCGGCTACACCGTCGGCGTGCCGAACAGCGCCACCGGCACGATCCTCAACGACGACCTGCCGAACCTGACGATCAACGACGTCACCGTCGCCGAAGGCAACAGCGGCATCACCAATGCCGTGTTCACGGTCAGCCTCAGCGCCCCGGCCGGCCCGGGCGGCGTCACCTTCAACATCGCCACCGCCAACGGCACCGCCACCGCGGGCGTGGACTACGTCGCCCAGTCGCTCACCGGCCAGACCATCCCGGCCGGCAGCAGCACCTACACCTTCACCGTGCAGGTCAACGGCGACACGCTCAACGAGCCGAACGAGACCTTCTTCGTCAATGTCACCGGCGTGACCAACGCCGTCGTCGTCGACGGCCAGGGCGTCGGCACGATCACCAACGACGATCCGGTGCCGAGCCTGGCGATCGACGACGTCACCGTGGTCGAAGGCAACGGCGGCACGACCAACGCGGTGTTCACCGTGACCCTCAGCGCCGCCAGCGGCCAGACGGTCACCGTCAACTACGCCACCGCCGACGGCACCGCGACGTCGCCGGCCGACTACACCAGCACGTCGGGCACGCTGACCTTCACCCCGGGCCAGACCACCCGCACCATCACGGTGCCGGTGATCGGCGAAACCATCCCGGAGGCGAACGAGACCTTCTTCGTCAACCTCAGCGCCGCGACCAACGCGACGATCAGCGACAGCCAGGGCGTCGGCACCATCACCAACGACGACGTGCCGGTCACGGTGAGTCCGGCGACGGTGCCCAACGGCGCGGTCGCGACCGCCTACAGCCAGACGCTCACCGCCAGCGGCGGCGCCGCCCCGTACAGCTTCGCGGTTACCGCCGGCGCCCTGCCGGCCGGCCTGACCCTGTCCTCGGCCGGCGTGCTGAGCGGCACGCCGACCGCGGGCGGCACGTTCAACTTCACCGTCACCGCGACCGACAGCAGTCCGTTCCCGGGTCCGTTCAACGGCACCCAGGCGTACACGCTGACCATCGCCCCGGCGACCGTCAGCCTGCCTGCGGTCGTGCTGCCGGGCGGCGTGCTCGGCTCGGCGTACACCGGCAACACCGGCCCGGCGACGGGCGGCACCGCGCCGTACGCCTATGCCGTCACCGCCGGCGCCCTGCCGGGCGGCCTGACCCTGAACCCGGCCACCGGCGCCATCACCGGCACGCCCTCGGCGCTGGGCACCTTCAACTTCACGGTGACCGCGACCGACAGCAGCACCGGCACCGGTCCGTACACCGGCAGCCGTGCGCACACGATAACGGTGATCGACAACCCGCCGACGGCGACCAATTCGTCGCTGACCGTGGCCTACAACGCCGCGGCGACGAACGTCCCGCTGACCCTCGGCGGCGGCGCTGCGACCTCGCTGGCGATCACCACGGCGCCGGCCCACGGCACCGCGATCGTCACCGGCACCACGATCACCTACCAGCCGACCGCCGGTTACGCCGGCCCGGACAGCTTCGCCTACACCGCCAGCAACAGCGGCGGCACCTCGGCCCCGGCCACCGTGTCGATCACGGTCAACGACCCGGTGATCACGGTCACGCCGAGCGGCGGCTTCAGCGCCACGGTCGCGACGGCTTACACGCAGACCTTCACCTTCAACGGCGGCGCGCAGCCGTGGTCGGGCTTCCAGGTCACCAACCTGCCCGCGGGCCTGGCCATCACCGGCACCACCGCGAACACGGTGACGATCTCCGGCACGCCGACGCAGGCCGGTTCGTTCAACCTCAACGTGTCCGCCACCGACAGCAGCACGGGCAACGGTCCGTACACCGTCGGCCAGGCGTTCACGCTGACCGTCGCCGGTCCCACGCTGACGATGACGCCGGCCGCCGGCACGCTGACCGCGCCGTATGCCGCGCCGTACTCGCAGGCCTTCACCGCCAGCGGCGGCGTCGGTCCCTACAGCTATGCCGTCACCGGCGCCCTGCCGGCCGGCCTGAGCCTGAGCGGCAACACCCTCTCCGGCACGCCGACCGCGCCGGGCAGCTACCCGATCACGATCACCGCCACCGATACCGGCTCCACCGGCACCGGTTCGCCGTTCACCGTCGCGCGCAACTACACGATCAACGTGGGGGCGCCGACGATCACCGTGAATCCGGCCACGCTGCCCAACCCGGTCGCCGCGACCGCCTACAGCCAGACGGTCACCGCGACCGGCGGCGCCGCGCCGTACACCTTCTCGGTGACCGCGGGTGCGCTGCCGGCCGGCATCACGCTGACCACGGGCGGCACGCTGTCGGGCACCAGCAACGCCGTCGGCACCTACAACTTCACCGTCACCGCCACCGACGGCTTCGGCCAGACCGGCAGCCGCGCGTACACCGTGACGATCGCCGCGCCGACGCTGACGCTGACGCCCGCCGCCGGCACGCTGACCGCGCCCTACGGCGCGGCGTACTCGCAGGCGTTCACGGCCTCCGGCGGCTCGGGCAGCTTCAGCTATGCCCTCACCGGCGCGCTCCCGGCCGGCGTCACCTTCAGCGGCAACACCCTGTCGGGCACGCCGACGGCACCGGGCAGCTACCCGATCACCGTCACCGCCACCGACACGGTGCTGACGGGTGCGGGTGCGCCGTTCTCGGTCGCGCAGAACTACACGCTCAACGTGCCGGCGCCGACGATCACGGTGAACCCGGCCACGCTGCCGAACCCGGTCGCGGGCACCGCCTACGGCCAGACCGTGACCGTGACCGGCGGTGTCTCGCCGTACACCGTCGCGGTCACCGCCGGCGCCCTGCCGAGCGGCATCACCCTGTCCAGCGGCGGTGCGCTCTCGGGCACCTCGTTCTAGGTCGGCACGTTCAACTTCACCGTGACCGGCACCGACGCCAACGGCCAGACGGGTTCGCGCGCCTACACGGTGACCATCGCCGCGCCGGTGCTCACGCTCACCCCGGCCGCGGGCACGCTCACCGCCACCTACGGCGCCGCGTACTCGCAGACGTTCACCGCCGGCGGCAGTCCGGGCCCGTACAACTACGTCCTGACCGGCGCCTTGCCGGCCGGTGTCGCCTTCAGCGGCAACACGCTGTCGGGCACGCCGACCGTCCCGGGCAGCTACCCGATCTCCGTCACCGCCACCGACACGGTGCTGACGGGCACGGGCGCGCCGTTCTCGATCACGCAGAACTACACGCTCAACGTCCCGGCACCGGTCATCGCGATCGCCCCGGCGACGCTGCCGAACACCACCGCCGGCCTGGCCTACAGCCAGACGCTGACCGCGACCGGCGGTGCGGCGCCGTACGGTTTCGCGGTGACCGCGGGTGCGTTGCCGAACGGTCTCGTCCTGACCGCCGGCGGTGCGCTGTCGGGCACCACGACGACCTCGGGCACGTTCAACTTCACCGTGACCGCGACCGACAACTTCGGCCAGAGCGCCAGCCGGGCCTACACCGTCGTGGTGGCCGTGCCGACGCTGACGCTGACGCCGGCGACGCTGCCGGCCGGCACCGCCGGCACGGCGTACTCGCAGGCGCTGACGATCAGCGGCGGCATCGCGCCGTACACCGTCACCCAGACGGGCACGCTGCCGACCGGCCTGACGTTCAACGCCGGCACCCGCACCTTCGGCGGCACGCCGACGCAGTCGGGCACGTTCAACGTGAGCGTGACCGTCACCGACAGCACCGGCGGCACCGCGGCCACCGTCACCAACAACTACACGCTGACCATCGCGGTGCCGACGCTGACGCTGACGCCCGCGGCCGGTGCGCTGCCGGGCGGTACGGCGGGCACGGCTTACGCGCAGACGTTCACCGCGAGCAACGGCATCGCGCCGTACACCTACGCGGTGAGCGCGGGCGCGCTGCCGGCGGGCCTGACGCTGAACACCGCGACCGGTGCGCTGAGCGGCACGCCGACGGTGGCGGGCAACTTCACCTTCAGCATCCGCGCGACCGACAGCACCACCGGGACCGCGGCGACGGTGACGAACGCCTACACCCTGGCGCTGTCGGCGCCGACGATCACGATCAACCCGGCGACGCTGCCGGCCGGCGTGTTCTCGGTGGCCTACAACCAGACGCTGAGCGCGAGCGGCGGTACCGCGCCGTACACCTACGCGGTGACGGTGGGTGCGCTGCCGGCAGGCGTGACCCTGAGCAGCGCCGGCGTGCTGAGCGGCACGCCGACGGCGTCGGGCACGTTCGCCTTCACGGTGCGGGCGACCGACAACCTGGGCTTCCAGGGCACCCGCGCGTACTCGCTGAACATCGTGCAGCGCCCGGATCCGTCGCGCGATCCGGAAGTGCGCGGCCTGCTGGAATCGCAGGCGGATGCGACCCGTCGCTTCGCCAGTTCGCAGGTCGACAACTTCCAGCAGCGCATGCAGCGCCTGCACGGCGGTGGCGGCGACGGCGGTCGCTTCGACAACGGCGTCTCGGCGGTGACCACGCCGTACTGCCCGGAGATCGTGGGCCAGATCCCGGATCGCACCTGCTCGCGCAACGGCATCGGCGGCAACAGTGGCAACGGCGGTGCGGCCGGCAACGGCTTCGCCGGCGGCAACGCCGCGAACGGCAACGGCAACGGCAGTCCGTTCGGTGCCTGGGCCGCGGGTTCGGTCCGCTCGGGCAACCACGACGGCCGCGGCGGCAGCGCGGGCGTGGACTTCGAGACCGACGGCGTCAGCCTCGGCCTGGATTACCGCGCCAGCGACGTGTTCGCCTTCGGCGGCGGCATCGGCTACGGCCGCGACGGCAGCGACATCGGCGACAACGGTTCGCGCAACGACGGCCATGCCTACACGTTCGCCCTGTACGGCAGCTACAGCCCGGGCAACCGGTTCTTCGTCGACGGCCTGTTCGGCTACCAGACGCTGAGCTACGACCTGCGTCGCTACGTGACGGCGAACGGCGGCTTCGTCCGCGCCACCCGCGACGGCTCGCAGTGGTTCGGTTCGGTGTCGGTGGGCGCGGACTTCGAGACGGGCGCGTGGCGGTTCTCGCCGTACGTCCGCGGCGACGTGGCCCGTGCGCAGCTCGACCGCTACACCGAGCACGGCGACCCGATCTTCGCGCTGAGCTACGACAGCATGGACGTCGACACCGACACCGGCAGCGCCGGCCTGCGGATCGACTACCACCGCCAGATGTCGTGGGGCATGCTGGTGCCGAAGTTCATGGTCGAGTACCAGCACGACTTCAAGGCGAGCAGCGCGCAGACCATGCGTTACGCCGACCTGCCGCTGGGTCCGTTCTACCGTGCCGGCCTGAGCGAGTTCGACCGCACGCGCCTGCTGTTCGGGTTCGGCCTGATGTTCGACCTCGACAACGACTGGTCCTTCCGCTTCGACTACCGCGGCATGGTCGGCAGCGACGACAGGGACCAGGGCATCCAGGTCAACGTCGACCGGAAGTTCTGATCGGGGTCCGCCTCCGATCCATGCGACACCCGGGCGCCGCTGCCTCCCCAGCGGGGCGTTTTTTTTGGCCCGCCCCATGCCCAGACCCCCCGGCGGCCCCCGGGTGGGGCGGGGGGGGGGGGCCC
>JBQCJG010000120.1:0-4540 GCA_051952955.1 Lysobacteraceae bacterium | reverse complement strand
GTCGCGGCGAGCAGTGCGGCGCCGGCCAGGAGGGGCAGGAAGCGGGACTTGCGGATCATGGCGTCGGGCTCCGGTCGTTGGGGGAAGCGTCGGGAGTGGAAGCGGAAGCGGCGTCGTCGGGCTTGCTGCTGCCGCCGCCGCCGAAGATGTACTTGCCGGCCATCTGGATCAGGTCCACGGCCGGCGTGGTGTAGGCGATTTCCTCGCCGGGCTTGAGCGTCTCGACGTCGCCGCCGGGCTGCAGGCCGACGTAGCTCTCGCCGAGCAGGCCGCCGGTGAGGATGCTGGCCGAGGTGTCGATCGGCAGGTCCTTGTAGCGGGCGTCGATGTCGAGCACGACCACGGCGTCGAGCTTCTTCGGATCGAGCTCGATCGCGGCGACCTTGCCGATCGGCACGCCGCCGATCTTGACCGGCGCCATCGGCCGCAGCTGGCCGAGGTTGGTGAAGCGCGCCTTCAGCGGGTAGGTGGATTCGCCGAAGCCGAACTTGCCGTTGGTGGAGGCGATCGCCAGCACCAGCAGCGAGGCCAGCGACAGCAGCAGGAAGGCGCCGACGGCGAATTCGAGGCGGGGACCGCGTGCACTCATGGGCGCGTACTCATCTGGGTCGGGTCAACAGGAAGGTCAGCGGAACACGATCAGCGGAACAGGAAGGCGGACAGCACGAAGTTGAACATCAGCACCAGCAGCGAGGCATTGACCACGGCGCGGGTGGTGGCGACCGAGGTGCCTTCGATCGTCGGCTCGGCGTGGAAGCCCACGTACGAGGCGACCAGCGCCGCGGTGCCGCCGAACACGGCGGACTTCAGGAACGCCGGCAGGAAGTCCTCGTGGAAGTCCACGGCGTCCTTCATCACCTGCCAGAACGCGCCGTTGTCGATGCCCAGCACCTGCACGCCCTGGAACCAGCTGGCGCAGATCGCGAGGCTGCAGAAGATCGCGGTGAGCAGCGGCACGGTCAGCACCGCCGCCCAGAAGCGCGGGGCGACGGCCTTGCCGACCGGGTCGATCGCCATCAGCCCGAGCGCGGTGATCTGGTCGGTGGCGCGCATCAGCCCGAGTTCGGCGGCGATCGAGCTGCCGGCGCGGCCGACGAACAGCAGCGCGGTCAGCACCGGCGCCAGTTCGCGGTACATGCCCAGCCCGATCAGCGCGCTGATCTGGTTGGCGGCGCCGTAGGTCTGCAGCGCGCGGTAGCCCAGCAGGGTGATCGACAGGCCCACGAACGCGCCGCCGACGGCGATGATCGGCAGGCTGCGCGCACCGATCTTGTAGATTTCGCGGGTGAGTTCCTGCCAGAAGTCGCGGGTGCCGGGCCGGGTGGCGCGGAACACGGCCAGCGAGAACAGGCCGGCGCGGCCCAGGCTGCGGACGCTCTCGGCGAAGGCCATCACGCGGCCTCCGTGCGGCGGGCCGCGTCGAAGGGGATCGGGCCGTCGGGTTCGCCGCGCAGGAACTGGCGCACGAGGGGATCGGCGCTGCCTTCCAGTTCGGCCGGCGTGCCGTCGAAGACGATGCCGCCGTTGGCGACGACCACGGCGCGGTCGGCGATCGGCAGGGTCTCGTGCACGTGGTGGGTCACGATCAGGCTGGTCAGCCCGAGGCTGGCGTTGAGCCGGGCGATCAGGCTCATGATCACGCCGCTGGCGATCGGGTCGAGGCCGGTCAGCGGTTCGTCGTAGATCATCAGCGGCGGGTCCAGCGCCAGCGCGCGGGCCAGCGCGACCCGGCGCGCCATGCCGCCGGAGAGCTCGCGCGGGTAGAGGTCGGCGGCGGCGCGCAGGCCGACCGCGTGCAGCTTCATCTCGACCAGGCGGGCGATCACGTCGGCCGGCAGGTCGGTGTGCGTGCGCAGCGGCAGGGCGACGTTCTCGGCCGCGGTGAGGTCGGTCAGCAGGCCGTTGCCCTGCAGCAGCACGCCGATGCCCTTGCGCAGCGCCAGCAGCTCGCGCTTGCGCTGCGGCACCGGACGGCCCAGCACTTCGACCGTGCCCGCGGCCGGCGCCAGTTCGCCGGTCAGGGCCGACAGCAGGGTCGACTTGCCGCAGCCGGACGGGCCGAGGATCGCGGTGATGCTGCCCCGCGGCACGCGCAGGTCGATGTCGCGCAGGATGGTGCGGGTCCCGCGATCGAGGCGGAGGCCGGACACCTGGACGGCGGCGGGAGCGATGGGCATCGGAAGGGGCGGGAAAAGGGGGCGGGCGCAAAAACCCGTTCAGGATGGCCGGGCCCGGCTGACTCGCACGGGAGCCGCCGACCATACGGGGCCGTTCGGGGCGACCATTGTCCATGCCGGCGATGCCGTTGTCTGCGCCGGGACGGGAACGCGGCGTCCCGCGGCTTGTGCCGGCCGGCGTGAGCGGCGAGGATGGCGCCGCTGCGAAGTGCGCAGCGCGGGGCCGCAGGGGGCCGGGATCCATGGAGCTGCTGACGCTGGAACACTTCGCCGGTTGCGTGAACGAGACGTTCTCGGCCGCTCTCAACGACATGTCGGTCGAATTCGTGCTGGTCGAGGCGCGGCCGATCGCCGACCACGCGAAGAACCCGGCGCGCGTGCCGTTCTCGCTACTGTTCCGCAATACCTCCACGATCCTGTTCCCGCAGCAGATCTACGCGATGCACCATCCGCGCGTCGGTGACGTCGGCATCTTCCTGGTGCCGGTGGCGCAGGAGCGGGCCGGCTTCCTGTACCAGGCCGTCTTCAACTGAGGAGGATCCATCCCGGGCCGTGGCGGCGCCGGGATGCATCGATCAGGCGGCCGGTGGCGCCCAGCGCATCGGCCAGTGCGTGCCGCGGAACGCGGGCCCGCTGACGACGAAGCCCAGCCGTTCGTACAGCCGGCGCGCGCCGGCGTTGTGGTCTTCCACGTGCAGGTGCATGCCCCGCCCGAGCGCGGCCGCTGCGTCCTGGCTCGCGCGGATCAGCGCTTCGCCTGCGCCATGCCCGCGCATCGCGGGAAACAGGCAGATGTCGACGACCAGGTGGTCCGACGCGGTGCGCTGGAGGTAATAGCGGCCGACCGGCTGGCCGCCTCGTTCGAGCGCAAGAAAATCGGTGTCGCCGTAATGGGCGAGGTAGTGCTGGTGCTGCAGCGCGAACTGCTGGTCGAGGAACTGGCGCTTGGCGATCTCCGGCCACGGCACCGGCGCCATTTCCGCGGCGCGGGTGCTGGCATAGAGGTCGCGCAGCCAGGGCAGGTCGTCGTCGTGCAGCCAGCGCAACGAAAACCCGCGCTCGGCGAGGAGCGCGGGTGTGGTCATGCGGTCGTGCCGTTCCGGAGGGAACGGCGTCAACCGCGCGGGCACGGCGGCCGTCACCTCAGGGGAAGGAAGGGTAGATGCCCTGCAGCGCGATGCAGAAGTTCACGCCGAGATACGGCTGCTGGTTCTCGTGCGGGAAACCGCCGCCCTGGCTCGAACTGATCATGTTCGGCGCCATCTGCGTGTTCAGCGGCGTCGCGATGTAGGTCTTCGAGCTGGTGCTGGTGGCGAGGAACGAGAGGCCGCCGTTGGTGACGGGCGTGTGGCTTCCGCTGCCGCTGGCGGTCTGCGAGTACGCGTTCACCCCGTGGTTGTGCTGCGGGATCTGCGTGCCGAGCAGCGTCACCGTGTTGACGCCGAACGTCTCGCCCAGCGAACGCGGGGTGAGGCCGGGCCCGTTGCCCTGCTCGCAGCCGGCGCGGCCGGCGAAGTTGGGCAGCTGGAACGTGGTCTGGCCGTTGCCGCCGTAGATCGTGCCGAGCAGCGAGAACAGGGCGGTGTTCTGCGAGATCGGCAGGGTGGCGCCGTTCGCGAACGCCCAGCCGCGCGGGTTGAAGTTGAAGCCGAACAGCTGGATTTCGCCGATGAAGGGTTGGGTCATGAGCTGGTTCCTCCGATGAGGTGCCGCGCCGGAAGGCGGCGGCCGCGCCGGCGTGGCGCGAGGGAATGGTGTGCGGCGCCGGGATCAGCCCTGCGACGGGAAGATGCCCTGGGTGGCGATGCAGTACTGCACCGTCAGCGTGGGCATGCAGTTCTCGTGCGGCTGGCTGCCCCCTGCCTGCGTCAGCATTTGTGCCGACATGGCCGCCGCCGTGTTGCCGGTGATGGTGTTGACGTAGAAGGTATCGCCGCTGACGGTGCCCGGAAGCAGGGTATTGCCCGGGGTGATGGCGGTCGATGCGCCGGTGGTTGCCACCATGGTGTGCGTATGCGCCGGCATCTGCGTCGGCAGCACGGTCACCGTCTCGGTGCCGGCACGCTGGCCGATGACGTAGTTGCTGAGGCCCGGGCCCTGGCCCTGGTGGATCGGCACCCGGCCGCGCAGGTCGGGCACGGCGAAGGTGGTCTGGCCATCGCCGCCATAAGTCGTGCCTATCAGCGCGAAGAGGGCGTCGTACTGGGAGATGGGCAGCAGGCTGCCGTCGCAGGCCTGCCAGCCGTTGGGGGCGCCGCGGGTACCGAAACCGAACATGCGGATTTCGCCGATGTAGGGAGTGCTCATGATGTGCTCCGAATGAAGGACGTCCGCGCGGTGGTCCGGCGCGAGGGTCCGTGGGT
>JBQCJG010000119.1:0-13083 GCA_051952955.1 Lysobacteraceae bacterium | reverse complement strand
ATGGCGCGGGCGGTCACCGTGACCGGCAGCGGCGCCATCCGCGCCCGCGGCGGCCGCGCGGCCGACAATCCCGCGAACGACGGCGGCGGTGGCGGCGGCGCCGGCGGCAGCGTGGCGATCGTGGCCACGACGTGGAGCGCTGCGCTCGCCATCGACGTCAGCGGCGGCCGTGGCGGCGACGCCTTCCCGACCGGCAGCAGCTCCGCCCACGGTCCCGGCGGCGGCGGCGCCGCGGGCGTGGTCTTCACCACCGCGGCGGCCACGGTCACCGCGAACGGCGGCGCGCCCGGTGTGACCAACACCGGCCAGGGCCAGCCCGGCGGCGCCAGCCACGGCGCCACCAGCGGCGGCAGCGGCACCGGATCGGTGATCGGCGCCGCGACCGACACCCCCGGCAGCGACATCGGCCGGACCTGCAAGTCGGACCTGCGCATCGCCAAGACCAATACGCCGGGCGTCAACGGCGAGGTCGACCAGACGGCCGACACCGTGACGTCCGGGGCGACCACGACCTACACCATCGTCGTGAGCAACACCGGTCCGAAGCCGGCGAACAACGCAGTCGTCACCGATCCGTCGCCGACCGGGCTGACCTGCACCACCGCGACCTGCACCGCCACCGGGGGCGCGAGCTGTCCGGCGCTGACCGGTGCCGCGCTGGTCGCTGCGCTGCAAGGGAGCGGGGCGACCATCCCCGCGTTGCCGTCGGGCGGCAATGTGAGTTTTGCATTGACATGCAACGTGCCATAGTCAATGTCGATGACCGTGCCAAGAGTCGCGGACGAAAGGCCGCAAAATTCAGACGCACTGCCGGTTTTGCATGGCCTGGAATCACTAGCCTGTCACTTGTGACAGCGTGAGGGGGGCGCTCGGCGCGCTATGTTGCACGGATGCGATGGCGCGACCGTGCCGCGCACGATGCAGACACGAACACATTCGCCAACGGCCCGATGGCGGATGTTTCGTGCCATCGGCGGGCCTGGGACGGCAGTCGCGGCAGCAATGAAGCAGCACAGGGGTGGTTGATGATCAGGATCCGAATGAGCCCGGGCGTCTCCCGCGCATGTCGCGCGGCCGCGCTGGCGTGTCTGCTGGTCGTCGGTGCGCATGCGCCGCAGGCCGCGGCCGCCACGGTCCAGCACCTCACGACGCAGACCGCGACGGCCACCGGTGCCGGCGCGACCGGCACGCCGTCGATCGCCAGCTTCACCATCCCCAGCGGCAAGAACCGCGCCCTGTTCATCTGGGCCACGTTCGAGCGCGACCACTGCTCGGCGGCCGACGGCACCGGCGGCCTGTGCGCCACCAGCAACACCGCCGGCACCGGACTGGGCGACAACTGGCCCGAGCCGCGCACGGGCACGCCCCCGGCCACCACGACCAACAACCAGATCACCGCGCGCGTCGTCGGCCCCGGCGGCACCATCAACAAGCAGAACGCGCTGGTCATCGGCGGCACGCCCAGCGGCGACACCCGCTTCATCAACATCAGCACCTCGCCCAGCGGTTCGCCCGCGGGCACCGCGTTCTTCAGCCTCAGCAGCTTCCACATCGTGCTGTTCGAGAACGACATCAACACCCTGCTCGGCGGCGCGGCCTCTGGCACGGTCAGCATCACCTTCCCCGACGTCAATTCGCCGACCAACCCCGGCGACGACGCGCTCCTGCTGGCCTCGGTGTACCAGAACGTCGAGCAGACGGTGACCGGCTTCGTCCGCAACGCCACCGCCACCGCGCAGGTGACCACCGGCACGCCGGGCAATTCCTCGCTGGCGCCGGCCGCCTACGACGCCGGCCAGGCGCCGGACGAGGCCGACGACGGCAAGCTGGTGATGGGCGCGAACAGCAGCACCGACGGCTTCGTCACGCCCACGGGCCACACTTCGCTCACCGGCTCGCTGACGACAGGCAACAGCGCCGGTACGTACGACACGCCGACCGGCAACACCAACAACGAACCCAACGGCGTGACCGGCGGCGCCTACTTCCGCAACGGCGGCGCCACGCCCGGCAGCCTCTATACCCTGCAGATGGCCGGCGCCGCGGCGACGCTGGTCTACGGCGCCACCAACGCCTCGTTCCTGCTGGAATCCGACAACGCCGACGTCGGCGACGCCCCGATCGGCTACGGCAATCCCACGCACACCATCAACGGCATCCGCATGGGCGCCACGGTCGATGCCGACAGCGGCCTGCTCAACAACGCCACCGCCACCGGCGACGACACCAACAACACCGACGACGAGGACGGCGTGACCCTCTCGCCGCTGCTGCCGATCGGCGAGATCTCGATCGTGCCGGTGAGCATCCAGAACGCCGCCGGCGTGCTCAACGCCTGGTTCGACTGGAACGCCGACGGCGACTTCAACGACGCCGGCGAGCAGATGGTCAGCGACCAGGCCGTCGCCGTGGGCACGGTGAACCTCAACATCGCGGTGCCGGCCGGTGCGATCATCGGCCCGACCTTCGCCCGCTTCCGCGTCTGCACCAGCACCGCCGCCACCGCGCCGCTGGACAACTGCAACACGCCGGTCAGCACGGTGCAGAGCGGCGAAGTCGAGGACTACCAGTTCCAGGTCAGCCGCAAGGTGCTGCTGAACAAGATCACCACCGGCATCGCCGGCGGCCCGTTCGGCTTCACCCTGACCAACACCGGGCAGACCACCGGCACCGTCACCACCGCGGCCGCCAACACCGCGACCCAGGTCGACGGCAACACCGGCATGACCGGCACGCAGGTGTTCGCGGTGTCCTCGCCGACCACCGCGGTCACCATCACCGAGAACTCGCTGCCGGCCGGCTGGTCGTTCAAGGCCGCCACCTGCGTCAACGCGTCGAACGCCACCGTCGGCACCCTCGCCGGCACGACCTACACCATCACCGGCGCCGAGATCGCGGCCAGCACCGGCTTCACCTGTACCTTCACCAACGACCGCCTGCCGATCCTGCGGCTGCAGAAGGCGCTGCCGAACGGCCGCTTCTCCGCCGGCGACCAGTTCACGCTGACCATCGCCGGTACCGGCGGCCCGGCCACCGTGACCACCACCGGTTCGGGCACGACGGCCACCGGCACCGCCACGCTCAACCCGGGCGCGGTCGGGGCGACCTACACCCTGTCCGAGACCGCCGCCGCCGGCGCCAATCTCGCCAACTACGCCACCGTCTACAGCTGCACCAACACCCTCGCAGGCGGGCAGACGCCCAGCGGCAGCGCCACCAGCTTCACCCTGACCGGCACCACCGGCGACGACCTGACCTGCACCTTCACCAACACGCGCAACAACCAGGCCGACCTGCGCCTGACCAAGACCAACACGCCCGGCGTGAACGGCGATGCCGACCAGACCGCGGACACCGTGACCTCCGGCGCCACGACCACCTACACCCTGGCCGTGTCCAACCTCGGCCCCGACGCCGCCGACGGCGCGGTGCTGACCGATCCCGCACCGACCAACCTGACCTGCACCACCGCCAGCTGCACCGCGACCGGCGGCGCCGCCTGCCCGGCGCAGACCGGCGCGGCGCTGGTGACCGCATTGCAGGGCGCGGGCGCGACCATCCCGACGCTGCCGGCCAGCAGCTCGGTGACGGTGACGCTGACCTGCACGGTGAACTGACCGGGGACGGCGCGCGGGTGCCGCCTGACCGCCACCGGCCGCTTTTCGCGTAATGCACCCAAGCCAGCGCCGCGACTCCACGACGGGCCGCGACCTTGATGTTCCCAGAACGGAGGGGTGGTGACGGCGAACGCGGGACATCCCAGGCATGCCGAACGCAGCGCCCGTGCGCTGCGGCACAACCATGCCCTGGTCGCGCTGGCCCGCCGGGTGTGGAGCGACGACTGCACCCTGCAGACCGCCATCGCCCTGATTTGCCAGGTCGCCGCGGAAACCCTCGAAGTCGAGCGCGTCAACCTCTGGCGGGTGGAGCAGGGCGGCAGCCGCCTGCGCTGCGTCCACGCCTACCTGCGCAGCGAGGATCGCCACAACCCCGACGGTTTCGACGAAACGCTGGGCATCGACCGCGAGTACGGCGAGCAGCTTGAAGACGTGCGGGTGATCGACATCGCCGACGTCCGCGCCGACGACCCCGTCGCCGCCGACGACAGCCTGCAGGCCTATTTCGCCCGCCATCGCGTGCAGTCGCTGCTCGATGCGCCCGTACGCAGCCAGGGGGAACTGCTGGGCGTGGTCTGCCACGAACAGGTCGGCTGCGCCCGGGTCTGGACGCCCGAGGACGAGGCCTTCGCCGGCAGCATCGGCGACTACGTGGCCATGGCCTACGAGATCGGCCGTCGCCGCGAGGCCGAAAGCCGGCTGCGCTACATCGAGCGCCACGACCCGCAGACCGACCTGCCCAACCGCGACCACCTGCTGGAAGTCGCGCACAGTGCGCTGCGGCCGATGCACGAGCACGACGGCGGCCTGGTGGCGGTCCATCTGCAGGTCGAACTGCCGATGGAGACGCTGCCCGACGGCGACACGCGCCAGCGCCTGCTGGCCACGGTCGCCGACCGCCTGCGCGAAGCCACCGGCGAAGCGGCCACGCTCGCCCGCGTGCGCGAGGACGCCTTCGCGGTGATCCCGCACCGCCACCTGCCCGAGGTTGAGGCGCTGGCGCTGGCCGAGCGCTGCATCGACCTCGTGCAGGCCGGCTTCGACCACGGCGGCGCCATGCCGCAGCCGGCCACGGTGTCGGCGGGCATCGCGTTCTCGCGCGACCTGGTGGCGCCGTCCGCCGACACCCTGCTGCGCAACGCCGAGAACGCCAGCCTGCGCGCGCGCGAAACCGGCTTCAACCGCTGCGAAGTGTTCGACGCCGACCGCCACCGCGGCCTGCTCGAACGCCTGCGCGTCGAACAGGCGCTGCGCGAGGCCTTCGCCGCCGGCGACCTGCTGCTGCACTACATGCCCGAGATCGACCTGCGCGACGGCCGCTGGCGCGCCGCCGAAGCGCTGCTGCGCTGGCAGCGGCCAGACGGCCGCGTGGTGCCGGCGGGCGAGTTCATCGAGGTCGCCGAAAGCTCCGGCCTGATCGTGCGCCTCGGCCGCTGGGTGCTGCTCGAAGCCTGCCACGCCGCGATGCGCTGGCCCGCGCGCGACGGCGTCGCGCCGATGCTCCGCGTCAACGTCTCCGCACGCCAGTTCGAGCAGGCCGGGCGGATCGCCGACGTCCAGGTCGCGCTGTCCGACTCCGGCCTGCCGCCGCAGCGGCTGTGCCTGGAACTCACCGAAACCCTGCTGCTGCGCGACCAGCAGACCGCCGCGCGCACGCTCGCCCGCCTGCGCGCGCTGGGCGTGCACGTCGCGCTCGACGACTTCGGCAGCGGCTACTGCTCGCTCGGCTACCTCAAGCACCTGCCCATCGACACGCTGAAGATCGACCGCGGCTTCACCGCCGGCCTGCCCGGCAACCGCGCCGACCTCGCCATCGTCCAGGCCGTCGCGCAACTGGCGCACACCCTCGGCATCGACATCGTCGGCGAAGGCGTCGAAACCCGGGCCCAGGCCGACTGCCTCCGCGACTGCGACATCTTCGCCGTGCAGGGCTGGCTGTACTCGCCGGCGATCGACAACGACGCGCTGATCGCGGGGTTCGGCGGGCAGGGCTGACGCGTTACCCTGTCGGCGGTTCCGGTCCGACCGAGGTATGTCATGTCCCGCGTCCCCTCCCGTCCGTCGTTCGCCGCGCTCGCGCCGACCGCACTCGCCGTCGTGCTCGCCGCGTTCGTCGCGCCCGCTCCCGCCGCCGACCGCGTCACCGGCAAGCCGTTCGCCACGCGCAGCGAGGTGTACGCGCCGCATGCGATGGCGGCGACGTCGCATCCGCTGGCGACGCAGATCGCACTGGAGACGATGCGCGCCGGCGGCAGCGCGGTGGACGCGGCGATCGCGGCCGATGCGGCGCTGGGGCTGATGGAGCCCACCGGCAGCGGCATCGGCGGCGACCTGTTCGCGATCGTGTGGGACCCGAAGACGAAGCGGCTCTACGGCTACAACGGCTCCGGCCGTTCGCCGAAGGCGCTGACGCTGGCCGAGTTCCAGCGCCGCGGCCTGACCGACATCCCGGCGCAGGGGCCGCTGCCGGTGAGCGTGCCGGGCTGCGTCGACGGCTGGTTCGCGCTGCACGACCGCTTCGGCAAGCGGCCGATGGCCGACAACCTCGCGCCGACCATCCGCTACGCGCGCGAAGGCCATCCGGTCGCGGAAACCATCGCGTACTACTGGGGCCGCAGCGTGCCCAACCTGTCGAAGTGGCCCGGGTTTGCCGAACAATTCACGATCGACGGAAAGCGTGGGCCGCGCACCGGCGAAACGTGGCGCAATCCGAACCTCGCGAACACGCTGGAGAAGATCGCCCGCGGCGGCCGCGATGCGTTCTACAAGGGCGACATCGCGCGCACCATCGACGCCTACTTCAAGGCGAACGGTGGCTTCCTGCGCTACGAGGACCTCGCCGAACACCGCGGCGAATGGGTCGAGCCGGTCAGCACCAACTATCGCGGCTACGACGTGTGGGAACTGCCGCCGAACGGGCAGGGCATCGCCGCACTGCAGATCCTCAACCTGCTGGAGCCCTACGACCTCAAGTCGTACGGTTTCGGCAGCCCCGAGCACGTGCACCTGTTCGTCGAGGCGAAGAAGCTCGCGTTCGCCGATCGCGCGGCGTCGTATGCCGATCCGAAGGTCCACGACACGCCCGTCGCGCGGCTGATCTCGAAAGGCTACGCCGCCGAGCGCGGCAAACTCATGTCGATGGACAAGGCCGCGCGCAGCGTGGAGCCGGGCATCATCCCCGAGGTCAACGAAGGCGACACGATCTACCTCACCACCGCCGACGCCAGCGGCATGATGGTGTCGCTGATCCAGTCGAACTACCGCGGCATGGGCAGCGGCATGGCGCCGCCGGGACTGGGTTTCGTCTTCCAGGACCGCGGCGAGATGTTCGTGTTGAAGCCGGGCCACCCCAACACCTACGCGCCGGGCAAGCGGCCGTTCCACACCATCATCCCCGCGTTCGTGACGAAGGACGGCAAGCCGTGGCTGAGCTTCGGCGTGATGGGCGGCGCGATGCAGCCGCAGGGCCACGCGCAGATCCTGATGAACCTGATCGATTTCGGCATGAACCTGCAGGAAGCCGGCGACGCCCCGCGCATCCAGCACGACGGCAGCACCGAGCCGACCGGCCAGAACACCGCGATGAGCGACGGCGGCGAAGTCGACCTGGAAAGCGGCTTCCCGATCGAGACCGTCCGCGCGCTGATGCGCAAGGGCCACAGCGTGCGCTTCGCCGACGGCCCCTACGGCGGCTACCAGGCGATCATGGTCAATCCGAACGGCGGCGGCTACGTCGGCGCCAGCGAATCGCGCAAGGACGGCATGGCGGCGGGGTATTGAGGGATGTGGCGGAAGCGTGCGTTCCGAGGATTGCGTGCGATGGCATGCGGCCTGTGCATCGTCGGCGCGACGGCGTCGGCGGAGGTGGCCGTCCAGAACGATCCCTGGCCGGCTCCGGAAACCGACCGTTGCGAAACGCTGTCGCCGGCCTCGCGCCCTGCGTGCCTGCGCGACGCGGAAACGCGCGAACGCAAGCGCCGGGATGCGTGGCGCAAGGTCGAGCGCGGCTATCTCCTTCCGCTTGCACGACACCTGGCCGAAAGTCGCGATCCGCGCATGCTGGCGGTCGCGGCCACCCTCTGGCCGCGCGCGGCGCAAAACACGGACGACGCGCGGATCCGACAGTTGCGGGAAGTTGCGTTCAAGGACGGCGGCGATGATCCGGTCGTGGCGATCCTGCAGCAGGCGGACACGCCGACCGAAATCGATGCCGGCCACGAGAACCCCTCCGCCGCCCCGGCGATGCAGCGCTGGCGCGAGATCGAGCCCGACAATCTCGTTCCGGCCATGGCATCCGGCGAGCCGATCGAGACGATCCTGACGAGGGCGGAGACGTTCGGTCGCTACTCGCTGCATCTCGCGGACCTGCTGTCCACGGTCGATGCGGCATTCGCGACGTCTCCGCCCGACAGGAAGCAGCAGCGATGGTTGTCCGGCGCGAACGTGACGCCGCTGGGCTTGTCCGCGGGCCATGCCATCGACCTGGGCGTGCGCGCCATGTCGCCGATCATGCCGCTCATCAACGCCTGCAAGGATGAAGCGCGCCATGCGACGCCAGCGCGGAACCTGCAATGCCGGACGCTGGGCCGCGTCATGTCCGCCCATTCGGATTCTTTGATCGGCGAGCTGTTCGGTGCCGTGCTGCTGCGCCATGACGACGATCCCGCGGTGCGTGCCGAAGGCGAGGCCGCACTGCGTGCGGGCAAGTGGTTGACGACCGCATCGCGCGAAGCTGCCTTGCAAGGCACGCCCGACTGCACGGCCGCAAAGATGCGCGCGACACCCGGCCTGGGCGAAGGCGACGCGATGCGCGCCTGCCTGCGCGATGCCGGCGTGTCGCTGGCGCCGCCCGCGGACTGGAATCCGGACGCAGCGCCCGCCACGGGGCCCTGATCCCCATGGCCTTCGACGCCTTCGCCCTCATCCTCGCGATGCTCGTGCTGGGCTACGCGTTCCAGCGGCTGCGGGTGCTGCCGGACAACGCGGCGCAGACGCTGAATCTCGTCGTGCTGTACGTGTGCCTGCCGGCGGCGGTGCTGCGCTATGCGCCGCGGTTGCACCTGGAACCGGCACTGATCGGGATCGCGGTGGTGCCGTGGGTGCTGCTGCTGGCGGCGATCGTGCTGGTGACGCTGCTGGCGCGTGCGCTGCGGTTCCGCGACGACGAGCGCGCGGTGCTGCTGCTGACGGTGGCGCTGGGCAACACCAGCTTCCTCGGCTATCCGCTGACGCGGGCGCTGATCGGCGAGCACGCGCTGCCGTATGCGGTGATCTACGACCAGTTCGGCGCGTTCCTGATCCTGTCGACGTTCGGGCTGTGGGTGCTCGCGCGCTACGGCGGCGATCGCAGGCCGGGCCTGCGCGAGATGCTCGCGCGCGTCGTGCGCTTCCCGCCGCTGTGGGCGCTGGTGCTCGGCTTCACGGTCATGCCGGCCGAACCGCCGGCGTGGATCGCGGGCGGCCTGCAGCGATTGTCGGACGCGCTGCTGCCGCTGGCGATGCTGACCATCGGCCTGTCGGTGAAACTGGCGCTGCCGCGCGACGAACTGAAGCCGCTCGCCGTCGGGCTGCTGCTCAAGCTGGCGCTGCTGCCGGCGCTGGCGCTGCCGCTGGTGCGGCTGCTGGGCCTGCACGGCGAGATGGCGCGCACGACGGTGCTCGAATCGGCGATGCCGTCGATGGTCACTGCCGGCGCACTGGCGATCTCGCACGGCCTCGCGCCGCGGCTGGCGGCGGCGATGGTCGGCTACGGCGTGCTGCTGTCGCTGCTCACGCTGCCGCTGTGGGCCGGCGTAGGATGACCGCATGATCAGCAACGACCTCGACATCGAGCACTGGCGGCGCGAACTCGCGCTGCGCGGCCACGTGCAGATCCCCGGTTTCCTGCAGCCGCCCGCGGCCGAGGCGCTGGCGCGCGAACTGTCCGAGCGCGTGCCGTGGCAGCTGGCCGAACGCAGCGGCGGCACCTCGCGCACCACGCCGCGCGGCGCGTATCCGCAGGGCGCGGACTACGACCGCCTGATCGAAGCGGGGTATGCGGCGGCGGCGACCGGCTACCAGTTCGCCTACGACAGCTACATGCTGCTGAAGGCCGCGCGCGAAGGCTGGGATCCGGAGCTGCTCGTCCACGGCGTGCTGCGGTTCCTCAACACGCCCGACTTCCTCGCGTTCGCGCGCCACCTCGGCGGCGATCCCGCGATCCGCCACGTCGTCGCGCAGGCCACGCGCTATCGCCCGGGCCAGTACCTGATGCCGCACGACGACGAGGAGGCGTCCGAGCAGCGTCGCTACGCGTACGTCATCAACCTCAACCCGGAATGGCGGCCCGACTGGGGCGGCCAGCTGCAGTTCCTAGACCGCGACGGCCACGTGCTGCACACCTACCTGCCGCGCTGGAACTCGCTGAGCCTGTTCCGCGTGCCGCAGCGCCACCAGGTCACGTTCGTGACGCCGTGGGCGGCCGCGCCGCGGCACGCGATCACCGGCTGGTGGGTCGCGAGCTGAGCGTCGCGATGGAACGCCGCGCGCTGGCCTGGCGGATCCTCGGCTACGGCGGCCTGCTCGCCGCGGGCACCTTGGCGCTGCAGTGGCTGGATTACCGCCATCTGGCCCGCCTGCATTCCGAAGCGGTGTACGTGGGGCTGGTCGCGACCGGCTTCCTCGCGCTGGGTGCGTGGCTGGGCGCCCGCGCCTTCCGTCCGCCGGCCCCGGCGCCGTTCGACGGCAACCCGCAGGCGCAGGCGAGCCTGGGCATCAGCCCGCGCGAACTGGTGGTGCTGCGCGAGTTGGCGGCGGGGCGCTCGAACAAGGAGATCGCCCGGGTCCTGACGATCTCGCCCAACACCGTGAAGACCCACCTCGCCGGGCTCTACGCGAAGCTCGAGGCGAAGCGCCGCACCGATGCCGTGCGCCGCGCGCGCGAGCTGGGCCTGCTGGAATGAGCCGCGCGGGGGCGCCTTCCGGACGGAATCGGCCGGATCACCCGTTCGGGTGATGGCCCGGCGGCGTCCGCCGCGGTCCAATCCGGTTTCCCTTCGACCCTGGAGATTCCCATGTTCCGCAGCATCCTCCGCTGGGGCACGCTCGCCGGCCTGATCGTCGGCAGCGTGCTGTTCGGCACGACCGTGTTCCTCGCCGACCAGCCCGCCGTGTCGGGGCTGGGCGCGGCGATCGGCTACACCAGCATGCTGGTCGCGCTCAGCACCGTGTTCGTGGCGATCAAGCGTCATCGCGACCGCGCGCTGGGCGGCGTGATCCGGTTCTGGCCGGCGTTCGGCCTGGGGTTGGGCATCAGCGCGGTGGCCGGGGTGTTCTACGTCGCCGCGTGGGAAGCTGCGCTCGCCGTCACCGGCATGGACTTCGCGGGCACCTACACCGCGCACCTGCTGGAGGCGCGCAAGGCCGCCGGCGCGAGCGCGCAGGAACTGGCCGCCTACGCCGCCGAACTCGCGCGCTTCCGCACCCAGTACGCGAATCCGCTGTACCGGCTGCCGATGACCTTCAGCGAGATCTTCCCGGTCGGCCTGCTGGTGTCGCTGGTGTCGGCCGCGCTGCTGCGCAACCCGCGCTTCCTGCCCGCGCGGCGCGGCTGAGACGCGGGCCTCGCGAACACCTCCGCGTCTTGCCGGTGCGGTAGGCTGCGCGCCGGAACCAGGGCGCGAGGAAGGCGGCATGCGGTGGAGTCGGAAAAGCGCGGCGGTCGCCTGCCTGCTGGCGGGGACGTGGCTCACGGTCGCGGGTGTACCGCAGGCGCGCGCCGAGGACCCGGCCGCGCCGCCGGTCATGCCCGGCCCGGCCGTGCCCTGCGCCGATGCGCCGCCGATGCTGCGCCAGGCCTGCCTCGAGGCCGAGCGCCGCACCGATACCGCGCAGCGCGCCTACGCGCTGTGGCTGGCCGATCGACTCGCCGAGGACGGCGGCGCCCGCAACCTCGCGTTCGCGCTGTTCGTCCGCCGCGGCGCGCTGCTCACGCCGGAGCGGCTGGCACAGTTGGATCAGGGCCCGGTCGCGACCGATCCGGTGCTCGAACGCTGGTATCGCACCGCGTACGCGAAGGCCCGCCGCGACGGCGTGGCGTGGTCGCTGCTGGCATCCGCCTGGGGCCAGCTGGCGATGCCGAAGCCGGCGGATCGCAACGCCCAGGCCGCCTGGGCGAGGGCCGAGCCCGACAACCTCGCGCCGCTGCTGCTGGCGCTGCGCGAAGGCGAGGGCATCGACGCGGTGTTCGCGGCGCTGCCGAAGCGCCCGCACAACCGCGTGTACTGGAACGCGGTGCAGGCGCTGGCGATCGACGCCGTGCGCCGCCATCCACCGACGCCCGAATGGCGCGACGCCATCCCCGCGCTGCGCGACAAACCGCTCGACGCCTACGGCCAGGAACTCGGCACCGCGGTCGAACTGCCGTCGTACCGCGGCCTGCTCGAAGCCTGCACGCCGCACGACGCGGGGCCGGATCGCCGCGGCCCGTGCCGCGACCTCGCCATCGCGATGCAGGACGGCTCCGATGTGCTGATCGCCCGGATGATGGGCAACCTGCTGCTGCGCGTGAACGCCGTCGACGACGCCGGCCGCGCCGCCGCCCACGCCGGCTGGCGCCCGCTGTTCTGGCGCCAGCGCCAGATCGGCGCCCACGGCGACGCCCGCTACGAAGCGGCCTATCGCGACGCGCTGCTGGCCGATCCCGCGGCGGACGAAGTCACCCTGATCGACCGCGCCCTGCGCGCCGTCGGCGCCGATCCCGCACCGCCGGCGGACTGGGAAACGGCGGTGCCCTGAGGGGTCGCCCCGGCCCGCGTGCAGGCTTGTCGCCCGTGGGTGCCGTCCTGCTGTGACGCGGACGCCACCGTCTCGCTTTTTTGCCGTCATCCTCGCGCAAGCGAGGACCAGGCATCAACGGCGATCCGGCTTGGGTCCTCGCTTGCGCGAGGATGACGGAGGTGCGATCGAATCGGATGCCGGCCGACAAACGCACGCCGTATCCGCGGATCCGCTCTCCGCGCAGCGCGGTGCCCTGGCGAAGCGTACCCATGCACGAGAGCGTGAATGCAGCCGACGCGGGCATTGCCGCTTCAGAGCAGTTTGAATGCGACGATCGCCGCGATCGCCAATACGCCGGATGCGATGGCATGCCAGCGCCACATGCGCACTTCCGCCTCGATCTCGTGGCGCATGGGATCGACCGTGTCGTGGCGCACACGCCTCGGCTTGCGGCTGAGGGGACGCTGCCAGAGGACCCAACCGCCGATATCGATCGACATCGACGCGTCGAGCGGGTGGATGTGCATCGATCCATCGACGTACCAGCGCAGCACGTAGTCGCTGCCGTGGCGCAGGCCGAAGCGCATTCCGTCACGTTCGAGGGTCGTGGCGGGGACTGTTTCGACGACCTCCGCCAGCACGACGGGCCAGGCGCGGCTGGCGAGATCGCGGCGATAGTGCTTGTACGCTTCGTGAGCGAGCGCGAGGG
>JBQCJG010000118.1:0-5005 GCA_051952955.1 Lysobacteraceae bacterium | reverse complement strand
CGCGCCGACCGGCACCTGGTCGGCGATCGCCTGGCCTTCGGCGCGCAGCTCGCGCTGCACGTCGCGCACCAGCGCGCGCACGGCCAGCATCTCCTCGCGGCCGCTGACCATCGGCACGAGGATGCGCACCGGCCCGTAGCCGGTGGCGCGCAGGATCGCGCGCAGCTGGGTGCGGAACAGGTCGATGCGCGACAGCGACAGGCGCACGCCGCGCAGGCCGAGTGCGGGATTCGGCTCGCCGGTCAGCGCCAGCCCGCTCTCGTCGGCCTTGTCCGCGCCGATGTCGAGGGTGCGGATGGTGACGGTGCGGCCGGTCATGCCCAGCACCACATCGCGGTAGGCGCGGAACTGCTCCTCCTCGTCGGGCAGCGTGCGGCGCAGCTCGGCGGGACGGTGCATGAACAGGAATTCGGTGCGGTACAGGCCCACGCCGGCGGCGTCGAGCGCGTGCGCCTCGGCCACGTCCTCGCGCGATTCGGCATTGGCCCACAGCTTCACGTCGACGCCGTCGAGCGTGCGCGTCGGCTCGCGGCGAAGCCGGTGCAGTTGCTTGCGCTCGCGCGCGTACTCGCGCACCCGCACCTGGTGTTCGCGCAGGTCGTCGGCGTTCGGCTCCAGGATCACCAGGCCGCTGCCGCCGTCGACCGCCAGCACGTCGCCGTCGTTGATCTTCTGCAGCGCCTGCGCCGCGCCGATGACAAGCGGCACGTGCAGGCTGCGCGCGAGGATCGCGGTGTGCGACAGCGGGCTGCCGCCGGCGGTGACGACGGCCAGCACGCCCTGCGCGTGCAGTTGCGCCAGTTCGGTGGGCGCGACCGTGTCGGTGACGAGGATGTCGCCGGCGATGCCCTGCAGGTCGGCCTCGCGCTTGTGCAGCGCGGCGTGCAGGCGGCCGACGACCTGGTCGATGTCGTCGATGCGGCTGCGCAGGTAGGCGTCGTCCATCGCCGAGAACACCGCGGCGATGCGGTCGCGCTGCAGGCGCAGGGCGTAGTCGGCGGTGTAGCGGCCGGTGCGGATCAGGTCGTCTAGGCCGGCCAGCAGTTCGGGATCGTCCAGCAGCAGCGCGTGCAGGTCGAGGAACTCGCCGACCTCGTGCGCCAGCGCGCCGTGCAGGCGGTCGCGCAGGACGTGCATGTCCGCGCGCACCGCGTCGACCGCGTCGTGCATGCGCGCGACCTCGGCCTCGACCAGTTCGGGTTCGATCCGGTCCTCGACGACCTCCAGCGCATGCGGCAGGCGCACGCGCGCCCGTCCCAGTGCGCCGCCGCGCGATGCGCCGTGGCCGGAGAGGATCCGCCGCATGCGCGTCAGCTGTCCTCGTCGAAGCGGCGTTCGAACAGCGCCGCGATGGCGTCCATCGCCGCGGTCTCGTCGTCGCCGTCGGTGCGCACGATCACCGTGCTGCCCTGGCCCGCGGCCAGCAGCATCACGCCCATGATGCTCTTGGCGTTGACCTCGCGGCCCTTGGCCGAGATCGTCGCCGAGCAGCGGAACGGCGACACCGTCTGCACCAGCTTGGCGGTGGCACGGGCATGCAACCCGAGGCGGTTGAGCACCGGCAGTTCGCGTTCGATCATGGCGTGGCCTCCCCGGGGCACTTGGTGTCAGGCGTCATCGAAGATCGCCCCGTTGCGCGCGCCGGCGGCGGCCACCGCCGGCAGTTCGTCGAGCGGCAGCTCGGCGTAGTTCATCACCCGCAGCAGCATCGGCAGGTTGAGCGACGCCACCCGCCGCACCGGCGTGCCCAGCCGCGAGACCTTCGCCGCCAGGTTGCTGGGCGAGGCGCCGTACAGATCCGTCAGCACCAGCACCCCGTCGCCCGCGTCCACCCGGCGCAGCGCGGCGCTGGCCTGCGGCAGGGCGACCTCGAGGTCCATGTCGAACGGGACCTCGAACGCCTCGGTCTTCAGCGGCAACTGGCGCAGCAGCCGGGTCGCGACCGCGACCAGCGCGGTCCCGATGCCGGGATGGGTGATGAGCAGGATGCCGACGGCCATGCCGCCAACTTAACAGACGGATGCGACAGGCCGGAAGCGGGCGGCGGGCTCAGTCGCCCATTTCGTCCAGCACGCGATGGAACAGCGCGTTCAAGGCGGGCAGGGCGGCGCCGTGTCCTTCCGCGTCGGGCTGCAGGCCGTCCAGCCGCGTCAATTCCGCTTCGATGAAGGCGTTGAGCGACGGCTCCGCGTCGCCGACCCAGGTTTCCGGTGCGACGCGCTTGCGCGCCTGCAGGTCGCGGATGTCGGCCAATAGCGCGGGTCGATCGTCGATCAGGTGCAGCAGCGCCTCGAACTCGATCGGCGCCGGCGTCGCGTAACGTTCCAGCCACATCGCCGCCAGCAGCGGACGCAGCGAATAGAAATACTTCTTCAACCGCACCTGCTCGCCGGCCAGATGCGTGCGGAAGTTGGTCTTCGCCATGCTGCGGTAGTGGTAAAGACCGTTGGTCACCGAATAGACCTCCGGCAGCAGGCGGCGCGCCCCGGCGGCGAACGCGCCGCGTTCGAGATAGCGGATCGGCGACTGGATCCATTCGACGAACGCCGGGTTGGACTTGCGCATCAACCGCAGCGCCTTGCGCACGTCCCAGCCGTTGAGGTCGATGTCGTCGACGATCGGATACTCGATGACGTCGCGTTTCTCCTCGAGGTCGACCGCCTGGTACCACCGCGGCGGATGCGCATAGAGGAAGCGCACGTCGTAGTCGGAGTCGGGCGAAGCGAAGCCCCAGGCGCGGCTGCCGGATTCGACCGCCAGCAGGATGCGGACGCCGTGCTCGGCTTCCGTGCGCTGCAGGCGACGCAGGATCTCGGCATGCACGTCGGCCGGGATGGCGGGGTGGGGCGGGAATGCGGTCGTCATCGCGGTCAGTGCTTCGCCGGCGTCGCGAACACGGTGATCTCCTCGCGGTCGTGGTACAGCTGCTTCGCGCGGATCGTCAGCGGCTTTCCGGCCTGCGCGGCGAAGCGGTCGAGGCAGAGGCGGGTTTCGTGCCAGCGTTTCTTCATCGGCAGCTTGAGGTTGAACACGGCGTGCCGGCACCAGCCTTCGCGGAACCATTCGGCCATGCGTGCGGCGACGCGCGAGGGCTGTTCGACCATGTCGCAGACCATCCAGTCCAGCGGTTTCGCCGGATGCCACGCGAAGCCGTCGGCGCGCAGGTGCTGGACCAGGCCGGTCTCCATCACGTGCGGACGCAGCGGACCGTTGTCGATCGCGGTGACGTGCAGCTTGTGGCGCGTGAGCACCCAGGTCCAGCCGCCGGGCGCGGCGCCGAGATCGGCCGCGCGCATGCCTTCGCGCAGCAGGCGCGCACGCTCGTCGGCGGTGAGCAGGGTCAGCAGCGCTTCCTCGAGCTTGAGCGCCGAGCGCGACGGCGCGTCGGCGTGCATCTTCAGCCGCGGCACGCCCATCGGCCACGGCGCGCTGTCGCGCGGATCACTCGTGGCGAGGAAGGCGTGGTCGCCGGCGACGAAGCACACGTGCAGCCGCGGCAGGCGGTCGTCGTCCTGCGCGGCCAGCAGTCCCGCCTTGCGCAGTGCCGGCCGCAGCGCGTTGCCGAAGCTGCGCGCGAGACCCGCGAGCGGCTTGGCGTCGTCTGAATCGGGGTGCTCGACGAGAAGGGTGCCGTAGGGCGGGCCCCGGCCCGCCGTGCGTTCTGTCAACGCTTCGATCATCGGCGCAATGCGGTCCTTCGGATCGAGGTCGCGCAGTTCGGCGATCAGCACCAGCTTCTGGCGCGCGAAGATCAGGTCGGCGAACGGCAGCGCCCGCGACAGCGCGTCACCGCTTCCGTCGAGCTCGCCGCCCGACAGGAACAGCGCGTAGCCCGCATTGCGCTCGGTGCGCGCGTAGCCTGCGAGCCCCGCCTCCGCGGCGCGATCGGTGAGTTCGCCGGCAAGCTCGGGCTCGAAGCCGGCGCGGCAGTAGCAGAGGAGGCCTTCAATCATGCCGGCATTGTAGGGCGGGCTCCCGGCTTTCGCCGGGACAGGCTTGGCCCGCCATTGCAACGGATCAAAGGTGGGTGGAAATGATCGAAACCGCATCGATCATCGTTCGCTGCGATCGAAGCCGCCGCAATGGCGGGCCAAGGCCCGCCCTACGACCTCAATAACGTCCGCCGCCACCGCTGCCGTACGCCCGCAGCACGCCGCAGGCTGCGTCGCGCTCGATGTCGCGCGTCACCGCGATCCCGCGCTTCTCCAGTTCGCCGATCCAGTCCGCGGGCAGCGGGCCTTCGTCGAACGGCGTCAGCGCCTCCACGTCTTCGGAGCGGGCGCCGATGAGCAGGCGGTCGATGCCGGCCCAGATGGTCGCGCCGTAGCACTGGCAGCAGGGCTGCGACGACGTGGCGAGCGTGATCGGGCCGACGACGCGGCCGGCGTCGTCGAGGTTGAGCCGCGCGCGCTGGGTGCGCTGCTGCGCGAGCATGTACGCCATCATCTCGGCGTGCGCGACCGAGCAGGTCTGCGGCAGCACGCGATTCACGCCGACCGCGACGATGCGGTCGTCCGCGCCGAAGACGACGGCGCCGAACGGGCCGCCGCTGCCGTGCTCGACGTTGCCGCGCGACAGCGCGATCGCCAGCGCGACCTTGTCGGCGTCGCTCGCGTACGTGCGCGAGGCGTCGACGGCGTCGTGGACCCAGACCGGCAGGGTGAGGTGGACCTGGGCGAGCAGCATCACATCACCGCCGCGCCGCCGGCGACGTTCTCGCAGCGGCCTTTCGTGCAGGTGCAGCCGCTCACCGGCTGGAAGCCGCAGGTCGATGCCATGCCGTCCTTCGCGCACTGCGCGCGCACGGCGGCGGGATCGACCTTCGCGTCCTTGCTCACGCACAGCGGGCACGCGCCGCAGCAGCTGCCGACGTCCTTGACCGCGCAGTCGGCGTCGGTCCTGCAGGTGCGATCGGGCGACATCGCGTTGCCCGCGTGTTCGACCAGCGTCGGCGCCGGTGCCCGCGCGGCGACGCCGTCGTCCGTTGGTCGCGGCGCGGCAGGCG
>JBQCJG010000117.1:0-4100 GCA_051952955.1 Lysobacteraceae bacterium | reverse complement strand
GAACGGCTCGCCGCCGCCCGCGCCGCCGAGGCGCAGGCCCGGGCCGACGCCGCCCGCAACGCCGCCGCGCACGGTCGCGGCGCCGCGTCCCGCCCGCCGAAGCCGCCGCGCGAGGTCGCCAACGCCACGCCGGTGCGGGTGGGCGGCCTCGGCTGGCCGCTGTCGGGCGCGCTGCTGGCCGGCTACGGCGGCCGCATGCCCGACGGTCGCGCCAGCAGCGGCCTGCTGATCGCCGCGCCCGCCGGCACGCCGGTGCACGCGGTCGCCGACGGCACCGTCGTGTTTTCCGAATGGATGACCGGCTACGGCCTGATCCTGATCGTCGACCACGGCAACGGCACGCTCAGTCTCTACGCCCACAACGAAACCCTGCTGAAGGACGCCGGCGCCACCGTGAAGCGCGGCGACGCCATCGCCCGCGTCGGCGATTCCGGCGGCCTGTCGCAGCCGGCGCTGTACTTCGAATTGCGCCGCAACGGCCAGCCGGTCGATCCCGGCAGTTGGCTGCGCCGCCAGTGAACGGCTACGGTACCGGGTGCCGGCGCGGTGAACCCGCGGCCGCCGCCGCGGTCCCAAGCCCCGGCCCTTCGCCGTCCCCGTCCCGGAGTTCCCGATGCCCCTGCTGACGCCGCCGTCCCGCCGCCATCTCGCGCTGGCCCTCGCGCTCGCCTGCTGCTGCGCCGCGCCCGCCTTCGCGCAGGACGGCGGGGCGCAGGACCCCGGCCCCGCGACCTCCGGCGACGCGGTGGACGCGACCGCGAAGGACGACGGCAGCAAGGTGCCGCTGGAGGAGATCCGCCGCTACGTCGGCGTGTTCAACACCGTGAAGCAGGCCTACGTCGAGCCGATCGACGACCGCAAGCTGATGCAGGCGGCGATCCGCGGCCTGCTGCAGGACCTCGATCCGCACAGCGCGTACCTGGTGCGCAGCGACGCGCAGGCCTTCGACGAGGACGCCAACGGCGCCTACCAGGGCGTCGGCGTGGAAGTGCAGCAGCAGCCCGACGGCCCGATCCTCGTGGTCTCGCCGATCGACGGATCGCCGGCCGCCGCCGCGGGCGTGCGCTCGGGCGATCTCATCGTCGCCGTCGACGGCAAGCCGCTGACGCCGGACAGCATCGACGACAATCCGCTGCGCGGCGAGATCGGCTCCACGGTCAAGCTCACGATCCGCCGCGCCGGCGCGAAGCAGCCGCTGGAACTGACGGTGAAGCGCGACGTCATCCGCGTCGCCAGCGTGCGCAGCCGCATGCTCGAACCCGGCTACGCCTACCTGCGCATCAGCGCGTTCCAGGCCGACACCGCGAACGACTTCGAGCGCAACCTCGACACGCTGCAGGCGAAGGCCGGCGCGTCGGGCCTGCGCGGCCTGGTGCTCGACCTGCGCAGCAACCCGGGCGGCCTGCTGACCTCGGCGGTGCAGATCGCCGACGACCTGCTCGACAAGGGCGACATCGTCAGCACGCGCGGCCGCGATCCGCTCGGCAACACGCTGTTCCGCGCCACGCCCGGCGACCGCCTGCACGGCGCGCCGATGGTGGTGCTGGTCGACGCCGGCTCCGCCAGCGCCGCCGAAGTGCTGACCGCCGCGCTGCGCGACAACCAGCGCGCGCAGGTCGTCGGCAGCCGCACCTTCGGCAAGGGCTCGGTGCAGACCGTGCTGCCGCTGGACAACGGCGACGCGATCAAGCTCACCACCGCGCGCTACTTCACGCCCAGCGGCAAGTCGATCCAGGCGCACGGCATCGATCCCGACCTCGTGCTGCGTCCCGACGGCGGCGTCGCGCGTCCGGCCGATTATTCCGAAGCCGCGCTGTCCGGCCACCTGCGCGGCGACGAGGAAGGCGAGAACGCCGCCGTCGGCGACGTGCTCGAAGGCGAGGCGCCGGTGACCGCTGCGCTCGCCGCGCTCAAGAAGCAGGTCGCCGCCGCGCTGCCGCCCCCCGAGCGGCGCTGAGCCGCTCCGGCACCGGCATCGCGGTCGATGCCGGTGTCGATGCCCGGTGTGGATGTCTGGTCCGGAAGTCACGGCGACCTTCGTCACGCCGTGCCGTTTGCATGACCATCGGCCGGTCCGGCATCGCATGGACGGTCCCTAGCATGCGGGCAGCCCGGATCGGCGGGCGCCATCGGGGACCCCGACCATGCTCACCATCCGCGACCTCCGCAAGACGTACGCCAACGGCGTGCGCGCACTCGACGACGTGTCCCTCGACATCCCGCGCGGCATGTTCGGCCTGCTCGGCCCGAACGGCGCCGGCAAGTCGTCGCTGATGCGCACGCTGGCCACGCTGCAGGAGGCCGATGCCGGCACCGCGGTGTTCGACGACGGCGCGGGCACGCGCATCGACGTGCTGCGGGACAAGGACGCGGTGCGGCGCCGGCTGGGCTACCTGCCGCAGGATTTCGGCGTGTATCCGAAGGTGAGCGCGCTCGATCTGCTCGAACACTTCGCGGTGCTGAAGGGCATCACCGACCGTCGCGTGCGTCGCGAGGTCGTCGACGGCCTGCTGCAGCAGGTGAACCTGTGGGACGTGCGCAAGCGCAAGCTCGGCGGCTTCTCGGGCGGCATGCGCCAGCGCTTCGGCATCGCCCAGGCGCTGCTGGGCGATCCGCGGCTGGTCATCGTCGACGAGCCCACCGCCGGCCTCGACCCGGAAGAGCGCAACCGCTTCCTCAACCTGCTGGCATCGATCGGCGAGAACGTCGCGGTGATCCTGTCCACGCACATCGTGCAGGACGTGACCGACCTGTGCCCGAACATGGCGATCATGAACAAGGGCCGGGTGCTGCTGGCCGGCCGTCCCGCCGAGGCCATCGCCGCGCTGGAATCGCGGATCTGGCGCAAGCGCGTGCCGATGGAGGCGCTGCCGCGCTACCAGCAGGCGTTACAGGTGCTGTCGACGCGGCTGGTGCAGGGCACGCCCGAGATCCACGTCTACGCCGAGGATCATCCGGAGGAGGGCTTCGAGCAGATCCGCCCGGATCTGGAGGACGTCTACTTCCAGCGCCTGCGCCAGCACGCCGCCGCGGCCTGAGGAGGCGACCATGTTCGAATTCTTCCGTTTCGAGCTGCGCCAGCAGCTGCGATCGCCGGTGCTGTGGCTGCTCGGCGCGCTGTTCGCGCTGATGGCCTTCGCCGCGCTGACCACCGACGCCGTGCAGGTCGGCGGCGCCATCGGCAACATCCACCGCAACGCGCCGCGGGTCATCATCGGCATGTCGGTGGTCTTCAGCTTCATCGGCATGCTGTTCGTCGCGATGTCGGTGCACGCCGCGCTGCTGCGCGATTTCGAGATGGGCACGGCGGAACTGATCTTCGCCAGCCCGATCCGGCGCCGCGATTTCATGGTCGGCCGCATCGCCGCCGCGCTGGTCGCCTGCCTCTGCGTCTACGCGCTGCTGGTCGCGACCATGTTCGTCGCGCAGTTCATGCCGTGGATCGATCCCGAGCGGCTGGGCCCGGTCACGCTGAAGCCGTATGCGTGGAGCCTGGCGGTGATCGTGCTGCCGAACCTGCTGTTCACCGCGTCGCTGCTGTCGATGATGGCGGTGCTCACCCGCAGCATCCTGTGGGTCTACATCGGCGTGCTGGGGTTCTTCGTGCTGTACGGCGTGGGGACCGCGCTGCTCAGCGACCTCGACAACGTCCGCGCCGTGGCGCTGTGGGAGCCGCTGGGCCGGATCGCCTTCTCGCGCACGGTCCGCTACTGGTCGGCCGAAGAATTGAACACGCTGGTGCCGGCAGTGGACGGCATGCTGCTGGCCAACCGCGCGCTGTGGACCGGCCTGTCGCTGCTGCTGTTCGGCGTCAGCCTGTCGCTGTTCAGGCCGCAGCGCACCGGCACCGGGCGCAGCCTGTTCCGTCGCAAGGCCGCGTCCGTCGCCGTGTCCGCGCCTGCGCCGTCGGCGGCGCCCGCGCCGGTGGCGCGCATCGTCGCGCCGGCATCGACCGGCGCGCGCACCGCGTTGGCGCAGTTCCTCGCGCAGTTGCGCTTCGATGCGGCGGGCGTCTTCCGCGGCGTGCCGTTCGTGATCATGCTGCTGTTCGCGATCGCCAACTTCGTGCCGAGCGCGTTGAACGCCAGCACGCTGTACGA
>JBQCJG010000116.1:0-2795 GCA_051952955.1 Lysobacteraceae bacterium | reverse complement strand
AGCTGAAAGTCTGTCCATCGGTGCAGTGGATGACGATGCTGCGAATGCTCGTCGTGCCGTCATGGGCGGCCCAATACGCCGTCATGCCATCCACGCGCTGGTTGTCGCGGCAGGACACATTCTGGATGACATCCGTCGACTGCACCGTTCCCCCGGATGCCGATGTCAGGAAGTCGTATTCCTGCCGGGGCGGATTCAGGCAGTTGTTGGATGCGGTGACGCACGCTGCTCCCGCGCCGGCCAGCGTGAGCACGCAGGCCGCACTCAATCCGCCCAGCGTTTCGACCGCGGCAGCGCAAGCGAGGATGCCGCCCGCGGTGCCTGCAGCGCAGCTCGCCGCACTCGCCGCGCAGGCGGTCGTGATTTTGGTCGGCACGCCGCCTGCGACGATGTCGCGTCCGTATGCCCGGCTCTGCAGGCGATCGATGTCAACCATCGGGCTTCTCGTCGACGGATCGATCACCTTGGATGCGACGGCATCCTCGTACACCTTTTCCAGCGTGGCGACATCCGGGCTTGCCGGATAACGCTTCGGATCCAGCAGCCCGGCGGCTCGCATCGCATCGTAAAGACCCACCAGCACGGCGGCATCCTTGCGGTCGCCGAGATCCTGCGAAACGGGCGCGTCGATCGCAGGCTCGCGGCCGATCAGCGGAGGATGGCCATACCGACCGGCGTAGGCCGGCGCCTGTTCGGACCGCCCGTCGGCGTGTCCTGCGCGATGGCCGGATGCGGCTTGGCTCTGGCCTCCGACCAGCGTCGCCCCGACGACGATCGACAACATGACTGTGGACAACATCGGCTTGAGGAATGAGTTCCGCTTTTTCATGGGAAGACTCCTGTTGCGTCGAATTGAATGGGATGGCCATTGGGCCGGCCGTGGCTGCGGGCTTCGATCCTCCTCCCGCATCCGAACCTTCCGTTCGACAGCGCCGAAATCCAATCATCAGTCGATCACGACTCGATCATGAATCGATCAAGTCGTGGAAGACCGTGTGGCGGAATGCGCCAAGTGATTGATTGCACGATCATCCTGTCGATCCACTGCCGATAGCACCGATCGACCCCTGCAGGTTGCGGGACGCGCGGACCCGTGAGTGCGGCATGCCTGTTGCCACGAAGAAACCTCGAAGCATTCCCGGCGTCCGCCGATTGCGCCGTCCAGGGCATAGTGGCGCAGCCTGCTGCGCTCGACCGGACACGACCTGTCCTCGGGGGCCGGGTCAATCCACCCGCGAAAACCCGAACAGCGATGCGAGCGGATGCTTGCGTCGTTCGACCAGACTGCGCAGCAGGCCGGCGCCGATCGCCGAGTAGGTGATGCCGTTGCCGCCGTAGGCCATCGCGAACAGCACGCGCGGGCCGTGCTGCGGATGCGCGCCGAAGAACGGCAGTCCGTCCTCGGTCTCGGCGAACGTGCCGGCCCAGCTGAAGGCCGGCACGAGATCGAGGTCCGGGAACAGCGCGTGGACCTTCCTCTGCAGGGTGCGCGCCTTCGCCTCGACGCGGCGGTCGCGCCGCGCCGGGAGGTCGACCGCGTCGTCCTCGCCGCCGACCAGCAGGCGGCCATCGCCGGTGGTGCGCAGGTAGAGATACGGGCGTGCCGATTCCCACACCATCGTGCCGGCCAGCGGACCCAGCGCATCGGTGCCAAGCGGGTCGCTGATGAAGGCATAGCTGCTGCGGTTGCGGGCGTAGCGTCGATCGAGCCACTGCTGCGACGCATAACCGGCCGCCATCACCACGTGATCGGCCTTGATCGACAGGCCGTCCGTGGTGCGCAGTTCCACCTGCCGCGACGTCGCGCACAGGTCGGCGATCGCGGTGCGGTCGTGGATCGCCGCGCCTTCGCGCTGCAGCCGCGCCAGGAGCTTGTGCGCGAGGCGATACGGATCGACGCGTGCGCCGAGGGCGCTGAGGATCGCCGCCGGCGCATCGATGCCGTACGCATCGCGCAGGTCTCCGCGTTCGAGCCACGACACCGCGAATCGGTGCTTCCGGCGCAGCTCGAATTCCTCGCGCATGCCGGAGACATCCCACCGGCGACTGGCGTAGTAGAGACTCTCCATCGGGGCGAAGTCGACATCGCGCACTTCGCGCGCCAGCGCCTGGACCAGCGGAATGGCTTGGGCGCAGGCGCGGTAGGCCAGCACGGCGTCGGCTTCGCCGTAGTCCTTAGCGAGATCGACCATGTGGGTATCGATCTCGTACTGCAGCAGCGCCGTGCTGGCGGCGGTGCTGCCCCAGCCGATGTCGCGCTGCTCGACCAGCGCCACGTCGTGGCCGTGCGTCGCGAGTTCGTGCGCGATCAGCGCCCCGGTGATGCCGCCGCCCACGATCGCCACATCGCAGCGCAGATCGCGATCGAGCCGCGGGAACGGCGACATCAGCCCGTTCTTGACCGCCCAGAAGGGATAGCCGCTCTTGAGGTCCATCGCACCGGTCCGTACTGCCGAGGTTGGCGCGGAGCATACGTCGGGCGGATACATCCACACCTGACGGTTGCGGTTTGCATGGCGGCATATCGCGCGCATTGCAGGACGCGCGGTGATTATGGGGGGTCACGGTGGGCATTCGACGACCGCTGTTCCATACCGTCATCCCGGCGAAAGCCGGGATCCCGCCGTTTGAAGAACGAAGAACACGAAGGCTGACCCCCGGCTTTCGCCGGGGTGACGAAAATGTGGATGCATCCGATTGGCGAAGTAGGGTGGCGGGGGGGGCCCCCCCCCCCCCCCCCCACGGCGGTGGCGGGGGGGGCGCGGGGGAAGGCTGCCGTGGGGTTGTCTGGTGTA
>JBQCJG010000115.1:0-4683 GCA_051952955.1 Lysobacteraceae bacterium | reverse complement strand
GCGGCTGCAGCGTCGCGGTCTGCGCCGTGGCACCCGCGGCGGGCGGCGTACCGGCGGCGCCGGGCGCGGCGGTGCCGTCCTCGGGCTTCGCGTTCGGATTGGACAGCGTGACCGTCAGCTTGAAGGTGTGCGGCAGGCCGGTGATGTCGTCCTGCGCCTGGATCACCGACAGCTCGGGCTTGGTCATCCAGCCGGAGGCGGCCAGGTTGTCCATGTAGTTGCTGACCCGCGCATACGACTGCGAGCGGCCTTCGAGCGTGAGCTTGTCGCCTTCCTGGTTCAGGCCGGTGAGGATCACGCCGTCGGGGATCGTGCGCACCAACTGGTCGAACAGATGGACCATCTGCGAGCGGTTGGCCTGCAGTTCCTCGATCACCTGCTTGCGGCTGAGGAGGTTGCTCTTCTTCTTCTCGAGCTCCTCGATCTCGGTGATCTTCTGCTTGACCTCGGCGATCTGGCCGTCGAGGAACGCGTTGCGCTCCTGCTGGCCGGACACCTGCATGTCGTAATACGTGTCCACGCCGAACCACAGCGCGAAGCCGGCGGCCGCGGAGAACGCCAGCATGACCAGGAACTGCTTCTTGCGCTCTTTCTGCCGTTCGGCGCGCCACGGGAGGAGGTTGATCCGTGCCATCAGTCGAAACTCCTCAGGGCGAGGCCGCAGGCGATCATCAGCGCGGGCGCGTCCTGCGCGAGCGCGTGGGCCTGCACGCGGGGGCCGAGCGTCATCTGGGCCAGCGGATTGGCGACCACGGTCTGCACGCCGAGCTGCTCCTCGACCATCGCGGCGATGCCGGCGATGGAGGCGCAGCCGCCGGCGAGCACGATCTGGTCGACCCGGTTGTACTCGCTGCCCGCGTAGAAGAACTGCAGCAGGCGGCCGATCTGCTGGGCCATCGCTTCCTTGAAGGGCTCCAGCACCTCGATCTCGTAGCTTTCGGGCAGGCCGCCCTGGCGCTTGGCCAGGCCCGCCTCCTCGTAGCTCAGGCCGTAGCGGCGCATGACCTCGTCGGTCAGCTGCTTGCCGCCGAAGACCTGCTCGCGGCTGTAGATGTTGCGGCCGTTGCGCAGGATGCTGAGCGTGGTCATCGTCGCGCCGACGTCGACCAGCGCGACGATGCCGTCGTGCGGGACGTTGAGGCTGCCGGCGATGAGCGCGTAGGCGTTCTCGATCGCGAAGGCCTCGACGTCCATGACCTTCGCGGTCAGGCCGCCGATCTCCAGCGCCGAGGCCCGCATCTCCACGTTCTCGGAACGGGAAGCGGCCAGCAGCACCTGGACCATCTCCGGGTTGCCGGGCATGCCGCCCAGCACCTCGAAGTCGAGGTTCACTTCCTCGATCGGATACGGGATGTAGTTGACCGCCTCCAGCTCGATCTGCGACTCCATGTCGTCTTCGTCGAGCTCGGAGGGCATCGGGATGACCTTGGTGATCACCGCCGAGCCGGCCACCGCCGCGGCCGCGAACTTGGCCTTGCTGCCGGACCGGTTGAGCGCCCGCCGGATGGCCTCGCCCACCGCCTCGACCTCGACGATGTTCTTCTCGGCCACGGCGTTCGGCGGCAACGGCTCGACCGCGTAGTGTTCCACCCGATAGCGGTCGCCGGCCCGAGACAGCTGCAGGAGCTTGACGGCGGTCGAACTGATGTCGACACCCACCAGAGGTGACTGGTTTTTTGCGAACAGTCCCACTTTTTCCCCTTCCCACGCGCGCTTACGCGCGTTACGTGTCCCAATACATTAAATAACGGACTTTGCATCCCAAGGCAACTACCCGTTTGCGCGGGATCGCATGAGAGTGACCTCTGTCACGACCCGGAGGGGGCCGGCCGTCCCTTCCGGGGGCACTCCCGGGGCCCCGGCCGCGGGGGCGGGCCGCCTATAATCCCCTCCCGCCCGTCCGCCTCCGAAGCCAGGATCGCCCCGCCCATGTCCCGTCTCCGCCGCCTGCTGCGCTGGGCGCTGCTGCTTTCCGTCCTCGGCCTGCTGGCCGGCGGCGTCGCCTTCGGCCTTCTGTATGTCTCGGTGTCCTCCCGGCTGCCCGACGTCGACACCCTGCGCCACGTCGAGCTGCAGGAACCTTTATATGTATACGCCGCCGACGGCCGCCTGATGGGCCTGTTCGGCGAGACCCGGCGCTACCCGGTCAAGATCGCGCAGGTGCCGAAGCACGTGAAGGACGCCTTCATGGCGATCGAGGACGCCCGCTTCTACGAGCACGGCGGCGTGGACTACAAGGGCGTGGGCCGCGCGGTGTGGCAATTGCTGACCTCGGACAAGGGCCGCGTGGCCGGCGGGTCGACCATCACCCAGCAGGTCGCGCGCCAGTTCTTCCTCAGCTCCGAGTACAGCTACAGCCGCAAGTTCGCGGAAATGCTGCTGGCGCGGAAGATGGAGCAGGAGCTGACGAAGGACCAGATCTTCGAGCTGTACCTCAACAAGAGCTTCTTCGGCAATCGCGCCTACGGCGTGGGCGCCGCGGCCGAGTTCTACTACGGCAAGCCCCTGGACCAGCTGACGCTGGACGAGATGGTCTCGCTCGCGGCGATCCCCAAGTTCCCGTCCACCGGCAACCCGCTGAACAATCCGGAGCGCGCGAAGATCCGCCGCGACTACGTGCTGCAGCGCATGCGCGAGCTGAAGATGATCTCGCCGGCCGAGGAGCAGGCCGCGCAGGCCGCGCCGATGCACGCCACCCCGCACGAGCGCCCGGTCGAGGTCTACGCACCGTACGTCGCCGAAATGGTCCGCCAGGAAATGGTCGAGCGCTACGGCAAGGAGGCGCTGACCAAGGGCTACCACGTCACCACCACCATCGACCCGGTGCTGCAGGCCGCCGCCGACGCCGCGGTGCGCGAGGGGCTGGGCACCTACGACCACCGCCACGGCTGGAACCCCAAGTCGATGCCGCACCTGGACCTGGCCGCAGGCGAGGACGCCCGCGCCGCCTCGGTGCGCCTGCGCGCCTTCCCGACCCAGGGCGAACTGCGCGCGGCGCTGGTGCTGGGCACCACCGCCACCAACGCCCAGGTGGTGCTGGCCGACGGCACCGTGCTGGACCTCGGCCCCGACGCCTCGCGCTGGACCGGCAAGCCGCCGGGCGCGCTGCTCAAGCGCGGCGACGTGACCCGGGTGCGCAGGATCGTGCCCGAGGCCAAGACCGCGGCCGCCGACGCCAAGCCGGGAGCCGCCGCCGCGGACCCCGCCGGCCCGGTGACCTGGCGCCTCGACCAGATCCCGCGCGCCGAATCCGCGCTGGTGTCGCTGGACGCCGACACCGGCGCCCTGCGCGCCATCGTCGGCGGCTACAGCTTCGCCGGCAGCAAGTTCAACAACGCCACCCAGGCGCGCCGCCAGCCGGGATCGTCGTTCAAGCCGTTCATCTATGCCGCGGCGTTCGAGCGCGGCTACAACCCGGCCTCCATCGTGCTGGACGCCCCGGTGGTGTTCCGCATGCGCGGCGGCAAGGACTGGCGCCCGCAGAACGACGGCGGCGGTTTCGCCGGTCCGATCCGCGTGCGCCAGGCGCTGGTGCAGTCGCGCAACCTGGTGTCGGTGCGCATGCTCGACGCCATCGGTGTGGACTACGCGCGCAAATACATCACCCAGTTCGGCTTCAGGGAAGAGGAACTGCCGCCGAACCTGTCGATCGCGCTGGGCACGCCGTCGCTGACCCCGCTGTCGATCGCCCGCGGCTACGCCACGTTCGCCAACGGCGGCTTCCGCATCGACCCGTGGTTCATCCGCGAAGTGCAGGACCGCGAGGGCCAGGTCGTCTTCACCATGAAGCCGGCCATCGCCTGCCGCACCTGCGGCCAAGGCGCGGCCGGCCAGCCGCTGGCACCGACCTCGACCGTGGTCGACGGCTTCGACCTGGGCCCGGGCGGCGGCGCGCCCGCCGACAAGCCCGATCCCAAGGACAAGCAGGGGCCGAAGGTCACCACCGCCAAGCCCACCGAAGCGCCCGGGACGCTGCCGGCCAACGCCGTGCTGGCGCCGCGCGCCATCGACGAACGCATCGCCTACCAGCTGGTCTCGATGATGCGCGACGTGGTGCTGCACGGCACCGCCACCGACGCCCGCCGCATCGGCCGCGAGGACATCGGCGGCAAGACCGGCTCCACCAACGACCACCGCGACGCGTGGTTCTCGGGCACCGGCGGCAACCTCATCACCACCGTGTGGGTGGGCAAGAGCGACAACTCGTCGCTGGGCTACCGCGAATACGGCGGCAAGGCCGCGCTGCCGATCTGGATCGACTACATGCAGCAGGCGCGGAAGGACGTGCCGATCGCGGCCAACGACCCGCCGCCGGGCATGGTCAAGGTCACGGTCACCGCCGGCGGCCAGCTGCTGCCCACCAACGGCACCGGCGGCATCATCGAATACGTGAAGGTCGAAGACCTCGAGAAGATGGAAACCTACGTCGAGGACTACGGCGCCGAAGACGCCGTGCCCAGCGAGGAATCGTTCGACATCTTCTGATCGGACCTGCTCTGATCGGGCATGTCCCGATCGGGCACGCAGGCCGGGCGACACGCCCGGCCTGCGCCGGTTTGCCATTTCACCGGCATCCGTTACAGTCGAACCTGGCCACGCCGGGACGCTGCCCATGCACCACGCCCGCCAGCACGCCGAAACCAAGGTCCGCGAGCGCCGCCATCGGCTCGCGCACGAGGCCGC
>JBQCJG010000114.1:0-10633 GCA_051952955.1 Lysobacteraceae bacterium | reverse complement strand
GCCGACGCCGAGGCGCTGCGGGTCGCCGCACGGGCGCGGTTCGTGCAACTGATGCGGCCGCTGCCGTGGTGGCGCATGCAGTGGACGCGCATGCCATGGAAGCGGCGGGCATGATCGAGAGCCTGCGCCAGCTGCTGCTGCAGACCTTCGCCTGGCCGTGGTGGCTGCTGGCGCTGCCGCTGCCGTGGCTGGCGCGGCGGCTGCTGCCGCCGGCGTCCGGTGCGGCCGCGGCGCTGCGGGTCCCGTGGGGCGATCGCCTGGCCGCGATCGGCGGCCATGCCGGTCCGGCGCGATCGCGCTCGGTCGGCGCGCTGCCGTGGCTGGCATGGGCGCTGCTGTGCGTGGCCGCGGCGCGGCCGCAGCAGCTCGGCGACGTGGTGCAGCCACCGCAGGCTTCGCGCAACCTGATGCTGGCGCTCGATCTTTCCGGCAGCATGGACGAGCGCGACATCGAACTCGGCGGGCGCACCGTCACCCGCCTCACCGCGGCGAAGGCGGTGATCTCCGACTTCCTCGAACGTCGCCGCGGCGACCGCGTCGGCCTGATCATCTTCGGCGAGCGCGCGTTCGCGCTGACGCCGCTGACCCGCGATCTGGACACCGTGCGCGAGCAGCTCGACGGCACCGTCTCCGGCATCGCCGGCCGCGCCACCGCGATCGGCGACGCCATCGCGCTGTCGACCAAGCGCCTGCAGGCGCAGCCGGCGGAGCAGCGGCTGCTGATCCTGCTCACCGACGGCATGAGCAACGCCGGTGCGCTGGATCCGCTGAAGGCCGCGGCCATCGCCCGCGATGCCGGCGTGCGCGTGCACACCATCGCCTTCGGCGGCTACGGCGCCGGGCTGTCGGTGTTCGGGCTGCCGATCCGCATGCCCGGCACCGCCGACACCACCGACGAGGACGGCCTGCGCAAGATCGCCGAACTGACCGGCGGCCGCGCCTACGCCGCGCGCGATGCCGACCAGCTGGCCGGCATCTACGCCGAGATCGACCGGCTGGAGCCGGTGAAACTGCCCGGCCAGCGGCTGCGGCCGCGGATCGAGCGCTACCCGTGGCCGCTGGGCGGGGCCATCGCCTGCGCGCTGCTGGTGCTGCTGCAGCGGCGGCGCGCGCCGGGAGCGGCGCGTTGAACGAACTGCCGGTGTTGGGGACCTTGCACTTCCTGCGTCCGCTGTGGCTGCTCGGCCTGCTGGCGCTGCCGCCGCTGCTGTGGTGGCTGCGCCGCCACCGCCGGCGCGGCGAGATCTGGCGCGGCGTGATCGATGCGCACCTGCTGCCGCATGTGCTGGAACCCGAGGGCGGCCGCCGCGCCGGCTGGCGTGCGCACGTCGCCCAGGGCGCGTTCCTGGTCGCCGGCGCGCTGGCGGTGCTGGCGCTGGCCGGTCCGAGCTGGCGCGAACTGCCGCAGCCGCTGTGGCAGGACCGCATGCCGCTGGTGATCGTGGTCGACATGTCGTCGGCCGCCAACGCCGCCGACGTGCCGCCGTCGCGCCTGCTGCAGGCGCGGGCGAAGATCGCGCAGATCCTGCGCGAGCGCGGCGGCGGGCAGACCGCGCTGGTCGCGTTCGCCGAAGACGCCTTCACCGTCTCGCCGCTCACCGACGACGCCAACAACGTCGCGCTGTTCCTCGATGCGCTGTCGCCGGACGTGATGCCGCGCGACGGCAGCCGCGCGGATCGCGGGATCGAGGAAGCGATGCGCCTGCTCAAGCGCGCCGGATTCCACAAGGGCGACATCCTGCTGATCACCGATCGCGCCGGCGGCAGCGCCGACAGCGCGGCGCTGGATGCGCGCGGCGCCGGTTTCCGCGTCTCGGTGCTGGGGCTGGGCGGGCTGGCCGGCGGGCAGTACCGCAATGCCCGCGGCGAGATGCACACGGCCCGGCTGCACGGTGCCGAGCTGCGCGCGCTGGCCGTGGCGGGCGGCGGACGCTACGCCGGATTCGCGCCGGGCGACGCCGACCTGCAGGCGCTGGGCGTGCTGCGCGCGGATCGCATCGACCAGGCGACGGCGCAGGACAAGCGCGGCACCGCCGCGCTCGACGAAGGCTTCTGGCTGCTGCCGCCGCTGCTGCTGCTGGGCCTGTTCGCGTTCCGCCGCGGCGTGCTGGCGGTGCTGGTGATCGCGCTGTGGCTGCCTTGGCGACCGGCCGCGGCGGCGGACCTGTGGGAGCGCAGGGACCAACGCCAGCACGAGGCGATGGCGCAGGGCGTCGAAGCCTACCAGCGCGGCGATTTCAAGGCGGCGGAATCGGCGTGGGCCGGGCTGCCCGGCGCCGAGGCCGCCTACAACCGCGGCAACGCGCTCGCGCGCCAGCAGCGTTACGACGAGGCCATCGCCGAATACGACCGCGCGCTGCGCCAGCAGCCGGGCATGGCCGACGCGATCGAGAACCGGCGCAAGGTCGAGCAGGCCCGCCGGCGGCAGCAGCAGAAGGAACAGCAACAGAAACAGCAGCAGCAACAGCAGCAGCAACAGCAGCAGCAACAGCAGCAGCAACAGCAGCAGCAACAGCAACAGCAACAGCAACAGCAACAGCAACAGAAGGACCAGCAGCAGGGTCAGCAGAAGGACGGGCAGCAGGACCCGTCCCGGGACCGGCAGCAGAAGGAACAGGAAGAGAAGGCGCGGCAGCAGCGCGAGCAGCAGCAGAAGGACCAGCAGCAGAAAGACCGGGAAGAGCAGGAACGACGTCAGCGCGAGCAGCAGGAGAAGGCACGCCAGCAGACGCAGCAGGGACGCCCGATGCCGGGCGAGCCGCCGAAGCCGGTCGATCCCGCGCAGTCGGCCGAACAGGCCGCCGCCGATCGCGCCGAGCGCGAGCGCATGGCGCGCGCGCGGCCGGGCGGCGCCGCGCCGCAGCCGGGCCCGCCGCCGCAGGCAACCCGCGAAGTGCGCGAGCGCCGGCTGGCCAACGAGGCCTGGCTGCGCCGCGTGCCCGACGATCCGGGCGCGCTGCTGCGCGAGAAATTCCGCCTGGAGCAGAAGCGCCGCAAGCGCGAGGGCGACCGCTGATGCGCGCAGCGCTGTCCGATCCGTCGGCAGGTCCCGTGGCGCGCGCGGCGCCGTGCCTGCCGCGCCGGTTCGCGTGGTGGCTGGCACTGCTCGTGGCGCTGATCGCGGTCGCCCCGCCCGCGCTGGCGCAGCGGCTGCCCGCCACGCTGGACCGCCAGCGCATCGAGATGGGCGAAACGGTCACCCTGACCATCGACATCGACTCCGCCATCGCCCGCGGCGGCATGCCTGATTTCACCGGCCTGATCAACGATTTCCGGATCGTGGACCAGGCCACGTCGCAGCAGGTGTCGATGGACGGCGGCGGCATCCAGATGACGTTCCGCCTGCAACTCGTGCTGACGCCGACGCATCCGGGCGAGATCGACATCCCGCCGATGCCGTTCGGCAGCGCCCGCACGCCACCGCTGCACCTGACCGTGCTGCCGCCGCGACCGTCGGCGGACACGTCCGCGCCCGGCGCCGACGTCGAGCGTGGCGCCGGCAACGGGCCGGTGTTCATCGAGACGAAGCTCGACACCCTCGCGCCCTACGTCCAGCAGACCGTCGGGTACACCGTGCGGCTGTACTACCAGCTGGGCACGCTGCTGGAAGGCCGCCTGGACCAGGACCCGCCCGACGGCGCCAGCCTGCAGAAGGTCGGCGACGACAAGGAAACGCTCGAACAGGTCCGCGGCGCGCAGTACAACGTGGTGGAGCGCCACTTCCTGCTGATCCCCGAGCGCGCGGGCCGGGTGCCGGTGCCGGCGCCGCGGTTCCTCGGCCGCATCTCGACCGGCTTCGGCGGCGCGTTCGGCGTGCCGGGCGCCGGCGACGACATGCGCATCCTCGGGCCCTCGCCCGAGCTGCAGGTCAAGCCGATCCCGGCCGATGCACCGCAGCCGTGGCTGCCGCTGGCCGGGCTGCAGCTGCGCTACCTCGACACGCCGCGCAGCGCGCGCGCCGGCGAGACCGCGCTGGTCACGGTGCAGGTCGTGGCCGACGGCGCGGTGCTCGCGCAGTTGCCCGAACTCGCGCTGCAGGTGGACGGCGGCGCGCAGGTGTTCCCGGAATCGGCGCAGACCTCGGCGGATTTCGTCGCCGGGCGGCCGCAGGCGACCACGACGCGGCGGTTCGCGCTGCTGCCGACCCGTGCGGGCACGCTGCGCGTGCATGCGCCGCGGATCACCTGGTGGGACGCTACTGCCGGCGCCGCCCGCACCGCCACGCTGCCGGACCTGGTGCTGCCGGTGGCGGCCGCGCAGCCCGGCACGCAGTCCCTGGCCGGCGACGATGCGGGCGACGACGAGGACGAGGGCGGGTTCTCGTGGCGCGACTGGATGCCCGGCAACCTCTGGGCCTTCGCGCTGCTGCCGATCGGCGCGATCTGGCTGGTCTCGCTGGTCGTGGGCATCCGCTACTGGTCGCAGCGGCGACGGGCGGCCCAGGCCCCGCCGGCGGCCCCGGGCCGGACGGCGGCGACCGCGACGGTGCTGCCCGATCCCCAGGCACTCGCGACCGCGCTCGCGCGCGGCGACCGCGCCGCGGTGGAGCGCGCGCTGTGCGCGCTGGCGGGCGTGCGCGACCTCGATGGCGTCCGCATGCGCTTGGCCGATCCGGCCCAGCGCGACGCGGTCGCCGCGCTGCAGCGCGCGCGCTGGGGCCGCGGCGATCCGGCCGCGGCGATGGCCGCGATGCGCGCCGCGTTCGCGCAGGGCCCGCGCTGGTGGCCGCGTCCGCGCCGTGCGCCGCCCTCGCTGCTGCCGCCGCTGTATCCGGAACGCTGAGCCCGGAACGCCGAGCCCGGGACGCCGAGCCGCACGTCGCGGACGTGACGTGCGTCGTCCGCCTGCGCAGCGCGTACCGTCCGCGGGCAGGGCGCCGCGGGGCATGGTGTACGCTCTCGCCTTTCGTCCCCCAGGAGCTGCACCATGGCCCATGCCATCGTCACCCCGCCGCCCGCGAAGCCCGGCGGCCTCCCGCTGCACGTCAAGGTGATGATCGGTTTCGTGGTCGGCGTGGCGCTGGGCGTGCTGGCCTACATGACGACCAAGGGCGCGTGGGCGGGCGCGCTCGACGAGGCCACGCTCCAGTCGGTCATCGACAACGCCACCAAGCCGTTCGGCGAGATCTTCCTCAACCTGCTGTTCATGCTGGTGGTGCCGCTGATGTTCTCGGCGCTGGTGCTGGGCGTGGCCGAACTGGGCGACATCGCCAGCCTCGGCCGCCTGGGCTGGAAGACGCTGCTCTACACCGCGGTGGTCACCGGCGCCGCGGTGCTGATCGGCCTGGTGATGGTGAACCTGCTGCAGCCCGGCCTGCACATCACCCGCGAGCTGGTCGACAGTGCGCTGTCGAGCAACCTGCAGAAGGCCGGCGACATCGTCACCAAGGGCGAGGCGCTGAGCTTCCGCGACCTCATCGTCAACATCGTGCCGCACAACATCGTCGGCGCCATGGCCGACGACAGCAAGAAGCTGGGCATCGTGTTCTTCTCGCTGATGATCGGCATCGGCCTGGTGATGAAGCCCACGCCCGGCACGCAGGCGTTCAAGCACGCGCTGCACGGCCTGTTCGAGATCTGCATGCACCTGATCGGCATGTTCGTGAAGCTGGCGCCGTACGCGGTGGCCTGCTTCATGTTCAACCTGTGCGCGAAGCTGGGCTGGGACGTGATCGAGAGCCTGTTCTGGTTCGTGCTGACGGTGCTGGTCGCGATCTTCATCCACGGCTTCGTGGTGCTGCCGCTGTGGGTGCGGTTCATGGGCGGGATGTCGCCGCTGGTGTTCTTCCGCGGCGCGCAGGAGGCGATGCTGACCGCGTTCGCCACCGCCTCGTCCACGGCCACGCTGCCGGTGACGCTGCGCGTGGCCGAGGAGAACCTCCGGCTGCCGCGCAAGGTCTCGCGCTTCGTGCTGACCGTCGGCGCGTCGGCCAACCACCACGGCACCGCGCTGTTCGAGGGCATCACCGTGCTGTTCCTGGCGCAGGTCTACGGCCTGCACATGCCGATCGACCAGCAGCTGCTGGTGCTGGCGCTGTGCATCCTCGGCGGCATCGGCACCGCGGGCATCCCGTCCGGCTCGCTGCCGGTGATCGCGATGATCTGCACCATCGTGCACATCCCGCCGCAGGGCATCGGCATCATCATCGGCGTGAACACCTTCCTCGACATGTGCCGCACCTCGCTCAACGTGACCGGCGATCTCGCGACCGCGGTCGTGGTCTCGCACCGCAGCGGCGAGCGCGACGCGCCCGGCGGGGCGCTGCCGGACGATCTCGACGAGATCGTGCGCTGAGCCCGATCCTCGGCCTGTTCCGCGACGACTTCGCTTGTGGCCGTCGCGGTGCGGCTGGCAGAATCCCCGCCAGTCGCCCGCACCGGGCGTCACGCAGACAAGGAGAACGCAAGATGCGCATGATGTTCGCGACGCTGGCGCTGCTGGCCGCCGGGTCGGCCGCCACGGGGGCCGCGATGGCCGCCGACCCGCCGTGCAAGACCAACTTCAAGGAAGAGGGCCGCTTCATCACCGGTCGCCGCTTCACCCGCTTCGACACCGTGACCGGCGTCAACGTGTCGACCGCGTTCAAGCGCATCTACGCCGAAGGCACCAAGTCGGGCCTGCGCGTCGTGTCCAGCGACGAGAAGGCCGGCGTGATCTCGTTCGAGCAGCCCGATGGCGGCTCCACGCTCGGTGGCGGCACCGCCAACCTGCCGTGGAACGTGGTGATCGAGTCCGCGGGCAAGAAGGACGTGAAGATCACGGTCACCAAGACCACGCCGGGCGGCTACTCGACCAGCACCAAGTTCCAGATCGAATCGATCTGCGCGGTGATCGACGCGGCGCGCAGCCCGTAAGCCGCCCGCGCCCAGCGCCATGATGAAACCCCGGTCGCGCCCGCGGCCGGGGTTTCGCGTTTGCGGGGAGGATGGGCTGCGGTATGTGCACCCGCAAGCCGGACGTGGTCTAGATTTTGCGGGACCCTTGGTCGCGACGGGCTTCGCGGATCAGGCCCGAAGCGCCTGCCCAGGACTTGATCCGGGGGCGCGCGGCAGGAGGCCGCGCATGCTTTGAACAAGGCACATTCGACCAGCACAGGGATGTGCTGTCGAAAAACCCCGCGAAGACCGTGCACCCGACGCGCAGCGTCGGGCGCGACCGACGGGGGCGAAGGCGTCCGCTTGCGCGCCACTGGCGCGCGGGCGACTGAGCGCCCATGCGCCATGCGCATGGGCCGGGAATGCTTTCTTTTGGTGATCTTTTCTTGACTCGCGCCTTCGGCGCTCGCCCCCGGATCAGGTCCGGGGCCGGCTTCGCCGTTCGCGCCGCCAGCGGCGCAGTGCACAAGCAAAGAAAAGTCACTCGCTCGCGGCAGCGAGCGAAACAAGAGAACAACGGTAGCGCCTTCAAAGCGGGATCCCGGCGTCCGCCGGGATGACGGGGAATGGTGTCGCGGGATAAAGCAGATCCCTCGCCTTCGACTCGGGATGGCATGGTGGGTCCAGCTCAGATGACTCGGTCATCTGCCGGGTACTAAAAGCCGGGATGCCGCAGGCTGCGGCCTACGGCCCATGGCCCAGTCGCGGGCCGTCCGGGACAAAGCGCCGGGCGGATGGGACAATGGGCGGCCCGCAGTCCGCCGGGCGCCGCCGACCTCCGCACGCCCCATGACGACGCCCAGCCGCCGCACGCTCGCCAACGCCCTCCGCTTCCTCGCCATCGACGCCGTCCAGGCCGCCAACTCCGGCCATCCGGGCATGCCCATGGGCATGGCCGACATCGCCGAGGTGCTGTGGAACGACTACCTCAAGCACAACCCGGCCAATCCGCAGTGGGCCGACCGCGACCGCTTCGTGCTGTCCAACGGCCACGGCTCGATGCTGCAGTACGGCCTGCTGCACCTCGCCGGCTACGACCTGTCGATCGACGAGCTGAAGCGGTTCCGCCAGCTCGGCTCGAAGACCCCGGGCCATCCGGAGAACTTCGTCACCTGCGGCATCGAGACCACCACCGGTCCGCTGGGGCAGGGCATTGCCAATGCGGTCGGCTTCGCGCTGGCCGAGAAGCTGCTGGCGCAGCGCTTCAACCGCGACGGCCACGCCGTCGTCGACCACCGCACCTGGGTGTTCCTCGGCGACGGCTGCCTGATGGAAGGCATCTCGCACGAGGCCTGCTCGCTGGCCGGCACGTGGAAGCTGAACAAGCTGGTCGCGTTCTGGGACGACAACAGCATCTCGATCGACGGCCAGGTGCAGGGCTGGTTCACCGACGACACGCCGGCGCGCTTCGAGGCCTACGGCTGGCAGGTGATCCGTGGCGTCGACGGCCACGATCCGGTCGAGATCCGCACCGCGATCGACACCGCGCTGAAGTCGCAGGACCGCCCGGTGCTGATCTGCTGCCGCACCACGATCGGCTTCGGTTCGCCCGCGAAGGCCGGCAAGGAGTCCTCGCACGGCGCGCCGCTGGGCAAGGACGAAGTGGCCGCCACGCGCGCCGCGCTGGGCTGGGAGCACGGCCCGTTCGAGGTCCCCGCCGACGTCGCCGCCGCGTGGGATGGCCGCGGCAAGGGCCAGGCTGCGGAAGCGCGCTGGATCGACGCGTGGAACGCCTACGCCGCGCAGCATCCCGAGCTCGCCGCCGAGTTCCAGCGCCGCCTGCGCGGCGACCTGCCGGCGGACTTCGCCGCGCTCGCCGACGGCTACATCGCGAAGCTGCAGGCCGACGGCCCGGTCGTCGCCTCGCGCAAGGCCTCGCAGATGGCGATCGAGGCGTTCGCGCCGCAGCTGCCGGAACTGGTGGGCGGCTCCGCGGACCTCGCGCATTCCAACCTGACCCTGTGGACCGGCAGCAAGACCGTTGCCAGCAACGATCCGAACGCCAACTACGTCTACTACGGCGTGCGCGAGTTCGCGATGACCGCGATCTCGAACGGCCTCGCGCTGCACGGCGGCTTCGTGCCGTACGACGCGACGTTCCTCGTCTTCAGCGACTACGCGCGCAACGCCGTGCGCATGAGCGCGCTGATGGGCGCGCGCGCGATCCACGTCTACACCCACGATTCGATCGGCCTCGGCGAGGACGGCCCGACCCACCAGCCGGTCGAGCACCTCGCGTCGCTGCGCTACATCCCCGACAACGACGTGTGGCGCCCGTGCGACGCGGTGGAATCGGCGGTGGCGTGGCGCGCGGCGATCGAACGCCGCGACGGCCCCAGCTGCCTCGTGTTCTCGCGCCAGAACCTGCCGCACCAGGCGCGCGACGCCGCGCAGGTCGCGGCGATCGCGCGCGGCGGTTACGTGCTGAAGGAGGCGCTCGGCGCGCCGACGCTGATCCTGATCGCCACGGGCTCGGAAGTCGGCCTCGCGATGCAGGCCGCCGCGCAGCTCGGCGACGGCGTGCGCGTGGTGTCGATGCCGTCGACCGACGTGTTCGACCGCCAGGACGCCGCGTACCGCGAATCGGTGCTGCCGAAGGCCTGCCGCAAGCGCATCGCGATCGAGGCGGCCACGCGCGATTTCTGGACGAAATACGTCGGCCTCGACGGCGCGGTGATCGGCATGGACGGCTACGGCGCCTCGGCCCCGGCCGAGCAGCTGTATCCGCACTTCGGCATCACCGTCGACGCGGTGGTGGCGGCGGCGAACGGACTGGACTGATCCGCCGGCCGTCCGGCATGGCGATGCACGCCCCTCGCGTCGTGCGCGCTCCGCGTCGCCTCGCCCGTGCGCTGGCGACGCTGCTGCTGGTGTCGGGAACGGGCGCCGCCGCCTCGGCCGCGCCGCATTGCGATGCGCTCGAACGTGCCGGCCCCGGCCCGCTGCCGGCGCCGGCGGTCTGCGCCGCGCGGTTCGGTGCGCCGCCGGCCGGCGACACCGCCGCCTCGCGCCGCGCGACGACCGATGCGCTGTTCGAGGCCGCGAAGGCGGCCGACGCGGCCGGTCGCTTCGACGAAGCGCAGGCGGTGCTCGACTGTGTCGACGCGCAGCCCGGCCTCGATGCGCTCGCCCGCGAGGAACTGCTGCGCCAGCGCGGCGTGCTGGACTACCACCGCGAGCGCATCCCGCAGGCGCTGGCCCGCTTCGAATGCGGCCTGCAGCGTTCGACCGCACGCGAGGACCGGGCCGCCATCGCCCGCGACCTCAGGAACGTCGGCAGCGCGCTGCGCCGGCTCGGCGACTACCACGGCGCGCTGGCGGCGCTGACCCGCAGCCTGCAGCTGCAGCGCGCGGCCGGGGGCGAGGTGCAGCCGGCGGTGCTCAACAACCTCGGCGACGTCTATCGCGCGCTCGGCGAGCACGACAGGGCGGCCGGCTACTACCGCGAGACGCTGGCGCTGATGGAGCAGCGCGGCGATCCGAAGGCCGCCGCGCACGTGCGCGAGGCGCTGGCGGAACTCGCGCTGGACCACGACGACGCGCGCACCGCGCGCCCGCTGCTGGAGGAGGCGCTGCGCGCGTACCGCGCCGCGGACGCGCGCACCTACGTGCTGCGCGTCTACGCCGGCCTGATCCGCACCGCGCTGCTGGAGGGCGACACCGCCGCCGCGCAGCGCCACGTCGCGGATGCGTTCGCCGTGGCCGCGGCGCAGCGCCTGCCGCTGCCGGCGGACCTGCAGCGCGAGGCCGCGCGCGGC
>JBQCJG010000113.1:0-4251 GCA_051952955.1 Lysobacteraceae bacterium | reverse complement strand
GATGTTTTACAACAGCGGCAACTTCGGCCTGCCGCTGGCGGCGCTGGCGTTCCCGGTGCTGGGCCAGCGTCCGCGCGCCGCGATCGGCCTGGTGCTGGACACGGCGCACGCGGCGGTCAACACCGACGGGCGCGTGTCGCTGTCCGCGTACTGCCTCGGCACGCTGCTGCAGGCGCAGATGCGCGAAGCGCTCGATCCGGTGCGGCAGGCGCCGTTCGGCCGCCGCCGGCTGGCCGAGGCCCGCGACGCCGTCGCCCTGCTGCTGGCCGCGATCGCCCGGGCCACGCATGACGCGGCCGAGGACGCGCGTCGCGCGTATCTCGCCGGCGTCCGTTGCGCGTTCCCGCAGGATCACCTCGACTACGCGCCGCCGGCGAACGGCGTGCTGGCGCTGGAGCCGGTCTGGCCGCTGCTGGACACGCTCGCGCCCGAGGCCACGCAGTCGCTGGTGGAAGCGCTGGCCACGGCCGTGAGTCACGATGGCCGCGTTTCCGTGCCGCACGCCGAACTGCTGCGCACCGTCTGCGCCCTGCTGCACTGCCCGCTGCCGCCGGTGCTGGAGCGCGGCTGAGCGCGCCGCCACGCCCCGGATCGCATGCCTCGCGCGCCGCTCGCCTTCATCGCCCTGCTCGCCGGTCTGTCCGCCGCCGTGGCGGCGCCCGTGGACGACACCCGCCTCGTGCGCGCAGGCGACACCGCGTTGCGCATCGAGGTGGCCGGCGTCGCCGATCCGGCGCGCCGCGCGATGCTGATGGACTGGGCCGAGGAAGCGGCGCGCGCGACCGTGCTGCCGTCGCGGCGATTCCCGCTGGCGACGGCGCAGGCGCGGATCGTCGAGATCGACAGCCGCGATCCCAGCCCGGTGCCGTGGGGCCAGACGCGTCGCGACGACGACGTCGCGGTGCTGCTGTTCGTGCGCCGCGGCGCCGGCCGCGAGGCGCTGCGCGCGGACTGGACGGCGGTGCACGAATTCGCGCACCTCGCCCATCCGTATCTGGGCGAACGCGGGCGCTGGCTCGCGGAAGGCCTGGCGAGCTACCAGCAGAACGTGCTGCGGGCGCGCGCGCCGGATTGATCACGGCCGAAGACGCGTGGACGTCGCTCGACGCCGGCTTCCGTCGCGGCGAGGCGGCCGGCGCCGGTGCGCCGCTGGCGCAGGCCGGGCGCGGCCGCGGCGCGACGATGCGGATCTACTGGGCCGGCGCGGCCTACTGGCTGGAGATTGACCTGCGCCTGCGCCGCGACCACGGCAGTTCGCTGCAGGCGGTGCTCGACGGCTACGCGCGCTGCTGCCTCGACGGCACCGCGCACGTCGCGCCGGAGGCGTTCGTCGCGGCGCTGGATCGCATCGCGGGCACCGCGCTGTTCGCGCCGCGGTATCGGGAGGTCGCGGCGTCGACGGACTTCCCGTCGCTCGACGCCCGTTACGCCGCGCTGGGGATCGTCCGCAAGGGCAACGGACTGCATTTCCGGGACGATGCCGCCGCCGCGGCGCTGCGCGACGCGATCATGCGCGACACCGTGCGCGACAACGCGGTCGATGCCGCGCCGGTGCCCGATGCGGGAGGAGAGGCGTCGCCGCGTTGATCGGCACGCACGGCCGGCGTGCCCTGCGGCCGCGCCTCAGGCTTCGGTCGCGCCGTCCGCCGAGGGGGCGATCCGCTTCAGCAGCCGGTCGATGGCGGTCTCGTATTCGCCCGCGTCGGCGAAGTCGCGGAATTCGCCCGCGTCGTAGAAGCGGCCGTAGCAGAACTTGCAGCTCTCGAAGCGGATGTGCGGCTGGTGCGGATCCACCATGTGGATCAGCGGATAGTGGCCGCAGGCCGGGCAGAGGATCACCCGCGTCGCCGGCGCGGTGGGGTCGAAGGCCTCGTCGGCGGCCGGCGGCGAAGGTGCGACCGGATCGATGCGTTCGGCCTCCTCACGCAGTTGCTCGTGCGCCATGATCTCGAACCACAGGCCGTTGCACGCGGTGCAGCGCTGCACCGTTTCTTCGGTGTCGGACACGGGGTGCATCGGAGCATGGCACTTGGGGCACTGCATGGCGCGTCCGTCGTCGGCGGAAGGAGCCGACATTCTGCAGGACGCCGCCGGCGCCCGCGAGCCGCGCTCAGTCGCCCAGCGACTTCACGAAGCGCACCGCGCCGTCGCTGAAGCCGCAGGCGCGGTAGAAAGCGTGGGCCTCGGTGCGGTGGCCGGCGCTGGTCACTTCCAGGCGGGCGGCGCCGCCGGCGCGGGCGCGACGTTCGGCGTCGCGCAGCAGGGCGCGGCCCACGCCGTGGCCGCGGGCGTCGTCGCTCACCACCAGCGCGGTGACGCGGCAGGTGGTGGTGCCCAGCGGCAGGTAGTACATGAAGTCCAGCGACAGCAGGCCGCAGGCGACGCCGCGCAGGCGGGCCAGCAGCAGTGCCTGGCGGTCGTTGTGGTAGACGGCGGCGATGCGTTCGGCGGCGTCGTCGGGATCGCAGGGATAGCCGAGGGCGCCGAGCAGCGCCGCCACCTCGTCGGCGTCGGCCGGGGTGGCGTTGCGCAGGTCGAGGTCGACCTCGGACGGGGCCGCGGACATCCCCATGCCGGTCATCGATCAGCGGGTGCCGTAGACGACCACGGTCTTGCCGCGGGCGTGCAGCTTGCCGTCGACCTGCAGCTTCTTCAGTACGCGGCCGGCCATCTCGCGGGAGCAGCCGACCAGCCGCGCCAGTTCCTGGCGGGAGACGCGCAGCTGCGTGCCCTGCGGGTGGCTCATGGCTTCGGGTTCGCGGGTCAGGTCGTGCAGGGCGCGGATGATGCGATCGGTGACGTCCAGGAACGCCAGGCGGCCGGCCTTGCGGCTGGTGTCCAGCAGGCGGCGCGACAGCTGGGCGCCGATGGCGTAGATCAGCTGCGCGGCGTCGCCGGCCAGCGGACCTTCCAGCAGCTGGTACAGGCGCTCGTAGCCGATCTCGGCCAGTTCGCACTGGGTGCGGGTGCGCAGCACCACCTCGCGGCGGTCGCTCTCGACGAACAGGCCCATCTCGCCGACGAACTCGCCCGGGCCGAAGTAGCCCAGCACCAGCTCGCGACCGTCTTCTTCCTCGGTGATGATGCTGACCGAGCCCGAGATCACGTAATAGAGGGTCCCGGCCGGATCGCCCGGGCGGAACACTTCGGTGCGCGGCGGGTAGCGGCGGCGATGGCAGTGCGAGAGGAAACGCTCGATGGTCGCCACCGTGGGCGCGAGCGGATTGGCGTTGCGTCGAAGGGGGGTCAGCGTGGCCACGGGGGGTCGGTTCATGCGAGCCTGAACGTAAGAAAGGACAAGAGTAGGCGTTTGTCACGATTCCGGCAAACGCCGCCGTATCCTGCCGACGGCGTGCTTCGGCGGGCGCTGCGCCGCCGCAGCGGCTCGCCCCCGTTGCCGCAATGCCGCATAATCGCGCCCCCGTCCAACGCCCCCAGAGGAACCGATGCCGTGGTCAAGCCGCTGCCGCGCCTGAAGCTGCAAGGTTTCAACAATCTGACCAAGTCGCTGTCCTTCAACATCTACGACGTGTGCTACGCCGCCTCCGAGGAAGAGCGCCCGCGCTACATCGCGTACATCGACGAGGAATACAACGCCGACCGCCTCACCCAGATCCTCACCGACGTGGCGGAGATCATCGGCGCGAACATCCTCAACATCGCACGCCAGGACTACGACCCGCAGGGCGCGTCGGTGACCATCCTCATCTCCGAGGAGCCGGTGATCGACAAGAAGCAGGCCGGCAAGGAGATCATCTCCGACGCCGTGGTCGCGCACATGGACAAGTCGCACATCACCGTGCACACGTATCCGGAAACCCATCCGGACAACGGCATCGCCACCTTCCGCGCCGACATCGACGTGTCGACCTGCGGCGTGATCTCGCCGCTGAAGGCGCTGAACTACCTGATCGAGAGCCTCGAGTCCGACATCGTGGTGATGGACTACCGGGTGCGCGGCTTCACCCGCGACATCAAGGGCAAGAAGCACTACATCGACCACAAGATCAACTCGATCCAGGACTACCTGGCCAAGAACATCAAGTCGCGCTACGAAATGCTCGACGTGAACGTCTACCAGGAGAACATCTTCCACACGAAGATGCACCTGAAGGAATTCGACCTCGACAACTACCTGTTCGAGGAGAAGGCCAAGAACCTCTCGTTCAAGGACCGGATGAAGATCGAGGCGCTGCTCAAGCGCGAGATCGAGGAGCTGTTCCACGGGAGGAACCTGGTCGAGTAACCAGG
>JBQCJG010000112.1:0-12718 GCA_051952955.1 Lysobacteraceae bacterium | reverse complement strand
GCCGCGGCGGGCGAGGGGGCGGTCAGACGTTCGGCGAACAGTCGCGCGACCAGCGGCGCGGCGTAGGACGTGCCGCGCGCGGGCGCGCCCTTCGCCACGGGCGACGTGCGATCGAGCACGCCGGGCGCGCAGAAGGCGATCTGCGGCCCGCTCGCGGATTCGGGCAGCGCCTGCATGCGCGCGTCGACCGCGGCGACGGCGACGACGCCGGGATAGGCCGCCGGATATTGCGGCGGTGCGGCCGGACCGCCGTTGCCGGCCGCCGCGACCAGCACGTGCCCGCGCGCGACCATGGCCGTGACCACGCGTCGCAGCACCGGATTGGCCGGTCCGACCAGGCTGATGTTGACGACGGGCACGCGCTGCCGCGCCATCCAGTCCAGGGCGTCGATGAGCGCGGCCGTGCCGCCGCCGACGCGATCGCCGCACCACAGGTCGGCGGCATGGAGCACGCCCGGTTTCCCTGCGAAGAGGCGGGAGGCGACGATCCCGCCGTGCGCCTGCGGGACGGCGCGGCCGTCGCAACCGTGGCGCTCGATCCGCGCCGCATGGAGGGCCGGCAGTGCGGCATCCACGCCGCCATCGATCATGCCCGCATGCAGTGCAATCGAGTACATGCGCGACTGTGCGGTGTCCCGCTCGGTGGCCGGCGACGCGGACGATGGCATTCCGGCCGGGAAATACAGATGGTCGAACGTCGCCTGCGCCTGCGGCATCGCCGCGTGAAGTGCGCGCAGCCCGCGCGCGGGCGGACGATCGCGCATATCGCGCTGGGGGACGCGCGACAGGCCCAGCGCTTCGCCATGCGGACCGCCATCGCCATCGATCTCGAAGCCGGCCGCGCGCGCCGCGGCCAGCGCCGCGGCATCGGCATCGACCGCCAGGTAAACGCCGCGGAGCACCGCCGCGCCGTCGCGATCGAGCGCCACCCGCCGCGGCTCGCGGCGCGCGAGTGCGCGCGCGGCCGCGCGCAGGTCGAGCTTCGCGATCCGTCCTTCGTCGCGGGCGAGGGCATCGACGGTCTGCAATGGCACCTGCACGGGATCGAGCGGCAAGCCCGTGCCGGTGACGCCGACGTCGGGAAGGCGCTGCGCGCCTGCGTTTCCCGCGCACAGCAGCATGATCGGCAGCAGCCACGATGCGAGCGTCGTGCGCATGTCGCAGGCGTCCCGGTGGAATGCGGGCCGCATGCTAGCATCGCCTGCCCGGCCGCCGGCTGAGCCCGCGTCGCGGCCCCGGGAAGGATTCGACACGCTCGAACGTATCGGTGAAGGTGAGCCATGCAGACCGCCGACGCCCTCCGCCTGGCCCTGCCCACGCTGCTTCCGCGCCTGCGGCGGATGGCGCGCGTCCTCGCCGGCCATGTGCACGATGCCGACGATCTCGTGCAGCTCGCGCTGGAGCGTGCACTCGCGCGCGGCGCGCAGTGGCGCGAGGAGGAACGCCTCGACGCCTGGGTGTTCGGCATCCTGCGCAACGCGTGGCGCGACGAACTGCGTGCGCGGGGTCGTCGCACGGCGCTGTTCGCGCCGGCGTCGGAGGGCGAGGCCGTGGGTGAGGCGACGCTGGATCGGCACCTGCAGGGACTGGGCGTGGCCGAGGCGATGGCGCGGCTGCCCGACGAACAGCGCGAAGTCGTGGCGCTGGTGCTGGTCGAGGGCCTGTCGTACCGCGAGGCGGCGGACCTGCTGGCGCTTCCCGTCGGCACGGTGACCAGTCGCCTGGCGCGCGCCCGCGATGCCCTGCGGACCTGGCTGGGAGAGGCGACATGAGCGAACACGATCGTATCGATGCAGCGCGCGCTGACCGCGCGCAGTCTGCCCGCATCCGGCTCATCGCTTACGTGGACGGCGAATGCGACGCCGGCGAACGCGCGCGATTCGAGGCCGCGATGGCCGACGACCCGACCCTCGCCGCGGAGGTCGCGGCCGAACGCGCGCTGCGCGCCCGCCTGCACGACGCCTACGCGCCGGTCCTCGACGAACCGGTGCCCGCGCGATTCGCCGCGCTCATGGCGCCGCCGCCGGCCGAGGCGACGGATATGGCAGCGCGTCGCGCCCGCCGCGCCGCACCGTCCCATCGCCGGGCGCCCCGTTTCGCGCTCGCTGCGGCGCTTGCCCTGCTCGCGCTGGCGCTGTGGTCGCTGCGTCCGCCGACGAGCGCGGTGCGCATGCAGGACGGCGCGCTGGTGGCGGGCGACGGCCTCGCGAGAAGCCTCGACCGCGGGCTGGCCAGCGCTCCGGACGCCGGCGCACGAGTCGCGATCGGGGTGACCTTCCGCGACGATGCGGGCGCGATCTGCCGCAGCTTCTCGCTGCGCGACGGCAGCGGGCTCGCCGGGCTGGCCTGCCGCAGCGGCAACGAATGGCGCTTGGACGTGCTCGCCCGCGGCGAGACCGCCGCAGGCGAAGTCCGGCAGGCGGCGGCGGACATGCCGGCCGCGGTGCAGGCCGGGATCGACGCGCGCCTGCGCGGCGATGCGTTCGATGCCGCCGCCGAGCGCGCCGCGCGGGACGCGGGCTGGCGCTGAGGCCGCGGATGAGGGCACGCGCCGTCGACGCGACCCGCGTCCGTCAGTGGAACGTGTACTCGACCATCAGCGTGTAGGCGCGGCCGCGCGGGTCGGCGATGCGCGGTTCCCACGCGCCGCCGGCGGCGAAATCGTTCATGTGCGCGGTGAACGGCGGGTCCTGGTCGAGCAGGTTCTTGATGCCGAAGCCGAGCTTGAGGTCGCGGATCCCGCTCCAGCTCACGCTGTAGTCGTAGGTGGTGTAGCCGTCGACCTGCGGACGCCATTCGGACGGGATGTAGCTGCCGTTGGCGACGCTGGCAGGCGGCTCGTCGTAGTAGCCGTCGCGGTGGCTCTGGATGAGGCTGTGCGACCACGCGCCGCGGGTGTAGCCCAGGCTGAGCGTGTGCTTCCAGCGGATCGGCAGGTTGAAGTAGCGCACGTAGCGGCCGACGAGGTTGGGCGAGTACGGCAGCGCCTCCAGCGCCTTGGTCCGGAAGTCCTGGATGTAGCTGCCGTTGAGGTTGACGTTCCAGCGGCCGCCGGCGAGTTCGCCGCTGAGGTTCGCGTCCAGTTCGAGGCCGCGCATCAGGCTGCCGCCGGAGTTGATGTAGCGCCGGTCGATCGCCACCACCTGGCCGCTGTCGTCGCGGATCCAGTTGTCCTGGAACAGGTCGTAGTACTGGATCAGCACGTCGCGCGGCGCCGCGCGGATGGTGTTGGTGCGTTCGATCTCCCACCAGTCCAGCGCGATGTTGCGCTGCGACATCGGCGAATACACCACGCCGACGCTTTTCTGCGTGGACTCCTCGGGATCGAGCGTGGCCTTGCCGCCGAAGATCTCGACCGGGCGGATCACTTCGCAGCCGGGCACCGTCGGCTTGGCGACGCCGCCGGGGCAGGTGCGCGGATCGGCGAGGTCCTGGCCGGTGTACTGCACTTCGCTCACGCCGTTGAACAGCTGGTTGAAGCTGGGCACCTTGAAGCCGGTGCTGTACGCGCCGCGGAACAGCAGCGAATCGAACGGCCGGTACTTGAACGAGACCTTCGGGTTGGTGGTGCCGCCGAAGCCGCTGTAGTGGTCGTGGCGGCCGGCGAGGTTGACCTCGAAGCGCTCGGTGATCGGCAGCTGGAATTCGACGTAGGCCGCGGCGATGTCGCGATGCACGTCGCCCAGCGCGTTGGCATCGTCGAACGGCGCGTTGAACACCGCGCGCTTGTTGGTGCGCTGGTCGCCGTCGAAATGGAATTCCTCGCGGCGCAGGTCGACGCCGGTCGCCATCGCGATCGGGCCGCCGGGCAGGCGCCAGAAGCCGAGGTCGCCGGAGATCGAACCGTCCAGCGTCGTCACCACCGATTCTCCGCCGTAGAGCTTCACGCCGCGCGCCGACGCCGCCTGCAGCGCGGCCATCGCCGCCGGCGACTGGCTCTGGCCCGGCGGCAGGAACGGATTGATCAGGCCGCTGCCCAGGATCTGCTTCAGCGAATCGGTGTACTGGAAGCCGGAGCCCAGCGTGGACTCCGACTGGCTGCTGGCGCGGCTGAGGCCGGCGTCGTAGCTCCAGCCGCCGAACGGGCCGTCGCCGCCGACGATGCCTTCGATGCCGGCGAGGACGCGGTAGGACTTCGTCGTGGTCTCGATCTCGCGCGGGCCGCAGGGCAGGCAGCGCCAGCGGTACGCGATCGGTGCCCCGTAGCTGAGCTGGCCGGCGCCGAAGTAGCCGGCGAGGGCGTTGTAGACGCGGTCGTAGGTGTCCTGCGTGGTCGGGTTGAGCGGATACCACGTGGTCGGGCCCAGCGCGGCGGCCGCGGTGGAGGTGCTCGACGAGATCTGGTTCGGCTCGAAGGTCTTCTCGACGTCGACTTTCGACGCGGTCAGCTCGACGTAGGCCTGGTGCGAGCTGCCGAGGCGGTAGGTCGCGCGGCCGATGAAATCGATGCTGTCCTGCGGCTGCTGGATCACCGCCGCGGCCGGGTAGTCCCAGGCGCAGGCGTACTTCGAGCCGGGCGAGTTCCACAGCCGGTAGCCGTACGGGCCCATGTCGGGGCCCGCGGCCTCGCAGCCGGCGGCGCCGGGCAGGTTGTAGATGTTCACCGCGGTCATGCGGGTGGTGCCGCCGGCGGGATCGAGCACGCCGTTGCGCAGCAGGCTGCTGGCGCCGACGCCCGAACTGCCGAGGCTGAAGACCGTCGCGAACGGCGTGCCGCGGGTGTCCGGCGAGAGACCGCGCTCGGGCTGGAAGGTGTCCACGAAATCGCGGTCGCGGCCGCGCAGGATCGTGTTGCGCTTGAAGCCCAGCGTGCCGAACGCGTTCCAGCCGTCCTTGTCGATGTCGCCGCGGCCGAACAGCAGGCTGCTGCGGTAGATGTTGCCGCCGCCGCCCTCGGTGACGTCGAGGAAGGTCGAGGTCTGGATCCCCTGGTAGTCGCGCTTGGTGATGAAGTTGATCACGCCGCCGATGGCGTCGGTGCCGTAGATCGCCGAGGCGCCGTCGCGCAGCACTTCGACGCGATCGATCGCCGCGAACGGGATCGAGTTGAGGTCCACCGCGCGCCCCTTCAGGCCGTGGGTCGCCACGCGCCGGCCGTTGAGCAGCACCAGCGTCGCGTCGGCACCCTGGCCGCGCAGGTTCGCGCCGGACACGCCGTTGTTGCCGCGCTGCTCCTCGCTGACGATGCCGGCGTTGCTGGCGAGGTTGTCGGACCCGTTGCCGGCGATGTTCAGCGTCATCAGCAGCTGTTCCGCCGAGGTGATGCCGCGCTCGTCGATCTGCTGGCGGCTGTACACGGTGACGGGCAGCGCCTCCTCGACCTGGGCGCGCTTGATGCGCGATCCGGTGACCGAGATGCGGTCGATCGTCTTCGCCCCGTCGCCGGTATCGTCGGCGGGCGCGGCGTCCTGGGCGCGGGCCGGCAACGCCAGCGCGACGAGGAGTGCGGCACACAGGAAATCGACGCGAGGCAGTGCGCGTGCGGACATGCTGATCCCTCCCTGGGACTCTGGATGCGGATGGCGGACGTGATCGCGGCCGGCGCGGGGCCGGCAGGCACCGGCCCATCCCCCGGGCCGGTGCGTGATCGTCGTCGCCTAATCTAGCAGGTTGGCGGAAACGCGATCGTCATGATCGTGTGCCTTGCCCAAGGGGCGCGATCTTCCGCGCAGGCGGTGTCGGCGGATCGGGCGACCGCCCGCGCGCGGGCACACGACCCGACGGCAGTCGATGCGGCAGGCGACGACGCGGTCGCCTGCCTGGAAGCGCACGCGGAACGTCCCGGCGCGGGTGGTCCGCGCCGGGCGGGACTCAGGCTTCGACGTCTTCCTTGTAGGCATCCACCGGGATGCAGGCGCACATGACGTTCTTGTCGCCGTGCACGTTGTCGACGCGCGCCACCGGCGGCCAGTACTTCTGCTGCCGCAGCGTGGCCAGCGGGAACACCGCGAGTTCGCGCGGATAGGCGTGGGTCCACTCGCTGGCCGACACCGCGGTCGCGGTGTGCGGCGCGTTGCGCAGCGGGTTGTCCTCGCGATCCAGGCGGCCGTCCTCGACCGCGCGGATCTCCTCGCGGATCTGGATCATCGCGTCGATGAAACGGTCGAGTTCGTGCTGCGATTCGGACTCGGTCGGTTCCACAATCAGCGTGCCGGCGACGGGGAAGCTCAGCGTCGGCGCGTGGAAGCCGAAGTCGATCAGGCGCTTGGCGACGTCCTCGGCGGAGATGCCGGTGGCGTCCTTGATCGGGCGCAGGTCGAGGATGCACTCGTGCGCGACGAGACCGTTCCGGCCGGTGTAGAGCGTCCTGTAGTGCGGGGCGAGGCGCTTCGCGATGTAGTTCGCGTTGAGCAGCGCCACCTGCGTGGCCTTGCGCAGGCCGGCGGCGCCCATCAGCGTGACGTACATCCAGCTGATCGGCAGGATCGAGGCCGAACCGAAGCTCGCCGCGCTGACCATGCCGACGCTGCCGTCGCCCACGCCCTGCGTGCGCAGGCCGTCGGCGCCGAGCGCGCCCGGCAGGTAGGGCGCGAGGTGCGCCTTCACCGCGCACGGGCCGACGCCCGGGCCGCCGCCGCCGTGCGGGATGCAGAAGGTCTTGTGCAGGTTGAGGTGCGACACGTCCGAGCCCCACTTGCCCGGCTTCGCCACGCCGACGAGGGCATTCATGTTCGCGCCGTCGGTGTACACCTGGCCGCCGTGGCGATGCACGATCTCGCAGATCTCGACGATGTCCTCCTCGAACACGCCGTGCGTGGACGGATAGGTGACCATCAGCGCGGCGAGGCGGTCGGAATATTTTTCGGCGTTGCGGCGGATGTCCTCGACGTCGACGTTGCCGTTCGCGTCGGTCTTGGTGACGACCACGGTCATGCCGCACAGGTGCGCCGACGCCGGGTTGGTGCCGTGCGCGGAATCGGGGATCAGGCAGATGTCGCGATGGCCTTCGCCGCGCGCGCGGTGGTAGGCGCGGATCGCGAGCAGGCCGGCGTATTCGCCCTGCGCGCCGGAGTTCGGCTGCAGGCTGACCGCGTCGTAGCCGGTGCATTCGACCAGCATCGCCTCGAGGCCTTGGATCAGTTCGCGGTAGCCCTGCGCCTGGTCGGCGGGCGCGAACGGATGGATGTTCGCGAACTCCGGCCACGTCACCGGGATCATCTCCGCAGTGGCGTTGAGCTTCATCGTGCAGCTGCCCAGCGGGATCATGGTGCGATCCATCGCCAGGTCCTTGTCGGCCAGCGCGCGCATGTAGCGCAGCAGTTCGTGCTCGCTGTGGTGCGTGTTGAACACCGGGTGGGTGAGGAACGCCGAGGTGCGCTGCAGTTCGTCGGGGATCAGCGACGGCGCGGTCGCGTCCAGCGCGTCGATGTCGGGCAGCTGCGCGTCGTCGCCGCCGAAGATGCGCCACAGCAGTTCGACGTCGGCGCGCGTGGTGGTTTCGTCCAGCGAGATGCAGATGAACTCGCCCCACGCCTTGCGCAGGTTGACGCCCATCGACGCGGCGCGCGCGACCAGCGCGTCGGTGCGGTCGCCGGTCTTCAGCGACACGGTATCGAACGCGGTGTCGTGGTGGCCGTGCGCGTAGCCCATGCCCGTCAGGCCTGCCTTCAGGATGCTGGCGAGGCGGTGCACGCGGCGGGCGATGCGGGTCAGGCCCTCGGGGCCGTGGTAGACCGCGTACATCGAGGCCATCACCGCCAGCAGCACCTGCGCGGTGCAGATGTTCGACGTCGCCTTCTCGCGGCGGATGTGCTGCTCGCGGGTCTGCAGGGTGAGGCGGTAGGCCGGCTTGCCTTCGGCATCGATCGACACGCCGATCAGGCGGCCCGGCATCAGCCGCTTGTAGGCGTCGCGGCAGGCCATGAGCGCCGCATGCGGGCCGCCGAAGCCGAACGGCACGCCGAAGCGCTGGCTGTTGCCGATCACGATGTCCGCGCCCATCTCGCCCGGCGGCTTGAGCAGCGTCAGCGCGAGCAGGTCGGTGGCGAACACGGCGAGCGCGCCGCGCGCGTGGATCGCGTCGCAGGCCTCGCTCCAGTCCGCGAGCCAGCCGCTGGAGGCCGGGTACTGGATCAGCACGCCAAAGAAATCGCCCTTGTCCATCGCCGCCTGCCATTCGTCGGCGGAGTTGGCCAGCTCGATCGCGATGCCCAGCGGCTCGGCGCGGGTGCGCAGCACTTCGAGGGTCTGCGGATGGCAGTCGCCGAACACGAGGAACGTGTCCGACTTCGACTTCGACGAACGCTTGGCGAGCGTCATCGCCTCGGCGGCGGCGGTGGCCTCGTCCAGCAGCGAGGCGTTCGCGATCTCCATGCCGGTGAGGTCCATGCACATCTGCTGGAAGTTGATCAGCGCTTCCATGCGGCCCTGCGAGATCTCGGCCTGGTACGGCGTGTAGGCCGTGTACCACGCCGGGTTCTCGAGGATGTTGCGCAGGATGACGTTCGGCGTGTGCGTGCCGTGGTAGCCCTGGCCGATGAAGCTGCGGAACACCCGGTTGCGGTCGGCGAGGGCGCGGATCTTCGCCAGCGCCTCGACCTCGGTGACGGCCTCCGGCAGCGCCAGCGGCGCGGCCGACTTGATGCTCGCCGGGACGATGGCGTCGGTCATCGCGTCCAGCGAGTCGTGGCCGATGACGCGCAGCATGTGCGCGATCTCGGCGTCGTTCGGGCCGATGTGGCGGTCGATGAAGGCGGAATGGTGTTCGAGATCGCGCAGCGTGGGGCGGGCGTTCGGCGTCGGGGACATGAGGGGTCGTCGGTCGGGCGGAAGGGAGGGCGGTCCGTGCCGGTCGGCCGTGGCCGACGAGCGCGCGCGGGCCGGCAGCCAGGCTGCGCGGACGCCACGAAACGATCGCCCCTCTGTCCTTCTGCCTGAGAGTTTCGAGGCACGATCCGCGGGACGCGGGGGGAGGTGCGCTCCCGTGACGTGTCTCTTGCCCCTTCGGCGCCGGCGCGGCCCGGTGTGCAGGGCGGCCGATCTCTCCAGAGTGCAGTTCGGACGGCGGTATCAGGCCTGAGCGATTCCGGGCGAATTGCGCCTTCGGCAGCGGACCCGACGAGGATCGGGCCGCTTCTCCCACCGTGTGCGGCGATTATAGCCGCAGGCACGACGGTCCGTCCGACGCCGGTCCGGCCCGTCGCGGCGGACGTGCCGGGACGGGCCGCGTACCATGGCCGGCCCCCTGCCTGCGCCGTGTCCCGATGTCCGCCATGCCCGCCACGACGCCCCCGCCGTCCCGCAAGCGCCTCGCCGCCGTCCTCGGCGGGCTGGCGATGCTCGGGCCATTCTCGATCGACACTGTGTTCCCGGCGTTCCGGCAGATCGGCACCCAGTTCGGCGTCGACGCGGTCGCGATGCAGCAGACGATCAGCGTCTACCTGTTCGCCTACGCGCTGATGAGCCTGGTCCACGGACCGCTGTCGGACGCGATCGGCCGGCGCCGGGTCATCCTCGGCGGGCTGGCCGTGTTCGCGCTGGCGTCCGCCGGCTGCGCGCTGTCCACCGGGCTGCCGATGCTGCTGGCGTTCCGCGCGCTGCAGGGCATGTCGGCGGGCGTGGGCATGATCGTGGGCCGGGCGGTGATCCGCGACCTGTTCCAGGGCCAGGTCGCTCAGAAGCTGATGAGCCAGGTGTCGATGATCTTCGGGATCGCGCCCGCGCTGGCGCCGGTGCTGGGCGGCTGGATCCTGGGCTGGTCGCGCTGGCCGGCGATCTTCTGGTTTCTGGTGCTGTTCGCGCTGGCGATGCTGGCCGGGACGTGGGCCTTCCTGCGCGAGACGCATCCGCCGGAAGCGCGCCTGCGCCCGAAGCCGAAGGCGCTGCTGCGCAACCACGCCGGCATCCTGCTGAACCCGCGGTTCCAGCGCTTCGCCGCCGCCGGCGGCTTCAACTTCGCGGGCCTGTTCCTCTACATCGCGTCGGCGCCGACGTTCGTGCTGCAGCACCTGCGGCTGGGCGAGGACCAGTTCGGCTGGTTCTTCATCCCGACCATCGCCGGCATGGTCTCCGGTTCGTTCCTGTCGGGGCGCGCGGCCGGGCGGATGAGCGGGACCCGCCTAGCCGGTTACGGTTTCGCGGTCTGCGGTGTCGCCGGCGCGCTGAACATCGCCTACACCCTGTGGGCGCCGCAGCCGGCGCTGCCGTGGGCGGTGGTGCCGATGGCGATCGACGCGCTCGGCATCTCGCTGGTGTTCCCGATCCTCACCCTCGCCATCCTCGACATGTATCCGCGGCAGCGCGGTGCGGCCTCGTCGCTGCAGGCGTTCACCAGCCTGATCCTGCAGGCGACGGTCGCGGGCGTGGTCTCGCCGCTGCTCAGCGCGCACCCGATGCATCTGGCGCTGGGTTCGGCCGCGGCCACCGCGCTCGGGTTCGGGTTCTGGTGGTGGGAGGTCTCGCGGACGCGCATGCCGCCGGAAGGCGAGCCGGTGGCGTCGTCGCCACCGACACTGTGAAACGCGGCGGCCATTCCCGCGGCTGCGGGAACGGAAAACGCCCCGGGCCGCGACGCGCGGCCGAGGGTGCGGGCCGGGATCGCGAGCCGGGGCGTGTGCGGATCGGTCAGCGCGCGGTCTTGAGGAACGCGAGCAGGTCGGCGATGTCCTGCGCGGTGAGGTCGCCACCGTCGTCGTACTTCATCTTGCCGCCGGGCACGACCTGCTTCGGCGCGGCGATGTAGGCGGCAAGCTTCTCCGGCGTCCACACGATGCCGCTGTGCGCGAGCGCGTCCGAATACCGGTAGCCGGGCACGGTGCCGGCCGTGCGTCCGGTGACGGCGGCGAGCGACGGGCCCTTCTTGTTCTTGCCCGCGTGCAGACTGTGGCAGTCGGCGCATTCCGAGTCGTAGACGTCGCTGCCGGCATCGGCGCGACCGACCGCGGCGGCGCGTGCGGGCGCCGCCAGGCCGGGACCGAACGCGCAGAGCGCGCCGGCCAGGAGGAGCGGAGGGGTGATGTTCATGGTCAGAACGCCGTCCAGACGAAGAAGTGGAGGGAGTTGCTGTCGCTGGCCTTCTCGCTGATGCCGGCTTCGTCGTGCACCTTGTCGAAGCCGACGTACTGCAGGCCGAGGCGGACGTTGGCCCACGGCGCCTTCCACGAGTCTTCCTTGCCCCACGGCGTCCAGTCGGCCTGCACGATGTAGCCGCGGTTGTCGTTCGCGCCGCTCTGCGAGGTGGCGTCGAACAGGCCGACGCTGCCGCCCCAGGTGTTGCGGAAGTGGTACGACGCGTTGAGCTTGCCTTCGGACACGCGGTCGCGCGCCACGCTGTCGCGTTCGCGCAGGTAGCTGCCGTTGACGGCGAACACGTGTTCGCGGGTGCCGAGGCACTGGTAGCTGCCGTCGACGCCGAAGTCGCGGAAGCGCGCCGCGGACGAGCCGTCCTCGCGGTTTTCCAGCGAGCCGTTGCTGCCGAACATGCCGACCGACCAGCCCGCGTGCTTCGCATCGCCCAGCCAGGCCACGCGCCAGTAGTTGGAGTCGTGGAGGATGCCGGGCGAGCTGTCGCGGCCGACGCCGATGCGCGACAGCGCGCCGGGCGACAGCGACCGGTACGTGCCCAACTCGGTGTACAGATGGTCGTTCCACAGCGCGTAGCCCGACGCGCCGATCACGGTGCCTTCGAGGCCGCCGATGCCGGTGAACTCGGCGCCGCCCGCACCCGCGCCGCGCGGCGCCGAGACGTAGGGATACCCCCACGCCGGCAGCGTGTTCAGCGGATCGGTGAGCGTGGGCGCGTTGTTGATCGACACGCCGAAGATCGTGTCCTTGCCGTGCACCTGCTTCGTGGTGGCGTAGCGCACGTCGAGCAGGTCGAGCGCGGTCTTGTGCTCCAGGCCGTCGTAGGTGATTTGGGTGAAGCTGCCGATGTGGTCGGTGATCTTGCTGGCGAGGAACACCGAGGCTTCGGCGAGGTCGGCGTGCGTGAGCTTGCCGCCGTCGTCCGCGGTCGCGGTGCGGGTGACCGAGCCGACCGCCATCGCCGATACCGGCACCTTGCGGCCCTGGCCGTCGGAATCGGTGTAGCCGCCGAGCTTGAAGCGCATGCCGTAGGGCGTGAGCGCCGGGCCGAAGGCGCCGATGTGGCAGGCGGCGCATTCCTGGCCGGTCTGGCGCGAGTAGCTGGGCACCGCCAGTGCGTCGGTGGCGTACAGCGCCGCCAGCGGCAGCAGCCATGCGCACAGTCTGCGCGCGAAGCGCGCTGCGGATTGCGTTCGGATCATTCGTTCACCTCGTCGGTGGGGGAAGCGGGAAGGGAATCGGGGGCAGGAGAGGGCGCGACGCGCGACGTCGTCTTCCACGGGAGCATCGAGCGCAGCACGTCGTCCTTCGCGCCGAAGTGGTGCCAGAGCGCGCCGAGCGCGTGCACGCCGATCATCGCCAGCAGCGTCCAGCCCAGCGTGGTGTGCAGCGACTGCAGGGTGTCGGCCAGATCGCGGTCGCGGCCCAGCAGGCGCGGCAGTTCGAGACCGAAGAACACGACCGGCTTGCCCTTGGCGTTGACATAGGCCCAGCCCAGCAGCGGCAGGGCGAGCAGGATCAGGTAGAAGCACAGGTGCAGCAGTGCGGCCGCACGGCCCGCCGTAGAGCGTCGGTCGTGGGTGTCGGGCGCATGCGCGGCGAGGCGCGAGACGATGCGCAGCGCGGCGAGCAGCAGTACCAGCACGCCGGCCTGGGTGTGGATCCGCATCAGCGCCTTGCCGTCGCTGTCCTCGAT
>JBQCJG010000111.1:0-4154 GCA_051952955.1 Lysobacteraceae bacterium | reverse complement strand
CCCCTCCCCAACCCTCCCCCGCAGGCGGGGGAGGGAGATTCGCGCACTGCGCGAATGGGTGGGGGCCAATTCCCTCCCCCGCGTGCGGGGGAGGGCGATGCGCGCGCAGCGGGCATGGGTGGGGGCTCGGCGGCGCACGCTGCGCCTGCAGGTCATGCCGCGGGACGCACCCAGCTCTCCGCCAGCGGCAAGCCCATGCGCACGCAACCGCCGTCGGTGTCGGCCACCGGCCAGCCGGAACAACTCAAGGGCGTGCGCCGCAACATGGCGCGGGTGATGGCCGACGCGCACGCGAAGGTCGTGCCGACCACGCTGTGCGACGACGCCGACATCCAGGCGTGGACGCCGGGCAACGACGTCACCGTGCGCCTCGTGCGCGCGATCGTCGCCGCGGCGAAGACCGTGCCCGCGCTCAACGCGTGGTTCGACGGCGACGCGCTGACCCGCACGCTGCATCCGCACGTCGACGTCGGCATCGCGGTCGACACCGACGACGGCCTGTTCGTGCCGGCGCTGCGCAACGCGCACCTGCTCGACGCCCGCGGCGTGCGCGAGAGCGTGAACCGCCTGCGCGCGCAGGTCGAGGACCGCAGCCTGCCCTCGTCGGAACTCACCGGCTACACGATCTCGCTGTCGAACTTCGGCATGTTCGCCGGCCGCTACGCCACGCCGGTGATCGTGCCGCCGTGCGTCGCGATCGTCGCCGCCGGCCGCGCGCGCCACCAGATCACGCCGGTGATCGGCGGCTTCGAATCGCACAAGGTCATCCCGCTGTCGCTGACCTTCGACCACCGCGCCTGCACCGGCGGCGAAGCCGCGCGCTTCCTGCGCGCGATGCTGGACGATCTGGCGCTGGCGGGGTGACGGCGCGACTACGTCGCCGTCACGCTTGACGGCGACGTGCGCGGCCTCGATCGACCTCTGTCGTCGTCCGGGCGCCGCCGCTGGCGAAATGAGGAATGCCGACGTGAATGATCTGCCCGACGACCTCGCGCAATTCGCTCGCGTGTGGAACGGCAGTGAACCCGGCTGGGTCGTCCACGTCCATCACGACGACTCCGCCACGATCTGGATCCCGATTCCCGCCGAGGGCATCACCCCGGCATTCTTCAAGGCCGTTCGCTCGGTCTTGCCCGGATATTCGGTCATGTCGACATCGGAGTTCCGCGCTCGCCTCCTCGCGAACGGCGGCATCGAGACCGAGCGGCTCGATGGTTACAATGCCTACGACCACCACCTGAGATTCATCCGCGCCGTCCACGACGCGGAACGGCGGGTGCGCGCCACGACGTCCTGTCTCCTGATCCATGAGGAGATGAAGATCGCCAAGATCATCGAAGACGACGACCTGAATCGTCGCGTCGCGGAGGAAGCGATCCGCCGCGGACTCGAAGTCCGAGAATCGACGACCTGATCGAAGCCCTTCGGCTTCGTGGCTCAATACCGCCGGATCGAAGGATCGACGTTGAGGCTCCACGCGTCGATGCCGCCGACGACGTTGTACACGTCGGTGAAGCCGCGCTGGGCGAAGTACGTCGCGGCCTGCGCGCTGCGGCCGCCGTGGTGGCAGAGGAACGCGAGCGGCGTGTCCTTCGGCAGTTCGACGAGGCGCTCCAGGCCGCCGTCCTCCAGCGCCTCGAACGGCGCCTGCACCGACGCGATGGCGCGTTCGTCCGGCGGACGCACGTCGACGAGGGTCACGGCGCCCGAGCGGGCGCGGGCATCGGCATCGGCGACGGAGAGATTGCGGAAGGCCATGGCGGTCACGGGGCGGTAATCGGGCATGGCATCATGCCGCGATGCCGACCGTCCCCGCCAGTCCGCCCGTCGCGCCGCACCGCGTGCCGCGGCATCCGCATGCGTGGATCGCGATGCTGGTCGTCTCGCAGGCGCTGGTGACGGCGGTGTGGTGGCGCTGGGGCGCGGCCGTCGGACTGCCGGCGATGCTGCTCAGCCACGTGCCGTTCTGGTGGGGGACGTTGTGGCCGCGTTCGCGCATGTTCGGGCCGGCGCTGGCGCGCCTGCCGACGTCGGAGCGCGTGGTCTGGCTGACGATCGACGACGGTCCGTCCGACGAAACCATCGCGGTGCTCGACCTGCTCGATGCGCACGGCGCGAAGGCGACGTTCTTCTTGGTCGGCGAACGCGCGGCGCAGCGCCCGGACCTCGTGCGCGACATCGTGCGTCGCGGCCACGGCATCGGCAACCACAGCGCGACCCATCCGGAAAAATGGTTCTGGGCGCTGGGACCGGCGCGGCTGCGGCGCGAGATCGCGGACACGCAGCGCATCCTCGCCGACATCACCGGCGAACCGCCGCGCTGGTTCCGTTCGGTGGTCGGCATGACCAATCCGTTCGTGCATGCGCCGCTGCGCGCGCACGGACTGGCGCGGGTGGCGTGGAGCGCGCGCGGCTTCGACGGCGTCGCCGGCGATCCGGCGCAGGTGGTCGCGCGGATCGAACGCGACCTCGCGCCCGGCACGATCGTGCTGCTCCACGAAGGCGCGGCGCACGGCGGCAACGTCGCGACGCTGCGGCTGATGCTTCAGCGGCTCGATGCGCTGGGGTATCGCGCGGTGTTGCCGGTGGCGGAGTAGGCGCTTCGGAAAGCACCGCCGCTGTTCGTCGCGACTCCCGTCGCTCCCACACGAAAGTCTTTCGCAGTTTCGCACACGCGCAAGTCGCATACTCATGCTCTGCATTCCGGTCACGACAGACGTGTCCTGTGGGAGCGACGAGAGTCGCGACGGAACAACCGCGAAGTCATCCGCAGCCGACGAGATTGCCCTGCTTTCCGGTCAATCGGTGCGTTGCGGCTCACGCCGCTCCCACAGAATCGAGGCGCTTCCGCGCGCTCAGCGCCGCGCGACGATCAGCCAGTTGTTGAACGGCGTGCGGCCGTACAGCGGCGTGCAGTCGACGTGCAGGCCGTGCGCTTCGAGTGCCGCGCGCAGGCCGTCGAGCGTCGGGTAATCCTGCGGCCGCGTGCGCATCCAGCCGATGCGGTGGGCCGCGTGGTCGAGAAAGCGCGTGGTACGCGAGCGACCGCCGTCATCGGCGACCGGGCTGCGGATCGCCAGCACCGCGCCGGGCACCAGCATTGCCGCGACGCCCGCCAGCAGCGTGCGCTGGGTGCCGGCGTCGAGGTACTGCAGCACGTCGAGCAGCGCGACGCTGCCGCGATGCGTGGGCAGCGTGCGCGCGAGATCGACAACCTCGAACGCGATGTCGTCCAGCCCCGCGCGCTGCGCGGCACGCGAGGCACGCGCGATCTTCGCCGCATCGGTGTCGACGCCGCGGTACGCCATCGCCTGGCCGTCGCCGCGCAGCGCGTGCGCGAGCAGGCCGAGGCCGCAGCCGAGGTCGAGCAGCGGCGCGTCGCAGCCGCGCAGTGCGGCCAGCGCGCCGGGATACAGCGGATCGCTGCGCAGCTTGCCCTGCACGTAGTAGTAGTCGTAGCGGTTGCCGAGCGCGAAGTCCGGCAGGAACGCCGCGGCGATGCGCTTCGCTTCGCCGGCCGCGAACGCGGGTGCGCTCACGGTGCCGGTGCGTCCGTCAGCAGGCGGCGAACGGCCGGCAGCGCGTCGCGCGTCCATTCGGCGTACAGCGCAGCGGACGGATGCAGGCCGTCGTCGGCCAGCATCGCCGGTTCGGCGCCGCGTGCGCGGCTCGTCGGCGCGATGTCGACGAAGGCGACGCCGCGTTCCGCGCAGATCCGCGCGGCGGTGTCGTTGTAAGCATCGAGCTCGCGCGCGATCGCGGCGCGGTCGCGGCCCGCGGCCGCGGCGAACGGGGTCACGCCCCAGTCGGGGATCGCGAGCACCACGACGCGGTCGGCGCGGCCGCCGGCGTAGCCGATCGCGCGCTCGAGCAGCGCCGCGAACGCGGGTGCGTAATCGGCGACCGGACGGCCGCGGTACTGGTCGTTGACGCCGATCAGCAGGCTGACCAGGTCCCAGTCGCGGCCCAGCGGTTCGGCGGCGTCGAGCGCGGACGACAGTTCGTCGGTGGTCCAGCCGGTGGTGGCGACGATGCGCGGCGCGTCGACGGTGCGGCCGTCGTCTCGCAGCCGTGCGGCGAGCTGCATCGGCCAGCGGCCGTCGGCAGGCACGCCCTCGCCGATGGTGTAGCTGTCGCCGAGCGCGAGGTATCTC
>JBQCJG010000110.1:0-7305 GCA_051952955.1 Lysobacteraceae bacterium | reverse complement strand
CACGTCCTCCACCGTCCTCGCCGCGATCCTGACCGCGACCGTCGGCGCCGCCTTGCCCCTGTCCTCCGCCCGCGCCGCCGAAGGCATGTGGGTGCCGCAACAGCTGCCCGAGATCGCCGGACCGCTGAAGACCGCCGGCCTGAAGCTGACCGCGAAGCAGATGGCCGACCTCACCGGCGACCCGCTGGGCGCGGTGGTCTCGCTGGGCGGCTGCACCGGCAGCTTCGTCTCGCCGCAGGGCCTGCTCGCCACCAACCACCACTGCGCCTACGGTGCGATCCAGCTGAACTCCACGCCGGAGAAGAACCTGATCGTGACCGGCTTCAACGCCGCCACCCAGGCGCAGGAGCTCAGCGCCGGCCCGGGCGCGCGCATCTTCGTGCTCGACCGCATCGACGACGTCACCGCGCAGGTCCAGGCCGCCATCGCCGCGGCGCCCGACGCGCTGGCCCGCAGCCGCGCCTACGACGCCGTCGAGAAGCGCCTGATCGCCGACTGCGAGAAGACCGAGGGCTTCCGCTGCCGGCTGTACAGCTTCGCCGGCGGCGGCGCCTACCGGCTGTTCCGCAACCTCGAGATCAGGGACGTGCGCCTGGTCTATGCGCCGCCCGGCAGCGTCGGCAACTACGGCGGCGAGGTCGACAACTGGATGTGGCCGCGCCACACCGGCGACTTCTCGTTCTACCGCGCCTACGTCGCCCGCGACGGCCGCCCGGCAGCGTACTCGGCCGACAACGTGCCGTATCGCCCGAAGCAGTGGCTCAAGCTCGCCGACAAGCCGCTGGCCGCGGGCGATTTCGTGATGGTCGCCGGTTACCCCGGCAGCACCAACCGCTACGCGCTGGCGGACGAGTTCCTGCAGACGGTGGACTGGGGGTACCCGACGATCAGCCGCCACTACAAGGCGATGGTCGCGCTGGTCGACGCCGAGGGCCGCAAGGATCCCGACGTCGCGGTCAAGTACGCCAGCATCGTGCGCAGCTGGGAAAACACGCTGAAGAACTACGACGGCCAGCTCGAAGGCTTCGAGCGCATGGGCGCGATCGGCATCAAGAAGAAGCAGGAAGAAGCGGTGGACCTGTTCCTGCGCAAGCGCGGCCGCGCCGGCGAGCCGGCGCTGGCGGCGTACAAGACCCTGGTCGGCCTGCAGGCCCAGGCCGCGGCCACGCGCGAGCGCGATCTGGTGCTGGGCCAGCTCGGCCGCAACGGCGTGCTGGGTACCGCGGTGCAGCTGTACCGACTGGCGATCGAACGCGCCAAGCCCGACGCCGAGCGCGAGCCCGGCTACCAGCAGCGCGACTACGCCCGCATCGAAGGCGACCTGCGCCAGATGGAGCGCCGCTACGCGCCGGCCATGGATCGCGAACTCACCCGCTACTGGCTGCAGCAGTACGTGAAGCTGCCGAAGGAGCAGCGCGTGGCGCCGCTGGACGCGTGGCTGAAGGGCAGCGACGACAAGGCGATCGCCAATGCGCTGAAGGCGATGGGCACCACCAGGCTGGGCGCCACCGACGAGCGCCTGCGCTGGATGAAGGCCGACCGCAAGGCGTTCGAGACCAGCAAGGATCCGGCGATCCGCTACGCGGTGTCGATGATGCCGGCGCTGCTGCGCCTGGAGGAAGCGCGCAAGGCCCGCGCCGGCGACATGCTCGCCGCGCGCCCGGTCTACCTGCAGGCGGTGGCCGACTACAAGAAGAGCCGCGGCGAGGCGGTGTATCCCGACGCCAACGGCTCGTTGCGCATCACCTTCGGCAACGTCGTCGCCTACACCAAGCGCGACGGCACCCGCCAGAAGCCGTTCACGCTGCTGGAGGAAGTCGCGGCCAAGGCCACCGGGCAGGAGCCGTTCGACGCGCCGGCGCCGCTGCTGGACGCCATCAAGGCACGCCGCTACGGCGGGCTGGCCGACAAGAAGCTCGGCACCGTGCCGGTGAACTTCCTGTCCGACCTCGACATCACCGGCGGCAACTCCGGTTCGCCGGTGCTGGACGCCAACGGCCGACTCGTCGGCCTGGCCTTCGACGGCAACTGGGAATCCGTCAGCTCCAACTGGGTGTACGACGGCAGCATCAACCGCATGATCTCGGTCGACCAGCGCTACATGCGCTGGATCATGCAGGACGTGTTCCCCGCGCCGCAGCTGCTGCAGGAACTGGGCGTGCCGGCGAAGAAGTGATCGCGGCCCGCATCGCGGACACGAAAACGCCGGCGCAAGCCGGCGTTTTCGCGTGTGGGGCGATGGCGCCCGCGGTCAGTCGCGCGGCAGGCAGATCGCGTAGCCGTTGGAATAGCGCGCGCTGGTCTTGCCCCACGCGGTGAGGTTGCCCTGGCAGTCGATCGCGCGGTAGCCGATCGTGTTGCCGCTGGCGTCGAAGTAGTAGTAGAACTCGCCGATCGACGTCGGTCCCGGGTTCGCGGCGAACGCCGTGCCGAGGGCGAGGGACGCGAACAGGGCGAGCAGCCACGGCCGGCGGCTGCGCAGCTTCGATGTCTTCATCATGGAACTCCTGGTAAGTACGGAATGCCGGGAGGGCCCGGCATCCCGACTGTAGCCGCGGCGGCGTTCGCATATCGTGATGCCGGTGTCGCGATCGCGTTGCCGCCCGATCCGGTCAAGCCCGCGTCGACGCCGCGGTTCCCGAACGTTGCCGGAGGCGATGCGAAGGATGATTCCGATGATCGGTCGCCGTCGCGCTGGTCACGCCCGGCCAGGCTCTGCTAGGCTTCCCGGGTCGCGGATTCCCATGCCAGCCGGCCCCGTCTCCCGACCCGCAGGTGCATCGCCTGTCCCGCCTCGCGGCGGCAGCCGATCCACCGGACCAGCGTCATCGGTCCACGCATCGATCACGATGTTTGCGCAGTGCCGGCCAGCAGGGCTCCGCGGGATTCTCTTCCCCACTCAGGAGCCGACCCCAATGAAAGTGCTGGCATGCGATGGTATCCACGAAGACGGCCTGGCGATGTTCCGCGACGCCGGCTGGACCGTCGAGATTTCCGATCCGATCAAGGACCCCGCGAAGCTCGCCGCGGCGCTCGACAGCGTCGACGCCGTGCTCGTGCGCTCGTCCACGCTGATCACCGCCGAGGCCATCGAGGCCGCGAAGCAGCTGAAGGTCATCGGCCGCGCCGGCGCCGGCGTCGACACGATCGACGTCGATGCCGCCACCGCCCGCGGCATCGCGGTGATGAACGCCCCCGACGGCAACACGCTCGCCGCCGCCGAACACGCGATCTCGCTGCTGTTCGCGCTGGCCCGCCACATCCCGAAGGCCGATGCCGGCATGAAGGCCGGGCAGTGGCCGAAGGCCGGCCTCACCGGTTTCGAGCTGGAAGGCAAGCGCCTCGGGGTGATCGGCCTGGGCCGCATCGGCGGCACCGTCGCGCGCAAGGCGCAGGGCATCGGCATGGAAGTGGCGGCCTACGACCCGTTCCTGCCGCCGAACGCCGCGGCCAAGGGCAGCGTCGCGCTGAAGTCGCTCGACGACCTGCTGGCCTGGGCCGACATCGTCACCCTGCACATCCCGCGCACCAAGGACACCACGAACCTGCTGTCCGAAGCGCGCATGCGCCAGATGAAGCAGGGCGCGTACCTGGTCAACGCCGCGCGCGGCGGCCTGGTCGACGAGGACGCGCTGCGCGCGCTGCTCGACGAAGGCCACCTCGCCGGTGCCGCGCTCGACACCTTCGCCACCGAACCGCTGCAGGCCGATTCGCCGCTGCGCGCGCATCCGAAGCTGATCCTCACCCCGCACCTCGGCGCGTCCACCAGCGAGGCGCAGCAAGCAGTGAGCACCATCCTCGCGAAGCAGATCATCGATTTCGTCGCCACCGGCGCGGTCGCCGGCTGCGTCAACCTGCCGCCGCTCACCGCCGAGGCCGCGCGCGAAGTCGGCCCGTGGATGCCGCTGATGTCCGCGCTCGGCCGCCTCGCCGTGCGCCTGGTGCAGGCGCCGACGCGGCTGGAGATCACCTACGCCGGCCGCACCGATGCGCTCGACACCCGGCCGCTGACGCGCCTGCTGGTCGCCGCGCTGCTCGGCACCGCGTCGGGCCGCGTCACGCCCGTCAACGCGCTCGCCGAAGCCGCGGCGCGCGGCCTGACCGTGGCCGAGACCGTCGGCGGCGACGGCGACGGTTTCGATCGCCTGCTGAAGGTGCGCGTGGTCGGCGACAACGGCAGCGGCCAGGTCCGCACCCGCGAGATCGAGGCGACCCTCCACCGCGGTCCGCGCGTCGTGCGCCTGGACGGCGTCGAGATCGAGTTCGACCCGCTCGCGCACGTGCTGCTGATGCGCAACGAGGACCGCCCCGGCATGATCGGCCAGGTCGGTTCGCAGCTCGGCGCCGCCGGCGTGAACATCGTGAACTTCGCGCTGGGCGCCGCCGGCGACGGCCAGGCCCGCGCGGCGATCACGGTCGACAAGCCGCTGACCGACGCCCAGCTCGCGACGCTCAAGGCGACGCCGGGCATCCTCTCGCTGCAGCAGGTCTGATCCCAGGCGGGTCCTCCTCGCACGCCACGGCTAACCGCCGTGGAACGCCGAAGGCCGCTACCAGGGCCAGATCGACATCGCGCTGTCGCCCACGGGCCAAGGCCAGGCGCGCGCGCTCGGTGCGCGCCTCGCCGACGTGCGCATCGATCGCGCCATCGCCTCGCCGCTGACCCGCGCCCGCACCACCGCCGAGTTCGCGCTCGGCGAGGCGCGCAAGGCGCAGCTCGGCACCGACGCCGGCCTGCTCGAGATCGCGCACGGCGAGTGGGAAGGCCTGCTCGCCAGCGAGATCCGCGAACGCGATCCGGAGCGCCTGCGCGACTGGCGCGAAGCGCCGGACACGGTGCAGATGCCCGGCACCGGCGGCGAATCGCTGCAGCAGGTGCTCGACCGCGCGTGGCCCGCGTTCGAGCGCGCCACCGCCGGCCTCGGCGATGGCGACACGCTGCTGATCGTCGCCCACGACGCGGTCAACCGCGTGCTGCTGTGCCGGATCCTCGGCATTCCGCTCAACCGGCTGTGGAGCTTCCGCCAGGCGCCGGCGACGCTGAACCTGCTCGAAGGCGCGGACGCGTCGCGCATGGAAGTGGTGCGGCTCAACGACTGCGCGCACCACACGGCGCTGTTCGGGGAAGCGGTGCATCGGGCGCTGTGATCGAACCCACGCCGTAGGGTGGGCCCCCGGCCCACCATCGCGCCTCGTCCGCTCATGGTGGAAAGGATCGAAACCGTTTCGACCGATGTGCGCCCGCGATCGAGAAGCCGCAACGGCGGGCCAAGGCCCGCCCTACGGCATCGCCACGCCCCGCGCCGCTTCGAGCAGCGCGTACCACGCATCGCGCGGCAGTGGTTCGCTGCAGGCGCGGATGGCGTCGGCGAGGCGGTGCGGGTTCGCGGTGCCGAGGACGACGCGGGTGTCGGGCAGGGTCGCGACCCAGCGCAGCAGCAGCGACGCGGGATCGAGGCCGAATTCGGCGGCCATCGCCTGCAGCGGCGCGTGCAGGCGGCCGCCCGTCGCCGAATGCGGATCGAGCAGCGCGCCGCCGCCGAGCGGCGACCACGCCTGCGCTTCGGCGCCGCGGGCGCGAGTGGCGGCGAGGGTGCCGTCGTCGAGCGCGCGCGCGTTCGCCAGCGACAGTTCGATCTGGTTCGCGACGATCGGCAGGCGGCCGTCGAACAGCGGCAGCGCCTGCGCATCGAAGTTCGACACGCCGAACGCGCCGACACGACCGTCGCGCTGTTCGTCGCGCACCCAGCCGGCGATCGCCGCCGCATCCAGCAGCGGATCGAAGCGATGGAGCATCAGCGTGTCGACGCGGTCTGTGCCCAGCGCGACCAGCGTGTCGTCCAGCGCCCGGCGCAGGTGAGCGACCGACAGGTCGTAGTGCTGCACGCCGCGACGGTTGCCCGGGCTCGACGCCATCACGATGCCGACCTTCGCGATCAGGTGCAGGCGCCCGCGCAGGTCCGGCCGGCGCGCGAGTGCCGCACCGACCAGGGCGTTCGTGGTGTGGCCGCCGTAGATGTCGGCGAGGTCCAGCGTGTCGATGCCGTGGTCGAGCGCAGCCGACAGCAGGTCGGCGACGGCGTCCGCCGACAGCCGCGCGCCCCAGTCGCCGAAACGCATCGAACCGAGGATGGGCGCGGGCAGGGGCATGCGGGTCTCGCGGTGGCCGGGCGGGGTGTCCGCGCCGGATAATAGCGGGATGACCACGCGCACCCTGTCCGACTGGCTGGCCTACATCGAGGCCCAGCACCCGAAAACGATTGCAATGGGACTGGAGCGCGTACGCGCCGTCGCCGACGCGATGGCGCTGCCGAAACCCGCGCGCCGCGTGATCACCGTCGGCGGCACCAACGGCAAGGGCTCGACCGTGGCCTTCATCGAAGCGATCGCCCGCGCCACCGGCTGGACGGTCGGCGCCTACACCTCGCCGCACCTGCTGCGCTACAACGAGCGCGTGCGCATCGACGGTGCCGACGCGGACGACGCGTCGCTCGTCGAAGCGTTCGAGGCGGTGGAGGCCGCGCGCAACGCCATGCCCGGCGGCGCCGTGCCGCTGACGTATTTCGAATACGGTACGCTGGCCGCGCTGTGGCTGTTCGCGCGCCGCGATCTCGATCTCGCGGTGCTGGAAGTCGGGCTCGGCGGGCGGCTCGACGCGGTGAACCTCGTCGATCCCGATGTCGCCGTCATCACCACGGTCGATCTCGACCACCAGGACTGGCTGGGGGACACGATCGAGGACATCGGCGCGGAGAAGGCCGGCATCGCCCGCGCCTGGACGCCGCTGGTGCTGGGCGACGACGATCCGCCGTCGAGTGTGCTCGGCCGCGCATACGCGATTGGTGCGTCGGCGGTGCGGATCGGTTGCGACTTCTTCTTCGAGCCCGTCGACGGCGAAGACGCCGAGGCCGACGGCGACGCGCGCTGGCGCTGGCGCACGTTCGGTCGCGAACTCGAGTTGCCGCTGCCCGCGCTGGCGGCGCCGGTGCAGTTGCGCAACGCCGCGGTCGCGATCGCCGCGCTGCATGCGCTGCCCGACGACCTGCCCGACGCGGCCTTCGTCGACGGCGTGCGCGCGGCGCGGGTGCCGGCGCGGCTGCAGCGGTTCATGCATGGCGACGTCGAAGTGCTGGTCGACGTCGGCCACAACCCGCAGGCGGCGCGCGCGCAGGCCGAGGCGCTGGCGGCGTCGCCGGCCGCCGGCCCGACGTTCGCGGTGTTCGCGGCGCTGGCCGACAAGGACGTGGTCGGCGTGGTCGAGGCGCTGGCGCCGCGGGTCGACCGCTGGTGGCTGGCCGGCCTGGC
>JBQCJG010000109.1:0-5040 GCA_051952955.1 Lysobacteraceae bacterium | reverse complement strand
GATGTCGATGTCGTCCTCGGTGAAGACCGCCCACGGCGCGTCGGGCACGCCGTCGTGGATCGAGATCGTCGACACGAAGTGGAAACGCTTGGGCTTGCCTTCGACCGCCAGCGCCAGCAGCTGTTCGGTGGAGACGACGTTCGCGCGGTGGAAGTCCTCGTAGGGACCGTAGTGGCTGACGTTCGCGGCGCTGTGGAGGATCGTGTCCACCTCCGCGGCGAGTCGACGATGGAGGTCCGGCGCCATGCCCAGGCCCGGCGCCGCGAGGTCCGCGACCACCACTTCCACGCGGCCTGCGCACAGGGCGTGGAACGCCGGGCCGAAGTAGTGGTCCAGCACGTCGCGCAGGCGGCGCTCGGCGGCCTGCTGGTCGGCGCCGCGCACCGGCACCACGAGGCGGCAGTCGCGGGTCGTGACCAGCGTGTGCAGCAGGTAGGCGCCGAGGTAGCCGGTGGCGCCGGTCAACAGCACGCAGCCCCAGGGCACCGTGCGCGGCGCGCCGAACTGCGCCAGCGCCTGCTCCGTGCGCGCGCGGTAGGCGTCGATACGCACCTGCAGGGCCGGGTCTTCGTTTGCCTCGCGCTCGCGCGCCTCGGCGGTCGCCAGCGCCTGCTTGACGCGCTCGATGCGCTGCCGCAGCGCGTCGCGGGACGGCCGGAAATGCTGCGCCTGCTCGAACACCGTGGGCCAGCGGAAGACGTCGCTGATCTGCGCGTCGAACTGCTTCTGCAGCGCGGCGACCAGGCCGATGGCGCTGAGCGAATGCCCGCCGATGTCGAAGAAATCGTCGTGCCGGCCGACGCGGTCGAGCTTCAGCACCTTCGCCCAGATCGCCGCGATCGCGGTTTCCGCTTCGCCCACCGGCGCTTCGTAGTCGCGGGCGACGTACGCGCTCGCGTCCGGCGCGGGCAGGGCCTTGCGGTCCAGCTTGCCGTTCACGGTGAGCGGCAGCGCATCCAGCCGCACGTAGGCCGCGGGCACCATGTAGTCCGGCAGCAACCCGCCGAGGTGCGTCCGCAGCGATGTTGCGTCAATGGCGTCGGCCGCGGCCACGTAGGCGACGAGGCGTTTGTCGCCCGGCACGTCCTCGCGCGCCAGCACCGCCGCTTCGCGCACGCCGGGGTATTGCGCCAGGCAGATCTCGATTTCGCTCAGCTCGATGCGGAAGCCGCGGATCTTGACCTGGTGGTCGCGCCGGCCGATGAACTGCAGGGTGCCGTCGGCGTTCCAGCGCGCGAGGTCGCCGGTGCGATACAGCCGCGCGTCCGCATCGTCGGGTGCGGCATCGGGTACGAAGGGATCGCGGACGAAGCGCTCGGCGGTCAGCTCCGGCCGATTGAGGTATCCGCGCGCGACCTGCACGCCGCCGATGCACAGTTCGCCCTCGACGCCGATGGGCGCGAGCTGCAGCTGGCCGTCGAGCACGTGGATGCGCACGCCCGGCAGCGCGCGGCCGATCGGCAGGTCGGACCCGTCGATTTCCGAACCGTCGCGGGTCGTCAGCATCGTGGCGCAGACCGAGGCCTCGGTCGGGCCGTAGTGGTTGCTCAGGGCGACGCGACCGTCGGTCAGCGTCGCGAACCGCCGGACCTGTTCCAGCGACACGCCTTCGCCGCCGAACATCATCAGCCGCAGGTCGGGGAGCACCGGCGCGTCGTGGTCGGCCTGCCGTTCGATGAAGCCTTCGGTCCACTGCCGCCACAGCGGCGCCGGCGCATCGATCGCGGTGATCCGATGGTCGCGGCAGAAGCGCGACAGCGTCTCCGGTCCGAGTGCGCCCGGATCCGGGTGCAGCACCAGCGCGGCGCCGGTGGCGAGCGCCGGGAACACGTCGCCCACCGAGGCGTCGAAGATCAGCGGCGGGATCATCAGCACGCGCTGGCCGGCGAAGTCGTGGCCCGCGATGAAGCCCTGCACCAGGTTCATCACGCCGCGATGTTCGAGCACTACGCCCTTGGGCACGCCGGTCGAACCGGAGGTGTAGATGACGTACGCGGCATGGTCCGGCCGCAGCGCGACGGCCGGCGGCGCGTCGCGGGTCGGCGCCTGGCCGATGTCGAGCAGGTGGCCGGCCAGCGCAGGACGCAGCGATGCGCAGCGCGCGGCGCGCGCGGCCAGCGCCGACGGCGCGACCAGCGCCAGCACGTCGGCATCGTCGAGCACGTAGCCCAGACGATCGTCGGGATAGGCCGGATCCAGCGGCACGTAGGCCGCGCCCGCGGCGAGGATTCCGAGCACGCCGACGATCGACTCGGCCGTGCGGTCGGCGAGGAGTGCGACGCGCGATTCCGGGCCCGCGCCGAGCGCGCGCAGCCGTTCGGCGAGGCCGTTGGCGCGCTGCGTCAATTCCAGGTAGGTGAGTTCCGCGCCGGGTTCGACCACCGCGATGGCATCGGGCGTGCGCGCCGCCTGCGCGACGACGAGGTCGTACAGGCCGACGCTGTCGCAGGCGATGCGCGGTCCGCCGTCGCCCAGCGCCAGCAGCATGCGACGTTCGTCGTCGCCGGGCAGCGCGATGCGCTCCACCGGTTGTTGCTCGTCGGCGGCCATCGCGGCGAGCACGCGATGCAGGTAGCCCGCGTGCCGTTCGATCGTGGGACGATCGAACAACGCGGTCGCGTAGTCGAGGCCGCCGACGATGCGGTCGCCGCTTTCGCCGAGGTTGAGCGTCAGGTCGAACTTCGCCGTGTCGTAGAGCGTGTCGATCGGCGACATGGTCACGCCGCCGAACGCGAGCGCGCCTTCGTTCATGTCCTGCCACGCCAGCATCGCCTGGAAGATCGGCGTGTGGCCCAGGCTGCGCGGTGGCCTGACGATCTCCACCACCTGCTCGAAGGGCAGCTCCTGGTGGTCCTGCGCATCCAGCGTCGCGGCCTTCACGCGGTCGAGCAGTGCGGACACGCTGCCGGAGACCTCGATCCGCAGCGCCAGCGTGTTGACGAAGAAGCCGATGAGGTTCGCGACCTCCGGTCGCCGGCGATTCGCGACCGGCGTGCCGACCACCACCTCCGCCTGCGCCGACAGCCGCGACAGCACCGTCGCCCACGCCGCCAGCACGGTCATGAACAGGGTCATCCCGTGGCGCTTGCTCAGCGCCTTCAGCGCGTCGGTCAGCGCCGCATCCAGCGCGATCGGCACGCGGTCGCCCTCGAAGCGCTGCTGCGCCGGGCGCGGCCGGTCGGTCGGCAGTTCGAGCAGCGTCGGCGCGCCGGCCAGGGTGCGGCGCCAGTACGCGGTCTGTTTTTCGAGCACGGGGCCCCGCAGCCACTGCCGCTGCCACTGCGCGTAGTCGGCGTACTGGATCGGCAGCGGCGGCAGCGGATCGTCGCCGCCCTCGCGATGCTGGCGGTACAGCGCGGCGAGTTCGGTCGACAGCAGCCCGAGCGACCACGCATCCGAGATGACGTGGTGCATCGTCAGCAGCAGCACGTGTTCGTCGTCGGCCGTACGCACGAGCTGGCCCCGGAACGGCGGGCCGAGCGCCATGTCGAAGGGCTGGTGCGCTTCCTCCAGCATGCGCTGCGCCAGCGCCTCGTCCGCGTGCGGATGCCGGCGCAGGTCGTGTTCCTGCAGCGCGAAGCCGCTGCCGGGCGGCGCGATGCGCTGCACCGGATCATCGCCGTCCTGGTGGAACGTCGTGCGCAGCGTTTCGTGGCGGGACACGATGCGATCCAGCGCGCCGCGCAGCGCGCCGACGTCGAGCGCGCCCTGCAGGCGCAGCGCCAGCGCCATGTGGTAGGCCTCGCTGTAGCCTTCCAGCCGCGCCAGGAACCACAGCCGCTGCTGGGCGAACGACAGCGGCAGCGGTTGCCCGCGATCGGAGACGGGGATGGCGTTGCCGTTGCCGTGCGCCGTCGTCGACTGCAGCCTGGCCTGCTCCTGCAGGCGCCTGGCGAGCGCAGCGCGGAGCAACTGTTCACGCGTGGGAGTGGACATGTCCTTCGGGTCCTTCTTCGATCAACCTTGACGCCACACCTGCAGACCGGCGCGACCGGCAAGGCCTCCCGCATGCGGGAGCGACGTTCGACTGCGTGCGGGGAACGGGCGCCGCTGTCGTGCATGCCGACGGGCGCCCGGTGCGTTCCAGTATAAACATCGCGGCCGAGCGACGCGCCACGCTACCGCCGCAGTCGTGCGGCCGCATGCGGTGCGCGGATGCGCATGCATGCCGTCGGTGCGTGCGCTGCGCACCGTCGCACGCGCCGAGACGGTGGCGTGCATCGTCCGCGCATCCGGCTGCGTATCGCGTCTTCGCTTTCCGCCTGCATCGGCGATGTCGCACGTCTGCGGCACGCGTGCCGGCATTCGATGTCGAACCTCGGAATCGCGTTCCGTGGCCGTGCGACGTGATCGTGCGACGTGGTCGGCCCGGGCGCGATGCAGGCCGGCCTGCGCGGTCGCCTGCGCGCGCCATCGATTGCGACGGTTCGTGGACGGGGGCAGGGAACGATGGCGCTGTCGACGCCACGGCGCGTACGGCAATCGCGATCGCGTCGCGCATGCCCCCGGCGCGTCGTCCGCCGCCGGCACGCCGCTCCGCTGTGCTCCGATTTGCACTAAATTGGTGCGATGCCCCCCGACACCACCGCCTTCGACGCCCTGTCCACGCCCGTGGCGTGGTGCGATGCGACCGGCCGGGTGGAGGGCGGGAACCTCGCGCTCGCGCGCTGGCTCGGCGTCGGCCCGCGGCGCCTGCCGGGGCTGCCGCTGGCGGCGTTCGAGGTCGAGGGCCGCACGCTGGCCCGGGTGCTGGCGACGCCACCGGGCGACCAGCTGCGGCTGCGGCGCCTGCCGTTCGCCTTCCCGGGCAGCGAAACCGCGCAGTACGCCGACGCGCTGCTGACCCGGCGCGAGGACGGCGGCTGGTGGCTGGAGGCGCATCCGGTCGACGAATTCCCCGGCGACGATCCGGCCACGGTGCTGCCGTCGGCGCTGTCGGCGGCGCTGAAGGGCCTGGCGCACGAGCTGCGCAACCCGCTGGCCGGGCTGAAGGGCGCGGCGCAGCTGCTGGCGCGGCGCGCCACCGACGACGAGGCCCGC
>JBQCJG010000108.1:0-7608 GCA_051952955.1 Lysobacteraceae bacterium | reverse complement strand
CGTACAGCGCGATGACGACCTCGCGCGCGTCGCGCGCCAGCGACGCGCGGTCGCGGCCGGCGGCGGGCAGCGGGGCGCCGAAGCGCACCGTGATCCGGCCCGGGCGCACCCGGAACAGACCTTCGGCCGGCAGCACGTCGCCGGCACCGACGATCGCCACCGGCAGCACGTCGACGCCCGCCTCGATCGCGGTCTGGAACGCGCCGCCCTTGAACGCCGCGATGCGGCCGTCGCGGCTGCGGGTGCCTTCGGGGAAGACGCACAGGGTCGCGCCCCCGCGCAGCAGTGCCGCGCCGCCGTCGACGAGGTGCGCGCCGGCGGCCCGGTCGCGGCGATCGACGAACAGCAATCCCCAGGCGCGGGCATAGCGGCCCAGGAACGGCACGCGACCCATCTCCGCCTTCAGCACGAAGCGCAGCGGCACCGGCACCGCGCGGAACAGCGCGCAGATGTCGATGACCGACTGGTGGTTGGCGACGAGGACGTACGGCTTCGACCAGTCGATGGCGTCCGCGCCCTCCGTCGCCAGCCGCGCGCCGGCGCCGCCGAGCAGGCCCGGCGCCCAGATCCGCGCCGCCATCCGCAGCGGCAGCCGCGGCCCGCCGGAGACCACGCGCACGACCAGCGCGATCGCGATCCAGAACGCGGTGTGCAGCAGCGTGAACGCCAGTTGCAGGAGGTTGAAGATCGCCCACGGCACGGCCGTCAGCGGCGAGGCGCCGCGGCGTTCGCGGAAATCGTGGCGGGCGTCGACCGTGGACATGCGGGCGGAGTCTCTCGGAAAAGGCGGGGTGGGCAGCGGGACCGGCGGCGTCAGCGCACGGCGCCGACGTCGTCGGAACGGAAGAAGTCGCGCCAGAAGGCCGGCCCCAGCGCCGCCAGCCGGCGCACGAACCCGGCGAAGGTCCTGTACGGCCGCACCGGGAATTTCCGCCGGCGGACCTGGTATTCGACCAGCGCGAAGCCACCGAGCAGGCCGTAGTCCGCGACATTGGCGATGAACGACCACTGTCCCTCGGTCACCGTGAACGGTGCGGCGACGCCGGCGTGCGCGAGCAGGCCGTTGGGCACGGCGACCAGCGCCAGCACCAGGTTGATCGCGGTCAGCAGCCACAGCATCAGCCCCCAGCCGAGGGTGACGCGGCGGGTGTACTGCCGGTACGCCGGCGGCAGCGCGTCCGGCGTGGTGGCGTAGAGCGCGGCCACCACCTTGCGGATCAGCGGCACCCGCCCGGGCCGCAGGCTGCGCAGGAACCACGTGCCGACCAGCGCGGTGAACGCCGGCGGCACCAGCAGCAGCGAGGTCAGCGCGAAGTCGCCCTGCGCCAGCCAGCCCAGCGCCAGCGCCGCGGCCGCTGCGCCCAGCCAGGCGGCCGGGCGCAGCGCGACCAGGCCCTCGATGAGCACCAGCAGCGCCACGTCGACCAGCGCGATCAGGGCGAGCGTCGGCGATTCCCGCGCCTCGGCCAGGTGCGCCAGTACGACGTAGGCCGGCAGCAACAGCAGCCTGAGGGCGGCGGTCACACGGTCCGGTGTGCTTGGACGTGCGCCGACAGAGCGCGCAGCGAGCCGAATATCCGGCGGTTGTCGTCGTTGTCCGAGCGCAGCTGGAAGCCGTACTTCTTGCTGATCGCCAGCGACAGTTCGAGCGCGTCGATCGAGTCCAGGCCGAGCCCGGCACCGAACAGCGGCGCCTCGGGATCGATGCCCGCGGCCTCGACGCCGTCGAGGTTCAGGCTCTCGACCAGCAGGTCCGCCAGTTCGCGTTCGGCGGCAGTCAGTTCAGACATGGGCAACACATCCACAATTCACGGCAAGAAAGAAAAGCCCCGCGCGGGATGCGGGGCGATGCGGTGCACTCGCTCCGGAGCGCGGACGGCGTCCGTGGGGCGGCGCGCCGGAGCCTGTGCGCCGCCCGGGTCCGGACGGCGGCGGCGTGCCAGGCGTTATCATGCCAGCCTTGGACTCCGACCAGAAGAACATGACCGTCCCATCCGGGAAGGTCGCCGACAGTATGGCGGTCTCCCCACCGCCGCCGGCGTCCCCGGATTCGACCAAGCCGGATTCGACCGCCCCGGATTCGCCCGTTCTGGCCTGCGACGTCCTGATCATCGGCGGCGGCCCCGCCGGCAGCACCGCCGCGATCGCCTTGGCCCGCGCCGGCCGGCGCGTGCTGGTGCTGGAGAAGGACCGCCACCCGCGGTTCCACATCGGCGAATCGCTGCTGCCGATGAACCTGCCGATCCTCGAGCGCCTCGGCGTGCTCGACCGGGTGGCGGCGATCGGCGTGCGCAAGGCCGGCGCGGACTTCCCGCTGCCGGCGGATCGCGCCGACGACCTCCGGATGTTCCGCTTCGACCGCTCGCTGACCCCGGGCTGCACCCACGCCTTCCAGGTGCGTCGAGACCAGTTCGACGCCGTGCTGTTCGACGCCGCGCGCGAAGCCGGCGCCGACGCCCGCGACGGCGTGGCGGTGACCGCGGTCGACTTCGACCCCGACGGCCGCCCGCGCCGGGCCCGCGCCCGCACCGCCGACGGCAGCGAGATCGCGATCGCGATGGCGTACCTGATCGACGCCAGCGGCCGCGACACGTTCCTCGGCAACCGGCTGAAGACCAAGCGCCGCAATCCGAAGCACACGTCGGCGGCGCTGTTCAGCCATTTCCGCGGCGTCGCGCGGCGCGACGGCGAGCTGGCCGGCAACATCACCATCGAACGCTTCGCCCACGGCTGGGTGTGGCTGATCCCGCTGCCCGACGACGTGATGAGCATCGGCGCGGTGTGCTCGCCCGCGTACCTGAAGCAGCGCCGCGGCGACGGCGAGGCGTTCCTGCTGGACACGCTGCGCGGCATGCCGACGGTGTGGGCGCGCATGGCGGGCGCCGAGCGCGTCGCGCCGGTCCACGCCACCGGCAACTATTCGTACGTCTCCACCCGCATGTGCGGCCCCGGCTGGACCACGGTCGGCGACGCCTACGCCTTCATCGACCCGATCTTCTCCTCCGGCGTGTACCTGGCGATGCACGGCGCCGAACGCGCGGCCGCGATGGTCGACGCCGCGCTGCGCATGCCCGCGCACGAGGCCGTGCTGCAAAAGGCGATGGCGCGCGGCTTCGACCGCGGCCTGAAGGAATTCTCCTGGTTCATCTACCGCTTCACCACGCCGGTGATGCGCCAACTGTTCGCGAATCCGCGCAATGCCTGGCAGATCGAGCAGGCGGTGATCTCGATGCTGGCCGGCGACGTGTTCGACAACCCCGCCGTCCTGCGCCGACTGCGCGCGTTCCGGCTGATCTACCTGGTCACCGCCGCCCGCATGGCGCCGGCGACCCTGCGCGCCTGGTGGCAGCGTCGCCGCCAGCGCCGCGCGGGCTTCGGCGGCGACACGCTGCAGCCCGACCCCGGCCTCGCCACGACGGCGACCGACGCTCCTTCCGCGACGACGGCCGCCGGGACGGCGCCGGCGCCGGACCCTGCCCGGAATCCCGCATGAGTCGCCCGCTGCAACACCCGCCCGTCGCCCTGTCGGTGGACTACCTGCAGGCGGCCTCGCCCGAGGCGCTGCTGGGCGCGGACACGCTGGCCGTGTTCGGCTTCGGCGACCGCGCGCCCGACTGCGACGATCCGCGCTACCTGCGGGTGCCGCTGCAGCCGTGGGGCGTGGCGCCGTTCGAGCACTGGCGCAGCGCCGGCCCGGTCGACTGCGGCCGCGACGGCGACGCCGGGCAAGGCATCGTGCGCTGGGCCAGCGACGGCCACCTGACCTTCGGCGCGATCGAGATCGACGAACCGCCGGGCGGCCCGCCGGACCACAGCGACGTCTGCGACGCCGCCGAGCGCGCGTACCGGCGCATGGTCGAATTCGTCTCCGGCAGCCGCACCCCGCACCTGCTGCGGATGTGGAACTACCTCGACGCGATCACCCTCGGCGACGGCGACGCCGAGCGCTACCGCCGCTTCTGCGTCGGCCGTGCGCGCGGGCTGGGCACGTTCGACACCACCGCGCTGCCGGCGGCGACCGCGATCGGCCGCTGCGACGGCAAGCGCACGCTGCAGGTGTACTGGCTGTCGGCCGCCCGCCGCGGCACGCCGGTCGAGAACCCGCGCCAGGTCAGCGCCTACCGGTACCCGCGCCAGTACGGCCCGCAGTCGCCCAGCTTCGCCCGCGCGATGCTGCCGCCGCCCGGCAGCGCCATGCCGCTGCTGCTGTCGGGCACCGCCAGCGTGGTCGGCCACGCCTCGCAGCACACCGGCGAACTGCTGAAGCAGATCAGCGAGACCTTCGCCAACTTCGACGCGCTGCTCGGCGAAGCGCGTCGCCACCAGCCGTCGCTGCCCGCCGGCTTCGGCAGCGGCACGCGGCTGAAGGTCTACGTGCGCGACGCCGCCGACCTGCCGACCGTCGCGCAGGCGCTGGACGATCGCTTCGGCACCAGCGTCCCGCGCGTGCTGCTGCACGCCGCGATCTGCCGCCGCGAACTGGCGGTGGAGATCGACGGCGTCCACGCCTGAGCGGACACGCACGACCCCGCCGCGACATCGACGCAGGCGCCGGCGCGCGGCCGCGCAGCACCCTCGAACGCGCGCGCGATGATTGCGATGTCGGTCGCATCCGCATCGTGCAGACCGCGACGGTCATGTGCTCATGCGCAATCGCCATGATCGCGCGCGCCGGTCCGCGGCCCTGTCGTTTTCGCGCAAGTGCCTGATGCGGAAGCGGATGCGCGAACGCGCCGGCGTCGGTGCCGTGACTTGCGGGCCATGTGGACGCCCCGTGCGCCGCCGAGAGTGCGCACGCGCCCGGCGGCCGGATCCCGATCCATCGCCGGCCGCGCAGGTGCCGATGGCGCTGGCCATGCACGCATGCATTCGATCGGAAGGAGGCTGCTTCGCGCCCGGGACGGGCAACGGGAGGATCGCGATCCTGCCTCCGCGAAGCGGTCATGCAGCAGCGCGCCACGCCGCAGGCCCTGTCGCCGATATCCGTCGTTTCCCCCGAATCGCGCCGGATATCCCTTCCTGTCCAATGGAGATGCACCATGAAAGTCAGCAAGACCTCCCTGTTCCTCGCGGCGGGGCTGTGCTTCGCGCCGGGCGCGCAGGCGCAGGCGCCGGCACCGGCCAGCGCGCCGGCGAACGCGCGCCACGACGCCGGCATCCGCGTCGGCATCGATCGCGCCACCGGCCGCCTCCGCCAGGTGACGCCCGAAGAAGCCGCGGCGCTGTCGCGTGCGGACGCGGGCAAGCGCACGCAGCCGGGCATCGCCCGCTCCGCCGCGCCCGCCGATGCCGCGGCCGCCGCCCGCACCGTGCGCAAGTCCGCCGACGGATCGGTCTCGGTCCGCGTGCCGAAATCCGCGATGACCCAGCTGCGCGGCCGCATCGGCCCCGACGGCCGCATCGTGCTGTCCGAAGACGGACACGATGCCCCCGCCGCGCAGCGCGCGCCGGAGGCGATGGAATGAAACGCCATCTCCTCGCCCTGGCCATCGGCGGCGGCCTGCTGCTGTCCACCGCCGCGAACGCCGCGAACATCCTCCCGCTCAACCGCGATCCCGCTGGCGCCGGCCTGAACGATCCCACCGCCGCCGCGCCGGTCGGCGGCAACCCCGGCAAGACCGTCGGAGAACAGCGCCGGATCGTCTACCAGTTCGCCGCCGACCTGTGGGGCGCCGTGCTGAAGAGCAACGTCGACGTCCGCGTCGCCGCGAGCTTCCAGCCGCTGCCGTGCAGCACCGACGCCGGCGTGCTCGGCGCCGCGGGCCCGGTGTACGTCAACCGCGACTTCGCCAACGCCCCGGTCGCGGGCACGTGGTATTCGGCCGCGCTGGCGAACGCCATCGCCGGCAGGAACCTCAATGCCGGCCCCGACTACGTGTTCCCCGCGGACATCGACATCGACAGCGCGTTCAACTCCGAGCTCGGCGGGCCGGGCTGCATCGAGGGCGGCGGCTGGTACTACGGCCTCGACGGCAAGACCCCGGCCGGCAAGCTGAACTTCCTCAACGTGGTGGCGCACGAGATCGGGCACGGCCTCGGCTTCCTCGGCTTCGTCGATCCGGACACCGGCGAACTGGCGAACTTCGACGGCACGCCGCGTCCGGACGCCTACACCCAGCTGGCGTACGACAACGTCACCGGCCAGCGCTTCGGCGCCGCCGGCATGACCGACGCTCTGCGCGCCGTCGCCATCCGCACGCCCGGCCGGACCGTGTGGGACGGCAGCCGCGTGCGCCAGGAAGCGCGGCTGGTGCTGGACGAGAAGCTCCTGCTGAAGGCCCGCGGCGGGGTCTCGGCGAACGACGACTTCGGCACCGCCAGCTTCGGCCCGGCGGCGACCGCGGCGAACTTCAGCGGGACCGTGGCGCTGGCCGACGACGGCGTCGGCCCCGACCCCGCCGATGCCGGCCAGCCGCGGCCCGCGGGCAGCCTCGCCGGGAAGATCGCCTTCATCGACCGCGGCACCTGTTCGTTCGAGAGCAAGGTGGTGAACGCGCAGAACGCGGGCGCGGTGGCGGCGATCATCGGCAACGTCGCGACCTCCGCGCCGGGGCTGATCACGATGAGCGACGACCCGACCGTGGTCGCGACCATCCCGGCGGTGCAGATCGTCGCCGCGGACGCCGACGCGATCCGCGCCGCGCTGCCGAACGTGCGGGTCGCGCTGGGCACGGTGCCGGGCCGCGTGGTCGGCGCCGATGCCAGCGGCCGCGTGCAGCTGTTCACGCCGAGCGTGGTCCAGCCGGGCTCGACCTACTCGCACTTCGACGTCACCCTGACGCCGAACGCGCTGATGGAACCGGGCCTCACCGACACGCTCAACGCGCAGTTCAACCTCGACCTGACGCCGGCCCTGTTCCGGGATACCGGCTGGGGCGTGCACACCGGCGGCGCGAAGATCGGCCGCTGGCCGACGATCGTGCCGGCGCTGCAGCCGGGCGGGCTGGTGATCGGCGCCAACGTCAGCGCGCAGCGCAACGTGTGCCTGTTCGGCAACGACAGGCAGCCGCTGCGCTACCTGCAGTGCATGCTCGAGTACTCGGCGACGCTGCGCACCGGCAAGGTGCTGACGCTGCAGGAATCGCTGTCGGTGAATTCGGCGGCGCTGTCGGACACGATCGACCAGATCTACCGGCTGTACAACCTGCCGATCCCGCGGCAGTGACGTCGTCGCGGGTGCCGGCGCGGCCGGCCTCCGCGCGCGATCCCGCGAAGCCCGGCTCCGGCCGGGCTTCGCGCGTCCGCGGCGCCGGCCCTTGCACGCCGCCGCCGGCGGCGCCATCTTGCGACGCATCGGCCGCCCTCCACCACGGCCGCGAGGACATACGCCATGGGCCTGATCAGCCTGCTCTGGGGCATCGTCGCGATGCTGCTGATGTTCGTCGGCCTGATCCCGCTGCTGGGCTGGCTCAACTGGCTGTGGATCCCGTTCGCCGGCGTCGGCGCCATCATCGCCGCGCTCGGCGTGCTGTTCGGCAAGAGCGGCAAGAACGGCCGCGCCAAGGCCGGGCTGGTGCTCAACGGCATCGTCATCGCCGTCGCGCTGGTGCGCCTGAGCCTGGGTGGCGGGATCGTCTGATCCGCGCCATGGCGTTCCGCTTTCCGGCT
>JBQCJG010000107.1:0-10105 GCA_051952955.1 Lysobacteraceae bacterium | reverse complement strand
GCGGCATCGCGTTGCGTGCGGCGCGCGGCTCGGATCCGGCCCGCGGCGGCGCCATTGATGTCGCAGGCGCGGAGGCCGATCGCGCGATCGGGGGTGCCGGGAAGCCGCAGGGGGTCCGCGGTCCACGCCTCGGAGGACGGCACGGTGTCGAGGTGCACGTTGAATACCCGCGTCGGCGTGCCGCGCACCGCGAGCAGCGACACCGCGCCGTCGCCGTGGTCGGTGACGGCGCAGCGGAAGCCCGGCAGCTGCGCGCGCAGGTAGCCGAAGATGCCGCCCGCCGGCACGATCGCGCGCGGCGGATTGCGGGTGTCGAACGCGACCAGGGCCGCGAGGTGGGTCAGGATCTCGTCGCGCATGTCGATCGTCGCCGTCGCGCTCATTGCGCGCCGTTGACTTCGGCCCAGAGCGTGCTGCTCATGCCGAACAGCTTGATGAAGCCCTCGGCTTCCTCCACGCCCCAGTCGGCCGACTGCGCGTAGGTCGCGCCCTTGGCGTTGAGCACGTGCGGCGAACGCACGGCCACCGCGTCGACGCGGCCGCCGCGGGTCTCCAGCACCACCTCGCCGTTGACCTGGCGCTGCGACGAAGCGAGGAAGGCTTCGAGGTCGGTCTTCAGCGGATCGTGCCAGAAGCCTTCGTACACCAGCTCCACCCACTTGCGCGCGACGTCCGGCTTGAAGCGGTTCTGCTGCTTGGTCAGCACCGCTTCCTCCAGCGCGCGGTGCGCGGTGAGCAGCGCGACCAGGCCCGGCGCCTCGTACACGATGCGGCCCTTCAGGCCGATCGTGGTGTCGCCGGTATACATCCCGCGACCCACGCCGTAGGGCGCGAACATGGTGTTGAGGCGCGCCAGCAGCTGCGCGCCGGCCATCGCGTTGCCGTCGATCGCCACCGCCTCGCCTTCGACGAACCGCACCGCCACGTGCAGCACTTCGTCCGGCCAGTTGCGGCGCGGCGCGCACCAGCCGCGCGCGCCCTCGCCCGGGGCTTCCCACTTGTCGATCTCGCCGCCGGACAGGGTCACGCCCAGCAGGTTCTCGTTGATGGTGTACGCCTTCTGCTTGGCGCGCACGCCGAAGCCGCGTTCCTCGAGGTACTTCTGCTCGTAGGCGCGGGTCTGGGTGTGTTCCTTCTGGATTTCGCGGATCGGCGCGACGATGCGGAAGTCGCCGCTGGCCTTCACCGCGAGGTCGAAGCGCACCTGGTCGTTGCCCATGCCGGTGCAGCCGTGCGCGATCGCGTTGGTGCCCAGCTCGCGCGCCCGCGCGAGGCTGGCGTCGACGATGAGGTAACGGTCCGACACCAGCAGCGGATACTGGCCCTGGTAGGCCTCGCCGGCGCGCACGAACGGTTTGACGAAGCCGTCCCACAGCGCGGGACCGCCGTCGACGGTGACGTGCGAGGCGACGCCGAGTTCCTGCGCGCGCGCTTCGATGTAGGCGCGCTCGTCGGCATCGACGCCGCCGGTGTCGGCGAACACGGTGTGGACGTTCCAGCCGCGCTCCTTCAGGTAGGGCACGCAGAAGCTGGTGTCGAGGCCGCCGGAGAAGGCGAGGACGATGTCGTGGCGAGCGGACGCCGGGATCGGAGCGGTCATTGCGTGGGGTCTCTCTGTGCTCCCTCCCCCGCCATGCGGGGGAGGGTTGAGGTGGAGGCGAGGCGTGTCTTCGTCCGGAGGAGGGCTGGCCCCCATCCCGCCTTCCCCCGCAGGCGAGGGAAGGAGACCGCCGTCATTGGTGCGCGAGCGCGGCCATCACCGCCTTCTGCACGTGCAGGCGGTTCTCGGCTTCGTCCACGGCGATGCAGTACGGCGCGTCCATCACCGCGTCGGTGGCCTTCACGTTGCGGCGCAGCGGCAGGCAGTGCGAGAACACCGCGTCGTTGGTGAGCGCCATCTTGCGTTCGTCGACGATGAAGTGCCTGAACCGGTCGCGGATGGGCTTCTCGGGCGCCCAGTTGCCGAAGTACGGCAGCGCGCCCCAACTCTTGGCGTAGACCACGTCGGCGCCGGCGTAGGCGCTGTCGATGTCGTGGCTGACGGTCAGCGAACCGCCGCTCTCGGCGACGTTCTGCTCGGCCCAGCCCATGTAGCGCTCGTCGAGCACGTAGTCCGGCGTGGGGCACAGCAGGGTCACGTCCATGCCGAGGCGGGTGGCGATGGTCAGCGCGGAGTTCGCGACCGCGGTGTTCAGCGGCTTCGGATGGTAGGTCCAGGTCAGGACGTATTTCCTGCCGCGCAGGTCGGAGGTGCCGAAATGTTCCTGCAGCGCCAGCGCATGCGCCAGTTCCTGGCAGGGATGGGTGATCGTCTCCATGTTGATGACCGGCACCGTCGCGTACTTCGCGAACGACGTGAGCACGCGGTCCTCGCGGTCGACCGACCAGTCGACGAACTTCGGGAACGCGCGCACGCCGATCAGGTCGACGTAGCGGCTGAGCACCTTCGCGACTTCGGCGATGTGCTCCTCGGTATCGCCGTCCATCACCGTGCCGAGGTCGAACTCGATCGGCCACGCGTCCTTGCCCGGGGCCAGCACCACGGCGTGGCCGCCGAGGTGGAACGCGCCCAGTTCGAAGCTGGTGCGGGTGCGCATCGACGGATTGAAGAACACCAGCGCGATCGATTTGCCCTTCAACTGGTCGCCCAGGCGGTGGCGCTTGAACAGCGCGGCCTGCGCGAGCACGGCGTCGAGTTCGTCGCGGCTCCAATCCTGGGTGTTCAGGAAATGCTTCATGGCGGGTCTCGGGAGAGGGAAAGGGATGGCGCTTGGAAAAACGAAAAGGCCCGGCGGGGAGCCGGGCCTTTCCTGGAAACTCGTGTCGTTGGAATGGACGACGTTCCGGACTACCCAGCGTGCATGTGGGGTTCCGGTCGGCGCGCGCGCGAGGTCATGCCGGAGGCCATCCGGGCGCTGCTCGTCGACAGGGGCTGGGCGTGCGTCATGGGGGCGCATGCTCGCACGCGTGGCGCGGGCGCGCAAGGGCGAAACCGGGGTTTTGGCCGTCATCGGCGGGGGTTTCCGGCCACGATCCGACCCATGCCGGCGCGATCGTCGGCGCGTCGCCGGGGCCGACGGCCTCAGCGGCGCTCGCCGGGCGGGATGTCGGGGGTGATCGTGATCCTGAGCCGCAGGCGCTTGCCGGGATCGACCGGCAGTCGCGAGCGGTATTTCACGCCGCGGAGGATGTAGTCGACGTCGTAGGCCACCGGCCGCTGGAATTCGCGGGTCACCCGGACCGGCCGGCAGTTGCGGTTGGTCGGTGCCATGCCGGTCGCTTCCGCCGGATGGTCGCAGCGCTGTTCGACCGCCTGGGCGCGCAGGGTCTGGTAGACCGGCTCGACCTGGAGCACCTGCGCGTACTCGGTGCGCACGTTCGGCGAAATGCCCGGAGCCTCCGCTCGCGCCGGCGCGACGGCGGTCAGGCAGGGAAGGAAGGCGAGCAGGAGGGCAACGGAATGGGGACGCATGGGACCGCCGAGTGTAGGCGGCCGCGCGGTGCGCTGGCTGAATCGCGGCTGTCGTGGCAGGAGCGAGGCGGCTAGAATCGTGATGCCTTCCATGGATGACCGCTCATGTCACTGCAGCTCTACAACAGTCTGACCCGACGGGTCGAGACCTTCGAACCCCGCGACCCCGCTTCCGGGCCGACGATGTACGTCTGCGGGCCGACCGTCTACAACTACGTGCACATCGGCAACGCCCGCGGTCCCGTGGTGTTCGGCGTGCTCGCCGCGCTGCTCCGCCGCCGGTACGGCAAGCTGCGTTATGCGCGCAACATCACCGACGTCGACGACAAGATCAACGCCGCGGCGAACGAACTGGGCGTGCCGATCTCGGTCATCACCGACAAGTTCGCCGCCGCCTACCGCGAGGACATGGCGGCGCTGGGCGTGTCCGGCGACTTCGCCCCGGACATCGAGCCGGCGGCGACCGCGCACATCCCGCACATGATCGCGATGATCCAGCGGCTCATCGACAACGGCCACGCCTACGCCGCCGAGGGCCACGTGCTGTTCGCGGTCGACAGCTTCCCCGGGTACGGCAAGCTTTCGCGCCGCGACACCGACGAGATGCTGGCCGGCGCCCGCGTCGAGGTGGCGCCGTACAAGCGCAACGCCGGCGATTTCGTGCTGTGGAAGCCGTCCAGCGAGGACCTGCCGGGCTGGGACTCGCCTTGGGGCCGCGGCCGCCCGGGCTGGCACATCGAATGCTCGGCGATGGCCGAAGCCCATCTCGGCGAGACCATCGACCTGCACGCGGGCGGCAACGACCTGATGTTCCCGCACCACGAGAACGAGGTCGCGCAGAGCGAGTGCGCGCACAAGCACGGCGGCGAGCACGCCACGTTCGCGCGCTGGTGGCTGCACAACGGCATGCTGAACTTCGGCGGCGCCAAGATGGCCAAGTCGGTCGGCAACATCAAGCGCGTGCACGACCTGGTGCAGGAATATCCGCCGGAAGCCCTGCGCTACGCGCTGCTGTCGGCGCACTACCGCCAGCCGCTGGAATGGTCGGACGCGCTGATCGAGCAGTCGACCAGGACGCTGGAGCGGCTGTACGGCACGCTGCGCGACCTCGCCGACGTCGAGGCGACGGCGGCGATCCCCGAAGGCGTCGAAGCGATGCTGGCCGACGACCTCAACACGCCGCAGGCGCTGGCCGAGATCGCGCGCCTCGCGGGCGACGCGCGCAAGGCGACCGACGCGGCCGAACGCGCGCGCCTGAAGTCCGAACTGCTCGGCGCCGGCCTCGCCCTCGGCCTCCTGCAGCAGGCGCCCGAAGCGTGGTTCGCCCGCGGCGCCTCCGGCGACGACGACGCGCGCATCCAGGCGCTGGTCGACGAGCGCAACGCCGCGAAGCAGGCCCGCGACTTCGCCCGCGCCGACGCCATCCGCAAGCAGCTCGCCGACGAAGGCATCCTGCTGGAAGACACGCCGCAGGGTGTGCGCTGGAAGCGCGCCTGACGCCGTGACCTCCGGCGCCACGCTCGGCTTCCCGCTGCAGCAAGGAGCACGCAGCGCCGGATGAGGGTGCGGAATGCACGATGCCGATCGGCATCGCGGCAGACCGCCCCCCTTCCTGCCCCCTCCTGCACTCGCCGCAATGGATCCAGACCCGAAGGGCGACGCGCACGATGCGCGTCGTTTTTCCGACCGAGCCATGGAGGGCGAGTCGGAAAATACCGGCTGCGTTTCCACCAGCGTGTTTGCTTCGTCGGGGAAGGCCCTTTTCTTTGGTTCGTTTCTTTGACTCGCGCCATGCGCTCGCCCCTTCGGGGTCGGCTTCGCCGTTCGGGCGCGCTTTGCGCGCCGCGTGGGCCAGCAAAAGAAATGAACCCGGCCGCGCAGCGGACGGAACGCTGTTGCCCTGCGTTTGCAACCGGGCGCGGGCCGTATCGCCCTACAATAGTCCGCGATGACCGCCTTCCCCCTCGAACCCACCGCCAGCGACGCCCAGGACGCCATCCGCGACGAGTTCGCGTTCTTCGGCGACTGGTCCGAGCGCTACCAGTACCTGATCGACCTCGGCCGCAAGCTGCCGCCGATGGACGACGCGCTGAAGACCGACGCGCATCGCCTGCACGGCTGCCAGTCGATGGTGTGGATCGTCGGCGACGGCGACGCGTCGCGGCTGGACTTCACCGCCGCCAGCGACTCGGCGATCGTCTCCGGCCTGATCTTCCTCGCCCTGCGCGTGTACGCCGGCCGCAGCGCGGACGAGATCCTCGCCACCGAGACGCGCTACATCGCCGACATCGGCCTGGCGAAACATCTCTCGCCGACGCGCAACAACGGCCTGGCCGCGCTGCTGGCCTTCATCAAGGCCCGCGCGCAGGCCGCCCGCGACGCGGCGCACTGACCGCGCCGGGATGGGAACCACCGAGACCACCGACGCCGCGCCCGCAGCGGGTCCGTCCCCTTCGCCGCTGCGCAGCCGTGCGTTCGTCGCGCTGATGGCCTACCGGCTGTTCACGATCCTCTCGTACCAGATCGTGGCGGTCACGGTCGGCTGGCACATCTACGAACTCACCCGCGACCCGTGGAAGCTCGGCCTCGTCGGCCTGGCCGAGGTGCTGCCGTTCTTCGCGGTGGCGCCGTTCGCGGGCCACCTCGTCGACCACTTGCCGAAGCGGCGGCTGGGCATCGTCGCCTGCCTCGGGCTGGCGATCACGCCGGCGCTGCTGCTCGCGATCGCGCAGGGCTGGCTGCACGCCGATGCGCCACGGGCGCAGGCGTGGATGATCTACGGCGCGATCGTGTTCACCGGCGCGGTGCGTTCGTTCCTCGGCCCGGTCTACAACACGCTGTTCGCCCGCGCCCTGCCCCGCGACCGCTTCACCCGCGGGTCGAGCATCGGCGCGGTGGTGTTCCAGGGCGCGCTGGTGCTGGGCCCGGCGATCGGCGGCGTGCTGATCGGCGTCGCCGGCAAGTCCGTGGCCTACGCCACCGGCATCGCAGTGGCGCTGGCGGCCGCGGGCGCGCTGGGCGCGCTGCGCGTGAGCGAACCGCCGCCTGCCGAGGCGCGCGGCCCGGTCTTCGCCAGCATCGCCGAGGGCCTGCGCTTCGTGTTCTCGCAGCAGGTGATGCTGGGCGCGATGGCGCTGGACATGTTCTCGGTGCTGCTGGGCGGCGCGGTGTCGATGCTGCCGGCCTTCATCAAGGACGTGCTGCACGCCGGCCCGGACGCGCTGGGCTTCCTGCGCGCGGCGCCGGCGCTGGGCTCGGTGTGCGTGGCGCTGTGGCTGGCGCGGCATCCGCTGGAGCGCAATGCCGGGCGCATCCTGCTGCTGGCGGTGGCCGGGTTCGGGATCTGCACGATCGCCTTCGCGCTGTCGCGCCACCTGCTGCTGTCGTTCGCGATCCTGCTGGCCTACGGCGTCTGCGACGGCATCTCGGTGGTCCTGCGCTCGACCATCCTGCAGCTGGTGACGCCCGACCACATGCGCGGCCGGGTGTCGTCGATCAACAGCATCTTCATCAGCTCGTCGAACGAACTCGGCGCGTTCTACGACGGTGTGATGGCGCGGGCGTTCGGCCTGATCCACGCCGTGGTCATCGGCGGCTGCGTCACGCTGGGCGTGGTCGGGATCACCGCGTGGCGGGCGCCGAAGCTGCGGGACCTCGACCTGCGGGACCTGCACTGAGGCCCGCAGCGGCCGCGGCGGAGAACGTCGCCGCCAGGTGATCCGCGACGAGGTCGCAGGCTTCGGCCACGCGCCCGGGATCGTCGTAGAGATCGGTCTGCCCGGCGGAGTCGATCCAGCACAGCGCCGACGGCGCCGTCATCGCCGCATGGAAGCGTCGCGCCCAGGCCGGCGACAGCGCATGCTCGGAATGCACCATCCGCGTCGGCACCGCGATCCGCGGCGCTGCGGCCTGCACGTCGAACGGCAGGAAGTGCTCGCGCGACATCACCGCGAACGCGTTGCGGTAGTTCGCCACGGCGGCGCGGCGGGTGTAGTAGTCGACCGTATCTTCGGAAGTCATCGCGGCCTCGCGGTCGAGCGCCGCCGCGGGAATCGTCGCGACCTCGCCCAGGCGTTCGTAACGCTCGCGCGCCGCCACGCCCTGCGCGAGCGCGGCGTCGTGGCGCTCCGGCGCCTGCGCGCGGATCGCCGCGGGATCGCGGTAGTACCCGGCGACGCAGGCCAAGGCGCGCACGCGCGGATGCCCGACCGCCGCATGCGCCGCATAGCCCGCGCCGAGGCAGACGCCGACCAGCCCGATCGCGTCCGGATCGACGGCATCGTGCCCGGCCAGGACGTCCACCGCCGCGCGCAGGTCCTCGATCTTGCGGCCGGCGTGTTCGTATTGCCGCGGCAAGCCGCCGCTTTCGCCGAAGTGGCGATGGTCGATCGCCAGCGCGGCGATGCCGCGGCGCGCGAGCGCTGCGGCGTAGGTGCCCGTCACCTGTTCCTTGACGCTGGTCATCGGACCGGCGACGACCACCGCGGGCGAGCGCGCTGCGGCCGGCCGGTGCAGGTCGCCGACCACGCGATCGTCGCCTACGACCCAGTGCAGACGCTCGACGGTCGGGCTCATGCGCTGCGCCGGTCGTAGACGAACGCGGCGTCGGTACCGCCGCCGGCGAGCGCGATCGCGATGTTGAGGTGGGCCACGGCCTCGAGCAGCGCGGCGCGGGCCAGCGCGCCGACCGGCTGCGGCGAGAAGCCGAGCGATTCCGCGAACACGGCGACGGTCGCGACCGCATCGGCATCGTCGCCCGCGATGAAGGCGGTGGTGCGGGCGCCGCCGGTGCGCACCAGGCGCTCGGGCGTCATCGCGTCCGCGAACACGGTGTTGAACGCCTTCACCACCCGCGCGCCCGGCAGCAGGCGGGCGATTTCCAGCGCCGCCGCGTTGCCCTCGCCCAGCGGCAGCGGCGACCAGTCGGCGCGGACCGGATTGGTGACGTCGACGACGATCCTGCCCGCCAGCGCGTCGGCCAGCGGCGGCAGCGCCGTGGCGCAGACGTGGTATGGCAGCGCCAGCAGCACCAGTTCGCCGAACGCGGCCGCCTCGCGCACGCCGACCTTCGGCGGGGAGGCCTTCGCATCCGGTTCGCCCTGCACGCCGACGCGCACGTCGCGTCCCGCCGCCAGCGCGAGGCGCGCGAGCGCGCCGCCGACGTTGCCCGCCCCGATGATCCCGATCTGCATGCGTCGCCCCGTTGTTCCGTGCCGTGGGAGCGCGAATACTCGGCGAAGCGATGTCCGTCCTCAATCAGGTACCTGCGGGTAACTCCACATGACCACCGCCGCCCTTGCGCCCCGACTGTCGCCCGATCCGTACCTCGCCGCCTGTCCCAGCCGCCAGCTGCTGGCGCGGCTGGGCGAGAAGTGGGCGATGCTGATCGTCAACGATCTGGCGCCGGGCCCTAAACGTTTCGGCCAGCTGGCGCGACGGATCGAGGGGGTGTCGCAGAAGATGCTGACGCAGACCCTGCGCAACCTCGAACGCGACGGGCTGGTGGCGCGCACGGTGGTCTGCGACCGCCCGATCGCGGTCAGCTACGCGCTGACGGCGATGGGCGCGGACCTGCTGCCGATCATGGCGGCGATGAAAACGTGGACGCAGCAGCACGTCCTCGACGTCGAGCGCGAGAACCGGCGCTACGACGCGGAAACGGCATCGGGACCGGTTCCGGCCGAAGCGTGACGCCGCCGCCGGGCACGAAAAAGCCCGCGTTTCCGCGGGCTTTTTCGCATCGCATGGAACCGGGACTCAGTCGCCCTGCTGCTTCTGCAGGTGTTCCCAGCGCTCCTGCTCGTCGATCGTGCGCTCGGCGGTGAGGCGGGCCTCCAGCCGGTGCAGGCCGATCTCCTCGCCGGAGTCGACGCTGTAGCCGTACTCGCCGGAGTCCACGCGCTTGAGCGTGCTGTCGATCTTGCCGATGAGCTTGCGGTAGCGGTCGCGGGTGCGCAGCTCCAGCGAGTTCTCGGTCTCGCGGGTGGCGCGCTCGGCGTCGTCGCCGACATCGCGCACTTCGTCCTTGAGGTTCTCGATGGTCTGCTTCGACTCCTCGATCAGCTCGGCGCGCCACTGCAGCAGGCGCTGGCGGAAGTACTCGAGCTGCAGCGGGCTCATGTACTCCTCGTCCGGCGACGGCTTGTAGCCTGCAGGCAGGATCGGACGGCCGGTGGCCTCGTCGGTCTTGTACGGCACGACCTTCACCTGATGCTTCGGCGCAGGCGACGGAGCGCGCGAAGTCACCGCGACCGCGACCTTGCCGGCCGCCGGACGCGGGGTCACGGCCGGGGCGGAGGCCTTGGGCGGATCGCTCGGTTTCGTCGACGCCGCCGGCTTCGACGCCTTGGGCGGCTGGGGCTGGGCGGTCGGCGGCGGGGCCGGCGGGGTGGCGGGCGCAGTCGCCGGCGGCGGGGCCGACGACTTCACCGGCTTGGACGCCGACGCCTTCGCGGCGGGCGCCTTGGTCTTGGCGGGCACCGCGGCCTTGGCGGCGGGCGCCGGCTTCGCGGGGGCCTTCGCCGCCGGTTTGGCGGCCGGCTTCGCCGCGGGCCTGGCGGCGGGCGCCGGCTTCGCGGGCGCCTTGGCGGCGGGCTTGGCGACAGCCTTCTTCGCCACCGGCTTCGCCGCGGG
>JBQCJG010000106.1:0-5875 GCA_051952955.1 Lysobacteraceae bacterium | reverse complement strand
AGCGCCGGCAACCGCGCCAGCCAGACCGATGCGCGCAGCAAGGTCGCGAACTACGCCTACGATGCATTGAACCGGCTGACCGGCATCAGCTATCCCACGGCGTCCACACTCAACACGACCTACACCTGGGACACGACGCAGGCCGCCTGCCTGACCGGTGAGGCCTTCACCGCCGGGCGGCTCGCGAAAATCGTCGACGGCAGCGGCGACACCGTCTACTGCTACGACCGCTTCGGTCACGTCGTGCGCAAGGTGCAGACCACCAACGCGGTGGCCTTCACGCTGCGCTACACCTGGAACGCGGCCGGCCAGCTGACCAGCACGATCTATCCGGACGGCGCCGTCGTCGACTACGTCTACGACACGCAGGGCCGCGTGTCCGAGATCGGTGCCAAGACCTCCACCGGCACGCGACAGGTGCTGCTGACGAACGTGAGCTACCACCCGTTCGGACCGGCGGCATCGTGGCGCTACGGCAGCAGCACGGGACGGTTGCTCAATCGAACGCTCAATCAGAACTACCAGCCGGGCGTCGTGCAGGACACGACGGCGGGCGGGCTGAGCGTCGGCTACGAATTCGACGCCGTAGGCAACCTCAAGAAGCTGCGCGACGGCAATCAGTCCGAACCGCCGCAGCGCATCTTCGGCTACGACGGCTTGAACCGGCTGACGCAGACGCAGGACGGCAGCACCAGCGCCGTGCTGGAGGGCTATACCTACGACAAGACCGGCAATCGTACCAGCGCCACGGTGTCGGGCACGACCACGACGTATACGTACCCGAGTACCAGCCACCGTCTGGACCAGGTCGGCAGCAGCACGCGCGCCTACGACTTCAACGGAAACACCACGTCTGTGCCGGCGGGTGCCATCACCAAAAACTACGTCTACGGCGATCACAACCGGATGACGCAGTATCTGGAAGGCACCACTGTCAAGATGAACTACGTGTACAACGGCCGCGGCGAGCAGGTGCAGAAGTATCTGGGCAGCGCCAACGCATACACGGTGTATGACGAGGCCGGTCACTGGATCGGCGATTACGACAACGGCGGCGCAACGTCACCGGCGCAGCAGGCGATCTGGTTCGGCGACCTGCCGGTCGGGCTGTTCACGGGCGCGGGTGCCAGCCAGAAGGTGTTCTACATCCAGCCGGATGCGCTGGGCACGCCGCGCGTGGTGATCGATCCTACCCGCGGCGCCAACGGCACGACGGTGTGGAAGTGGGATCTGGCCGGCGAGGCCTTCGGCACGACGGCGCCGAACCAGGATCCGGACGGCGACACGACCCCGTTCGTGTTCGACCTGCGCTTCCCGGGCCAGCGCTACGACAGCGTCAGCGGGCTGAACTACAACTACTTCCGCGATTACGACCCGGGCATCGGCAGATACACGCAGAGCGATCCGATTGGGTTGCGTGGTGGGATTAGCACGTATGGGTATGTGGGTGGAGATCCTCTCACTATGATTGATCCACTTGGCCTTTTTAATTGGTACAAGGGAACAGCATCTATTTTGAACGCTGTTAATTCAGGAAGACTTGCTGCTTCTGGGGCAATAAAGCTCGGTGTTGGCGGAGGCATTACCGGCACTGGGGCCGGCGCCGCACCTGGTGCCGGTACCATGGCGTGGGGTGCCTATAACATTCTCTCTGCGCGAAAAGCATATCAACGCGGGATCAAGTTATACAATGAGGCTCTATGTGAAGATACACCAGGCTTCTGGCCAGGTGGTGCAAGAAATCTTCTTGTCGGCGTATTGCCTAACGGCGAGTTGGCGGATGATTTAAATGAACCTTATTGGTTGGATGTCATGGAAGATAAAGCGCGAAGCGCATTTGAAAGTCCCCGGCATTTCTTTGATTTAATCGCTGAAATAGGAACTGGATCGTTTTGAGCATGAATATTTATAATTTGATGTTTGTTGTCGCAGTTCTTGGATTTTTCATCGTTACAATTTGCGCAATATTTCGATTGTTTCGAAAGAATAGAAAAGGCAAAGAGCAAATTTTTGCCAATTGGTGGAAGAAAATGTGGGATTTATTCTGGGGGATGTAAAAATCTGCAAGGCGTATTCGTAAGGCTTGTAATTCGCACAAAACCCGTAGGGTGGAACCTGCGAAAGGCCGTAAGGCGTAACACGTAGGGCCGTAGGGTGGGCTTTAGCCCACCACTCTGCCGATTGAATCACGTGGTAATGACCGAAGTCTTGTGCCGTTTCGATCATCGTTCTTCATCTTGGACGTGTCGCAATGGTGGGCTGAAGCCCACCCTACGACTCCGGGTTTTCTGATGGCTGGGCGGGGGTGTTTCCGATGGCGCGACGGGGGCATTCGCGCGATCTTGCCGTCATGCCTGAATATCGCCGCTGTCGGGTGCCCGGAGGCACGTATTTCTTCACGGTCGCCATCGCCGAGCGGCGGCGGTCGCTCTTGACGGAGCACATCTATGCACTGTGTCAAGCCTTTCGGGCTGCGCGCATCACGCGCCCATTCGTCGTGGATGCCATCGTCGTGCTGCCGGATCACTTGCACTGCCTCTGGACGCTGCCTCCCGGCGACGTGGACGACTCGGTGCGCTGGGCGTATGTGAAATCGGCATTCTCGATGCGAATGCCACCGGGGGAACGGCGGCGTGCCTCGCGGATCGCGAAACGGGAACGTGGACTCTGGCAGCGTCGCTTCTGGGAACACCGGATCGCTGACGAGGACGACTTCCGGCGCCACCTCGATGACATCCACTTCAATCCGGTCAAGCATGGACACGCCGCGAGCGTTTCGGATTGGCCACTGCCCTCGTTTCACCGTCATATGCGCGCGGGCATGTATCATTCCGCCTCGGCGGAAAGATGATGAATTGCTTTCCAAGGCGATGGGGAAGACCGCGTTGTCGACTCCGCCCTACGTGCCGATCTTCTTCCCGCGACACCGATCCGAGCAATACCGGACGTGCTCCCAATCCCGTTCCCACTTCTTGCGCCACGTGAACGGGCGACCGCAGGTCGCGCAGGTCTTGGTCGGCAGGTCGGATTTGCGGACGCTGCGGGGCATGGGATGCGGTCGATGAGGTGAGTGGCGGGATGCGCGACGTCAGGCCGTGGCGATCGCTTGCGGCCGCGCATCCGGCGTGAGCTTCGCGCGCAGGTAGGTCATCACCGGTTTCTCGAACAGCAGGTGCAGGGCGATGCCGATGCTGCTGGTCAGCGCGAGCAGGCCGGCGATGACGGCGACGATCATCGGCATCGACAACTGCGCCGCATCGGGCACGGCGAGGCGGAGTACGCCGAACACGATGTAGGGGTGGATCAGGTAGATCACGTACGAGGCTTCGCCGAGCAGCCAGGCGAGGCGGCTTTGCGAGGCGATGCCGAAGATGCGCTCCAGCAGCAGCGCCGATACGACGATGACGAAGGCGGGGATCCCGCCGGCGAGATAGCGCGGACAAGCGTCCTTGGCGACGTGTTCGAACAGCACGATCGCCGTGACGCCCGCGATCAGCGCCAGCGGCAGGGTGAGCATGAGCGCCATGCTCTGCGACAGCATGGCCTTGCGCTGTTCGCACGCGGCGAGCAGGTAGTACGCGCCGATGCCGTAGCAGAACTCGAGGCTCGTCGTGCGCGCGTAGAAGTCGAAGGCGGTCGAGACCGGGCCGACGAGTTTGCCGATCGCGACCACGGCCACGATCGCGGCCGCGCACAGGATCGGCGCCCGGCGCGTCGACAGCAGCAGCGCCAGCGCGAACAGCACGTAGAAGAACATCTCGAAGTTGAGCGACCAGCCGAGGATCAGCGTCGGCTGCACTTCGCCGCTGGACGAGAGGTGCGGGAAGAACAGCAGCGACGGCACGAGATGGCCGACGCTGGCGTCGGTGCTGCGGAAGAAGCGCGGCAGCACGGTCGCGGCGGTGAAGACGACCAGCGTCGCCGCCCAGTAGAACGGCACGATCCGGATCAGCCGGCGGACGAAGAAGTGCCCGGGCTGCTTCGAGCCGATGTACGCGATGATGAAACCGCTGATCACGAAGAACACGTCGACGCCGCGACTGCCGACGTCCCAAGCGAGGTCCAGGCCGGCGGTCGAGGTGATGTGGAAATAGACGACGGTGAGGGCGGCGAGGGCGCGCAGGAGGTGCAGGTTACGAAGCACGGCGTTGTCCGGGGCGGTCGTCGGTGTCGGAGGATAGGACGTATCGATGGATTCCGAGCGGCCATCGCCGATCCGCCGATAGTCGCGCTCAGCCCTGCATGTCGGCTGCGAGCGCCTGGTAGCGCGCATCGAGCGCGACGACGTGGCGGCGCAGGTCGTCGAGCGTGCCGGTGTTGACGACGACGTCGTCGGCGATGGCCAGCCGCTGCGCGCGCGTGGCTTGCGCAGCGATCATGCGGTCGGCGAGCGTCTCATCGATGCCGTCGCGGGCGAGCAGGCGGGTGCGTTGCACGTCGACCGGCACGTCGACGACCAGGATGCGGTGCAGCCACGGATAGGCCTCGCGTCCGCCGACTTCGGCCAGCAGCGGGATCGCGGTGACGGCGTAGGGCCCGGGCGCCACGTCGCATGTGCGCGCGAGCGTCTCGCGCACGCGCGGGTGGACGATGGCTTCGAGCCGGCGGCGGGCGTCGTCGTCGCCGAAGATGCGGCGGCGCATCGCGGCGCGATCGCGGCCGCCGGCGGCGCCCAGCACGTCGGCACCGAATGCGGCGACCACGGCGGCCAGGCCTTCGCTGCCGGGTGCGACCGCTTCGCGCGCAGCGATGTCGGCGTCGGCGACAACGATGCCGAGGGCCTCGAACGCACCGGCGACCGCGGACTTGCCCGAGGCGATGCCGCCGGTCAGGCCGATGCGGTATGCGGCCATCGCGTCAGCGGAGCCCGCTGAGGTGCAGGTAGCCTTCGATGATCGTGTCGCCCCAGAGGAACACGATCCAGCCGGCGATGGCCAGATAAGGGCCGAACGGGATCGGCGAGTCGTGGTCGCGACCCTTGATCGCCAGGTACAGCGAGCCGATCAGCGCGCCGAGGAACGAGGAGATCAGCACGATCGGCAGCAGCGCCTTGTAGCCCGCCCACGCGCCCAGCGCCGCGAGCAGCTTGAAGTCGCCGTCGCCCATGCCGGTGCGGCCGCGGACCTGCTTGAACACCCAGTGCACGCAGTACAGCGAGAGGTAGCCCAGCACGGCGCCGGCGATCGCCGCCTTCGCCGGCACGAACAGGTTGTCGACGCTGGCGACCAGGCCCAGCCACATCAGCACCAGCGTGATCTGGTCGGGCAGCGTCTGCGTGCGCAGGTCGATGCCGGCGCCGGCGACGAGATAGCAGCTCACCAGCGCCGCACCGAAGCCCTGCCAGCCGAAGCCGAAGCGCCAGACGCAGGCCAGCACCAGCAGCATGGTCAGCAGTTCGACCGCCGGGTACTGGATCGAGATCGGCGTCCTGCAGTTGCGGCAACGGCCGCGCAGCGCCAGCCAGCTGAAGACCGGGATGTTCTCGTACCACGACAGCCGGTGCCCGCAGTGCGGGCAATGCGAGGGTTCGACCACGATGCCTGGCGGCGGCGGCTCGTACAGGTCGGTCTGGCCCAGTTCCTCGCGCGCGTGGCGGCGCCAGTCCCAGTCCAGCCACTTGGGCAGTCGCAGGATCACCACGTTCAGGAAGCTGCCGACAAGCAACCCGAGGCCGGCGGCGATCGGATACCCGAGCGCCGGGTTCTGGTCGAGGAATGTCATCGCGCGCGTCTGTGCCCGGTGTCCGTCAGCCCACCACGGCGGCCAGCTTGAAGATCGGCAGGTACATGCCGACCACCATGCTGCCCACCAGCACGCCGATCACGATCATGATCATCGGTTCGAGCAGGCTGGCCAGCGCATCGACCGAGTTGTT
>JBQCJG010000105.1:0-4330 GCA_051952955.1 Lysobacteraceae bacterium | reverse complement strand
CGCCGCCGTTGTCGGCGCGCTTCGGCAGGCCCGCGCCGAACCCCTTGTCGGTCAGGGTCCACTCGAGGCGGGTGAACCCGTCGCCGGAGTCGAAGCTGTTCTTGTCCAGCGACTTCGAGCGCAGCACGTCGATGCCGGCGTGGTAGTACGCGACGCCCTGCGCGAGCGCGACGAACGCGGCGCCGAGCAGCTGCACGCGGGCGCGGTCCTCGCGCGACGTGTCGCGGGGCAGCCGCATCGCGCCGAGGTCGAACAGCGTCATGTTGTCGTGGTTCTCGACGTAGTTCACCGCCTCGCCCGGCGCGGCGGCGTAGCCCGCGGGCTGGCCGGCGTAGTCGATCGCGGAAAACGCCTGCGTGCGTCCGTCGGCCGTGGCCATGCGCATCGTCGCGAGCGTGCCGCCCAGGCCCACGCGCACGAGGTCGGCGGCGCGCTTCGCCGCCGCGGCGTCGTCGCCGTCGGCGAGGCCGTTGAGCCAGCCCTTCGCATCGACCAGCGCCGCACCGCCGTCGCAGCAGCCGCCGCCGCGCAGCGCGTCGCGCGCACGGTCGCTGAAGCTGCCGATGCCGCTGCCGGCGAGCGAACGCTGCGAGGCCTGCACGAAGCGCGCGCCGTCGGCGACCTCGCCGAAGTTCCAGCCTTCGCCGATCAGCGGCACATGCCGGCCCGCGGCGGCGTCGACCGCATGCTGCAGGCGTTCCATCGCCGCGCGCGGCTGGTGGCCCATCAGGTCGAAGCGGAACGAATCGATGCGGTAGTCGCGCACCCAGCGCGCCGCGGTGTCGATCATCAGCTTCGCCATCATCCGGTGTTCGGTGGCAGTGTTCTCGCAGCAGGTCGAACGCGCGACCTTCCCGGTCGCATCGAGCCGGTGGTAGTAGCCGGGCACGATGCGGTCGAGCGCCGACTTCGGATCCTGCCCCGCGGCGAAGGTGTGGTTGTAGACCACGTCCATGCCGACGCGCAGCCCGGCGGCGTGCAGCGCCTGCACCATCGCGCGGAATTCGCGCACGCGCGCCGCACCGTCGGCCTGCACCGCGTAGCTGCCTTCGGGCGCGCCGTAGTGCCACGGGTCGTAGCCCCAGTTGAAGCAGTCGGTCGCCGCGGTCTTCGCGATTGCCGCCTGGTGCGCCTCGCCGTCGGGCGCGGCCTTCGGCACCTGCGGCACGACACAGCCGCGCTCGGGCACGGAGGCAAAGTCGTACACCGGCAGCAGGTGCACGTCGGTGAGCCCGGCGGCCTGCAGCGCGCGCAGGTGGCGCATGCCGGCGGAACCGGTTTCGGTGAAGGCGAGGTACTTGCCGCGCCACGGCGCGCGCACGCTCGCGTCGTCGCGGGAGAAGTCGCGCACGTGCAGTTCGTACACGGCCATGTCGACGTTGTCCGCCGCCGGCGCGGGCCGCGGCGCCGCGTCCGCGTCCCAGCCCGGCGGCTTCGTGTCCGGCGCGTCGGGATCGAGCACCACGCTGCGCGCCTAATCGACGGTGAGCGCGGCCGAATACGGATCGGTCACGCGGTTGCGCACGAGGCCGGTGCCCGGCGCATACACGTCGACGAGGTACACGTAGCGCGTGCCGTGCAGCGCGCCGGGCAGGTCCAGCGTCCACGTGCCGGTGGCGTCGTCGCGGTGCGCGGGCAGCGCGCGGGTCACGGCGCGGTCGGCGTACACGCACACGGCGACGCCGCGCGCGGTCGGCGCCCACAGCGCAAAGCGGGTGGCGGAATCCTCCGCGCCCGCGGGCGGCACGGTGCGGAACGCGCCCAGCGCGACGTCGTCGGCCGCGGCGTACAGATCGTCCAGCGCGCCGGGCAACTGCACGGCGGTCGCGTCGAGCGCACGCCCGGCGTCGTCCTCGCGCACCAGCAGCAGCTGGTCGCGCAGCAGCGCGCCGGTGTCGACGGCCTCGGGCAGCATCAGCCGCGGGCCGTCGCCGACGAAACGGAAACGCTCGGCCAGGACGGCGGTCAACTTGACCTGCACGGGCGCCAGGTCGACGTGGCCGTCGGCGCCGGCGACGACCTGCCCGCGCACCGCGCGCAGCGCGACCGTCGCCGATCGATACAGGCGGAAACGTCCGTCGACCGGCGCACCGGGCCACTGGATCAGCCGGCGATCCAGCCAGTGGGCGCGGGCGTCGACGGCGGGCCCGGCCTGCGCGTGCAGCACGGTCGCGGCGGCGGGCGCATCGCAGGCGGCGCGCAGGCCGGCGTCGGCGTGCGCGGGCAGTGCCGCGAGCGCCGGCACGCAGACGAACAGCGGCGCGAGCGCCTTGAATACGTATGCAATGCGCGGGCGTCGTGGCCGTTGCACCGCGGGATGACCCGGACTGCCGTGCATCGCATACTGATCGCGCATCCCAACGAGCCTCCGAACCAATGAATCCCGCGCCCGACACCGCCGCTTCCGCCCGCGTGACCCAGATCGTGATCGTCGGCGGCGGCACCGCCGGGTGGATGACCGCGGCGGCGCTGGCGAAGGTGCTGAACCCATCGTATTCGATCCGGCTGGTGGAATCCGAGGAGATCGGCATCGTCGGCGTGGGCGAGGCGACGATCCCGATGATCAAGCTGTACAACACCGCGCTGGACCTGGACGAGACCGACTTCATCCGCGAGACCAAGGGCTCGTACAAGCTCGGCATCGAATTCGTCAACTGGGGCCGGGTCGGCGGCAGCTACATCCACGGCTTCGGCAAGATCGGCCAGGACCTCGGCGTGGTGCCGTTCTATCAGTACTGGCTGAAGATGCGCCAGGCCGGCAAGGCCGCGCCGCTGGACGACTACTCGATCAACACCTTCGCCTGCCGGCACAACCGCTTCATGCCGCCGGTGACCGACCGCCCGAACTCGCCGCTGGCGGATATCGCCTACGCCTACCACTTCGATGCCCACCTCTACGCGCGCTTCCTGCGCCGCTACGCCGAGGCGCGCGGCGTGGTGCGCACCGAAGGCAAGGTGGTCGGCGTCGAGCAGAATCCCGAGAGCGGCTTCATCAACGCGGTCACGCTGGACAGCGGCGAGCGCATCGCCGGCCAGCTGTTCGTCGACTGCTCGGGCTTCCGCGGGCTGCTGATCGAACAGACGCTCAAGACCGGCTACGAGGACTGGACCCACTGGCTGCCGTGCGATCGCGCGGTCGCCGTGCCCTGCGAACGCACCACGCCGCTCACGCCGTATACGCGCTCCACCGCGCGCCAGGCCGGCTGGCAGTGGCGCATCCCGCTGCAGCACCGCGTGGGCAACGGCCACGTCTTCAGCAGCCGGTACATCAGCGAGGACGAAGCCACCGCGACGCTGATGGCCAACCTCGAGGGCCCGGCGCTGGCCGAGCCGCGCGTGCTGCGCTTCCTCACCGGCAAGCGCAGGAAGTTCTGGAACAAGAACGTGGTCGCGGTGGGCCTGGCGAGCGGCTTCATGGAGCCGCTGGAATCGACCAGCATCCACCTGATCCAGTCCAGCATCGCGCGACTGACCGCGTTCTTCCCGCACGGCGGCTTCGACCAGGCCGACATCGACGAATTCAACCTGCACTCGGACTTCGAGTTCGAGAAGATCCGCGACTTCCTGATCGCGCACTACTGCGCCACCGAGCGCGACGACACGCCGTTCTGGAACTACTGCCGCACGATGGACGTGCCCGAGTCGCTGACCCGCAAGCTCGAGCTGTTCCGCAGCTGCGGCCGGATCTTCCGCGACGCCAACGAATTGTTCGCCGAGGTCAGCTGGATGCAGGTGCTGCACGGGCAGCGCATCGAACCGCGCCGCTACCACGCGCTGGTCGACGCCTACCCGGACGACAAGGTCCTCGAATTCATGGAGAACATCCGCGGCGTGATCGCCAACTGCACGCGGGTCATGCCGACCCACGAGGAATTCATCGCGAAGCAGCTGGCGACGAAGGCGATGTGATGCGGTGCGGGCGCCGCGCCGGTGCCGGTGCGGGCGGCGACCGTGCCGACACGTCTGGCTGAATACGTTTGCATGCCGCCATTGCTGCGCTGCAGCGCGACGCCCTGCGCGTCCCGGCGCGTGTGATGATGCGCGTCCGCACGCCGCGCACGCACACAGGGACCCCGCCGATGACCACCGGATCGCAGACCACGAAGCCGACGCTCTCGTTCTGGCAGATCTGGAACATGTGCTTCGGCTTCCTCGGCATCCAGTTCGGCTTCGCGCTGCAGAACGCGAACGGCAGCCGCATCTACCAGACCCGCGGCGCGGACATGGACGCGCTGCCCGGCCTGTGGATCGCCGCGCCGCTGACCGGGCTGATCGTGCAGCCGATCATCGGCCACCTCTCCGACAGCACCTGGACGCGGTTCGGCCGCCG
>JBQCJG010000104.1:0-3354 GCA_051952955.1 Lysobacteraceae bacterium | reverse complement strand
GGTCTTGGTGCGCGGGATGTCGAAGCCGCTGTTGACCGCCAGTTCGTCCTCGACCGGGTCGCCGCTGTAGCGCTGGAAGTCGTGGCTGCGCACCCAGCTGTGATCGAGGCCGAAGCGGAAGTCGCCGGCCGCGGTCTCGAGCTTGTAGTGCGCGCTCAGGTCGACGCCGCTGGTGTTCTCGCGGGCGACGTTGATCGGATTGACGAACACGCCGTACAGGCTGCCGTTGACGCGGGTGATGCGGCCGAGCGCGTCGAGGCACGTCGGCGAAGCCGGATCCAGCGAGCCGAGGCGGCAGCCGGCCTCGTTGCGCAGGATCTCGTCGACGCTCATGTCCTGCACTTGGTCGCGCATGCGGATGTCGAAGTAGTCCAGCGACACGTCGAACGCGGGCGAGGGCGACCACACCAGCCCGGCCGTCCACGAGGTGCTGGTCTCCGGATCGAGCTTGCGGTTGCCCTGGCGGGTGCGGATCAGGTGCTCGTCGTAGTCCGAGCAGTCGTTGGCGCCGGGGTCGTCGCTCAGGCAGCCGTAATAGTCGAGGCCCGAGGTCTCGTCGTTGCCGACGCCGGCGTAGAGGTAGTGCAGGTCGGCGGCGCGGAACGCGGTGCCGTACGAGCCGCGGACCAGCAGCGACTCGACTGGACGCCATTCCAGGCCGCTGCTCCAGGTCAGCTTGCCGATGCTCTGGCCGGAGTAGCGGTACTGGTCGTAGCGGGCGGCGAGGCTGGCGTTCACCGTCTCGTGCAGCGGCGCGCGCAGCTCGCCCGCCAGCGCCCAGCGGTTGCGGCTGCCGTGGCCGTCGGAGTCCTTCCAGCTGTAGTAGTAGAACTCGGTGGCCTTGGTGTCGGGATGCAGGTCGTAGGCCTGGTTGCCGAATTCGACGATGCCGGCGAAGCCCACCGGACCGGCCGGCAGCGAGAACAGCTCGCTGTCGGTCAGCGTCAGCGACACCGTGTCGGTGCGCGAGGTCGGATGGTAGGTGCTGCGGCCGGAGATCGCGTCGTACTGCGCGCGGGTCAGCGGCGTGTACAGGCGCGCCGGGTCGGCGTCGAAGATCGGGAAGCCGTCCGGATCGGTGCCCAGCTGCGGGCCGAGGAACAGCGCGTTCGCCGACGCGGCGACGATCTGCGGCCAGCCGATGGTCGCGTGGTACTGGGAATGGCTGAACGTGGCCTCGTAGTCCCAGTCGCCGCCCAGCGGGCCGGTGAAGCCGGTGGCGATGCCGAAGGTCTTCTGCGTGCTGCGGATCATGCCGCGGTCCAGCCCGCCCATTTCCTCGGGACTGAACTGGCGCTGCCAGTATTCGACCTGCCCGGTGGCCTGGTTGAAGAAGTAGCCGTCTTCGTTGCCGTCCGGCGCCTGGTAGCTCCACGAGGTCACGTCGCGGAACAGGCCGATCTTGTGGTAGCCCAGTTGCACGTCGGCGAACCACTGGTGGCCGTTGGCCAGCGTGTAGTTGAACGCGCCGTAGGCGTTGAGGCCCTTGCGCTCGCTGAGGACGGTGCCGTAGCCGATGGCCTTGTCGCTGCCGCAGTAGAAGCCGTCGTCGCCGCCGACGCCGAAGCCCGGGCGCGAGGCGTAGTAGGTCGAGCCGCGGTTGAGCGAGGACAGCGCGTCGCAGGCGGCCTGGCCGGGATCGAGGTATTCGTCGTCGTAGTTGGTGCGCAGGAACGCGCGGCGCGCCGCCCGCGAGCGCGCGGTCGGGCCGTCCTGCGTGGAGTCCTGGATCGCGCGGTCGTAGGCCCACAGCGGACGCTGGACCTGCAGTTCGGCGCCGATCACCGCGTCCAGGCCGCCGCGCTCGAAGCCGGTGGTCAGCGACACGTCGTAAGACTCGCCGCCGCCGCGAGTGGTGTCGCCGTAGCGCACGTCCACCGTGGTGCCGTCGGCCTGTCGCTTCAGGATGAAGTTGACCACGCCGGAGATCGCGTCCGAGCCGTACACCGCCGACGCGCTGCCGGTCAGCACCTCGACCCGGTCGACCATGCCCAGCGGGATGCTGGAGATGTCGGTGAAGTTGCTGCGGCCCTGGAAGGGCATCGGGAAGTCGGCGATGCGGCGGCCGTTGACCAGCACCAGGGTGTGGTTCGGGCCGAGGCCGCGGAGGTCGACCTGCTGCGCGCCCGGCGAGAAGTCTGCGCCGCTGGCGGACTGCTGGCTCTGGGTCTCGCCGGAGTTCTGGGTCAGGCTGCGCAGCACCTCCGGCACGGTGGTGAAACCACCGGCGCGGATGTCGCGGGCGTTCATTACCGTCACCGGCGCCGGGCCCTCGATCCTGGCGCGCGGGATGCGCGAACCGGTGACCTGCACGCTTTCCAGCTGTTCCGGCTGCGGGGGCGTCGTCGCGGCGCCGCCTCCGCCGGAAGGTTCCGATGGCGGGGCCGGCTCCGGGGCGCGCTTCGGCGTGTCGTTGCGGACGATGACCACGGCGCCGGAGGTGTCGTCGCGACGGAACGCGAAACCGCTGTTGCGCAGCAGCCGCTGCAGCGCGGTCTGGGCGTCGGGCGCGGCCTGCACGCCCGAGGTGCGGGCGCCGCGCAGCTGGTCGCTGCGGTAGACCAGTTGCGTGCCCGACTGCCGGGCCAGGGTGTCCAGCGCGGAGGCGAGGTCGCCCGCCGGGATGGTGATCGGCGCACCGGGGGCGGTCGAGCCCTGGGCGTGGGCCTGCAGCGCGAGGCTGCAGGCTGCGGACAGCAGCAACAGTCGGAACGGTCTGGACATGATTTCCCCTTGGTCCCCGGAGACGAATGGACGGCGCTTCATGCGCCGGCCCGAATGATCGGGACGGATAGGCACGGTGAATCCCTCCGTCGCCCGGGATTCGACGAAAGTCGGAGGCGGCGTGGTCGCAACGGACGCGTCAGCGCGCGTGCAGGACGATCAGCGTGCCGCGGGTCTCGGCGCGCACCCCGAAGCCCTGTTCCAGCAGGCGGACGAAGCCTTCGGGATTGGACCAGCGGAAATTGCCGCCGATCCGCAGCGCCGCCACGTCGCCGTCGCCCATCACCAGCTTCCGGGTGTTGTAGCGATTGAACTCCTCGGCCGCGACCGACAGCGGGGTGTCGTCGAAATACAGCCGGCCGCCGCGCCATTCCACCGCGCGTTCGGCCTCGGCCAGCGTGCCGCGATGCACGGTCACGCCGCTGCGGGTGGCGATCGCGACGCTGCCCGCCGGCAGCAGCACCGGCTCGGTGCCGATGCGGCCCGGCCGTGCGGGGGCCTCCAGGCGGACCACGCCTTCGGTCACCACCACGCGCAGCGCCTCGCCGTCGCGGCGCACCGAGAACCGGGTGCCGACGGCGATCGCGCGGCGGCCGTCGGCGGCGACCACGAACGGCCGGGCGCGGTCCT
>JBQCJG010000103.1:0-3721 GCA_051952955.1 Lysobacteraceae bacterium | reverse complement strand
GCGATGATGGGACGGCAACGGTGGGAATATCTCGTGAAAGCCTTCACGACTCGTAGGCTGGGTGCTTCGCACCCAGCATGGGCCTGTGAAAAATCGCTGGGTCTGACCCGGCCTACGGTACTCGTCCCGACCTTGACGCGCCTGCGCACGATTCGATACTGGGACGATAACGGTGGATTCGTTGAATCAATGAATCTGAAACATGATTTTTCAGGAGAGGTTGAGCGCAGTGATACACATCACCTTCATGACAAAGAACGCACCTCACCTTGCCTTCGCTCGCATAGTTGCACGCGATGGAGAACTTCCGCTATAAAGGTCTAGGGAGGGCCTATAGACAGATCTATTTGTCGCGGTTCGCGACATTTGATTCATGGCCTGGTGGATTTGCGCTAAGAATCCTGATATGGCAGCTTTACGATGCACTTTGTGCATAAGAGTGTCTATAGCGCCCTCCTCACATTCTTTAGAGGGATCGATGAGCGAACTGGCGAAGTTCAAGGCATTGAAGTCATTGCAAGATGTGGCCAACTACTTGGGCTACAAGCCAAATCGCGTAGCCTATCTGATTCGAATTCTTCCGCCCGCAGAACGCTACACGACGTTCAAGATACCAAAACGCTCTGGAGGCGACCGCACCATCTGCGCTCCGAGACCAGAACTCAAAAATCTTCAGAGAAGATTGGCCGAAAAGCTCCAAGACTGCCTTCAAGAGATTGAGAAATCCCGGCATGTCAAACAACCGGTAGCACACGGCTTTAAAAGAAATTATTCCATCATGACGAACGGCTACGCCCATCGGCGCCGAAAATTCGTCTTCAATATGGATATTAGCGATTTTTTTGGCAGCTTAAACTTCGGCCGAGTGCGGGGATTCCTCATGAGGAACTCTGATTTCAAAATGGATCCGGCAGCAGCAACTGTTATTGCGCAGATCGCTTGCCACGACAACAGCCTACCTCAAGGTAGCCCATGCTCTCCCGTGCTTTCAAATCTTATTGCCAATGCCCTCGATATGCGGCTAAAGGCATTAGCGCGTCGCGAGGGATGCTCCTATAGCCGATATGCCGACGATCTGACATTCTCCACATCGAAGACACCATTTCCGGAAGGAATTGCGGTGGCGTCACCTAATGACCTTAACCGATGGGAACCCGCCACAGCCCTCATCAAAATTCTTACGAAGCAAGGATTTAAGGAAAATCCAGAAAAAACACGAATGCAGTACTTTAATTCGCGCCAAGAAGTCACTGGTCTTGTCGTTAACAAACGGATCAATACGGACGCAAAATACCGGCGTAACACTCGGGCGATGGTTCATCGCTTACTGATGACGGGCACATTTGAACTGAAGTCAGCGACGGCAACGAATCCGACGAGGCCAGCCAAGCCGGCTGCCACCATCGCTCAGCTTGAAGGCAGATTGGCGCATGCGATTTCTGTTGACCGAGCATGGACGCGGCTCGCCAAACTTGATGAACCCGAAGAATTGACCGCTAACGAAAAATTGCTGCGCGATCTTGTTTTCTACAGGGACTTCGCTGCATCCCAACTGCCCACGCTTCTTTTCGAAGGAAAGACTGACCGCATATACATCCGCTGCGCGGTCCGGCGGCTCGCCCCTGTCTTCGCGAGTCTAACTTCCGGCCCAAGTGGAGCGACGAAGCTAGCGCTTAAACTTCATGCTTTCAACAAGAATGCAAGTCGGCTTTTCAAGTTAAGCGGCGGAACAGGAGATTTTAAAAAATTTCTTGAGGATTACCGCAAAAATTATTGGGCCGTCAAAGCACCTAAGGGCATAAATCCGGTAATTATGATCCTAGACAATGACTCCGGCGCCGCGCCAATCCTAAACTTCATAAAGAGCTATTTCAAAATCTCCCCTCCCCCCGGGACTCTGAGCTTCCACGTCGTTGAAAATCTTTATATCGTTTTAACATCACCAATTGGATCTACACACAGCTGCATCGAAGACCTGTTCGACACAGCCACACTTGCAACAAAACTCAACGGGAAAAGCTTCAACAAATCAAACTCAGTTAACCCCGCCTCAGAATACGGCAAGGCTGTATTCTCCGAGGCAGTAATCAAGAAAAACCAAGCGTCCATCAACTTTGACGGATTCAAACCAATGCTGCTCGAAATCGAAACAATATTGAGCAAACATTCCGCAAAGTTGCCGACTTCGCCGCTCTCAAGCAGTGGAATCTCAACACCAGCCTTAGGCGAGCACAAATGATCATTTGCTCGCCTCGTATCATCCAATATTTAGTCGCGCAATTCGGATGCATTTGGCGTGACTACAACCCCTTGGCCGCCTGCTCCACCGCCCGGAACAACGCCCGTCCCTTGTTCATCGTCTCCTCCCACTCGGTCTGCGGGTCGGAGTCGTAGACGATGCCGGCGCCGGCCTGCACGTAGAGGCGGCCGTCCTGGATGACGGCGGTGCGGATGGCGATGGCGGTGTCGGCGTCGCCATGCCAGCTGATGTAGCCGATGCTGCCGGCGTAGACGTTGCGCTTGACGGGTTCGAGTTCGCGGATCACTTCCAGCGCACGGATCTTGGGCGCGCCGCTGACGGTGCCAGCGGGGAAGGTGGCGCGCAGCACGTCGGCGTAGCTCAGGCCCTGTTTCAGCTGGCCGGTGACTTCGCTGACGATGTGCATGACGTGGCTGTAGCGTTCGATCACGAAGCGCTCGCCGACGTCCACGGTGCCCGGTTCGCTGACGCGGCCGACGTCGTTGCGGCCGAGGTCGATCAGCATCAGGTGCTCGGCGCGTTCCTTCGGGTCCGCCAGCAGTTCGGCTTCCAGCGCGAGGTCTTCCTCGTGCGTGCGGCCGCGCGGGCGGGTGCCGGCGATCGGGCGCACGGTGACGGTGCCCGGGCCTTCATCATTGTGTTCCAGTCGCACGAGGATTTCCGGCGACGAGCCGACCACCTGGGTGCCGCCGACGTCGAGGAAATACATGTACGGCGAGGGATTCAGCGCACGCAGCGCGCGGTACACGTCGACCGGGCGCGCCTTGAACGGCACCGACATGCGCTGGCTCAGCACGACCTGGAAGATGTCGCCGGCGCGGATGTATTCCTTCGACTTCTGCACCGCGGCGATGAAGCCCTCGCGGGTGAAACCGGAGACGAAATCGTCTTCGACGACGCCGACGGAATCGCGCGCCTCGGGATAGCCGGGGCCGCCCTGGCGCAGGCGATGGGTGAGTTCGTCGAGGCGGCGGTTCGCGCGCGCCCACGCCTGCGGCTCGCGCGGGTCGGCGTGGACGATGAGGTACAGCCGGCCCTTGAGGTTGTCGAACACCGCGACGTCGCGGCTGTCCATCAGCAGGATGTCGGGCGTGCCCAGTTCGTCGTGGTAATCGCGGTGCAGGCCGTCGCTGCCGCGCAGGCGCGGTTCGATGTACTGGATGCACTCGAAGCCGAACCAGCCGACGAGGCCGCCGGTGAAGCCGGGCAGGCCCGGCAGGCGCGGGATCTTCTGCGCGGTGCGCAGGCGTTCGACCTCGGCCAGCGGGTCGTCGACGATGCGGCTTTCAATCAACTCGCCCAGTTCGGTGACGAACAGCGTGTGCCCGGCGAAGGCGTACACGCGGTGCGCGGGCAGGCCGATGATCGAATAGCGGCCGAAGCGTTCGCCGCCCTCGACCGATTCGAAGAGGTAGGTGTGCGGGCCGTCGGCCAGCTTGAGATAGACCGACAGCGGGGTGT
>JBQCJG010000102.1:0-19412 GCA_051952955.1 Lysobacteraceae bacterium | reverse complement strand
CGTAGTTGCCGGCGACCGAGGAAAAGACCTCGCCGACCAACTTCTGCTTCTCGGCGACGGGCACGTCGCGGAAACCGAAGTGGGTGGTGTCTTCAGGCTTGGAATCGTGCGTCATCGTGACAGTTTACCGGCTCCCGCCGGGGCCGTCAGGGCGATCAGTCCAATCGAAGCCCCCGGCTTTTGATTTGCCGGGGCCCCTGGTCGCGACGGGCTTCGCGGATCAGGCCCGCAGGGCGCGCGGCAGGAGGCCGCGTTTTTCGACCAGCACAGGGATGTGCCGTCGAAAAACCCCGCGAAGCCCGTGAACCCGACGCGTAGCGTCGGGCGCGACCGACGGGGGCAAAGGCGCCCGCTTGCGCGCCACTGGCGCGCGGGCGACAGAGCGCCCATGCGCCATGCGCATGGGCCGGAAATGCTTTCTTTGGGTCACCCTTTCTTGACTCGCGCCTCCGGCGCTCACCCTTCGGGCCGGCTTCGCCGTTCGCGCCGCAAGCGGCGCAGTGCACAAGCAAAGAAAGGTGACTCGCTCGCGGCAGCGAGCGAAACCAAAGGCCAATCAGAACCTTCCCAACCCGTGAGGCTGATCGTCAACGAAAGCAGGTCCCTCGCCTTCGGCTCGGGATGACACGAAATGTGGCGAACTCACCTAACGCGATGGTTTGCGGGGACAAAAAGTGGGATACCTCGGGCCTTAGCCGACGATCGCCTGCACCGCCGCCACCAGCTGCGCGTTCATCGACGCCTGCTGCTGGGTGATCGAGATCACCAGCTCCGGCGACGCCTGGGTCGGATCGCCGCTGTGCACCGGCGGATCGGGCGCGTACTGATTGTCGAGCTGGGTGCTCTGCGCGGCGCGTTCGCCGGCGATCTCCTGCACCAGCTCCAGCGCGAGATCGAGCGACGACGAGATGCCGCCGCCGCTGAAGCGCCGGCGTTCGGTGTCGATCTGCGCGCGCGGGTAACCGGGCACGACGTCCAGCGTCGGGAACAGCGCGAGTGCGTCGCGGGCGCTCCAGTACGTGGTGACCGCGCAGCCGTCGAACAGCCCGGCCGCGGCCATCACGAACGCGCCGGTGCACACCGAGCCGGCCCACTTCGCCTGCGCGCCGGCCTGCTTCAGCCACGCCTGCAGCGCGGCGTCGCTCATCGCCGCGGTGACGCCGTCGCCGCCGCCGCCCGGCACGAACACGATGTCCGGCGGCGGCGCATCGGCGAAGGCGAAGTTCGGCACCACCGACACGCCTTCGGTGGTCGCGACCGGATCGGTCGTCGCCGCGATCCACACGGTGCGGAAGCCCGGGGTGTACGCGAAGATCTGGGTCGCCCCGGCGAAATCGAGCAGCGTGCAGCCGGGATACAGCAGGAAACCGACGGTCAGGGTGGTGGTCACGGGCATCCTCTTCGATCGGGAATGGCGGCGCGTGCGCGACGCGGCTCAGGTCGCCGCGGGATTCGTCGGCTGGTACTCGAAGCTCGGGCCGGTGTACGGCCCCGAGGGATCGGGGATGCCGGCCATCATCGCGCGCGCCTGCCCCTTCAGCGACATCATCAGCCCGATCGCGACGTTCATCTGGTCCTGCGTGTTGGCGCCGTTGAACAGCGCGTGCAGGGCCTTCAGCAGGCCGGTGTAGGTGTAGTTGAAGGTGTCGTTGGCGAAGGCCTGCGCCGAACCCGCCGGATAATTCGCGGCCTTTGGATCGGTCGGCAGCGGATGCACGCCTTCCACGTCCAGCAGCACCGGCGGTGCGCCGAACGCCCACGGCGGCGTCTGTCCGGACGCGGGCAGCAGCGTGGCGCCGGCGAAGATCTGCAGGAAGCGGTAGTAGTGCGCGTAGCCGTCGCCCACCACTTCCAGCGGCGAAGTGCTGTTGCCCTCGCCCTGTTCGATGATGGTGTTCAACGCCTGCTGCGCGGTGGCCAGGTCGGTCACGACCACCGCTTCGGGCATGAGGTCGGGACCGACCTGGTTGCGCGCGGGATTCTGGAAGGCGCTCGCCGGCAACTGCGCGAGCGCGGCCAGGATCGCCTCGTAGAACGCGCCGATGGTGATGCCGTCGTCGCCGTCGGGCTGCCCGATCGGCCCCAGCAGCGGGTTGAGGATCGGGATGTCGATGACGTTCTGCGGCTGCTCGATCTGCAGGTAGGTCAGCAGCTGGTCCGACGAGAACGGCGCGAGGTGCACCGTCAGGCCGTCCTCCACGCCGCCCGGCAGCGGGCCGGGATAGGACGGGATGAAGTCGGGGCCGTCGATGCTCGGGTTGCCGCCGATCGCGTTCATCACGTTCGCGGCGAGGGTCATGTGCAGCATTTCCTCGACCACGACCGACTGCACGATGTCGGCGACCGCCTTGTTGCGGACGGGATCCAGCGAGTACAGGCCGTACAGGTAGACCGGGATGGTGGCGTGTTCCAGCTCGATCGCGCTTTGCAGCGCGTCGGCGACGGTCTGCGGCGTGGGCGTCTTCAGGCCTTCGATCAGCGAGCGCTGGAGGCGGATCATGGCGTGTCTCCCGAACGGTTCTGGACGACGAGGCGGCGGGCGAGCGCGGCGGTCTTGCCGCCCTTGGGCATGACCACCGACGGCGGCGCGGCGGGCGGCGGCGCGTGCCGCGCGCGCATCGCCTTTTCGACGGTCGGCGGATCGCCGAGCGGCGGCGGGCTCTGCTGCAGCCACTGCAGGATCGCGGTGCGTTTGGCCGGCGAGAGGTCGCGCGTCACCGGCATCACGTTGGGATTGCCGGTGTCCAGGCCGAAGGCGAGCAGCAGCAGGCGCTGGTTGGCGACGACCGACGCGTAGTCGCCGAGGTCGAGGAAGCGGTTCATCACCGGATAGAGGTTGGCGTACTGCCGGAAGATCGGCTGCAGGTCGTCGTGCCACGTCGGCGCGTTCGGCACCTTCGGCGTGAAGCCGCTCCACAGCAGCACGCTGACGAAATTCCACGGGTTGACCGGGCCGGCGTACTGCGCGGCGTCGAACGCCGGCCGGATGCCGTACACCTGCCCGTCGATGCCGAAGTCGGCGCCGCCGTTGAACCAGCGCGGCGTGCCCGGATCGCCCAGCGGGCCCAGCGCGAGCGTGGCCCGGCCGTCGCTGCCGGTGGTCGCGGACAGCAGCGTGCTCGTCGAGGCGTAGCCGATCGCCGACAGCGGCGTGCCCACGTTCGGCACGTCCTTCGGGTTGATGCCGTTGCTCGGCTGCAGCTGCGAGGGATCGGCGGCGAAGTCGATCTGCACGCCGGGCAGCGGCTGGCCAAACAGGGTCGCGAGCACCTGGATCTCGAGCGTGTCGCCCGGGCTGGCGCGGAACACGAAGGTGTCCGCGCGGACGAAGGCGCCGGACGACGCCTCGGCGATCATCGCCTGCGTGCCGTCGAGCGGCTTGCTGCCGTCGATCGCCAGCGGAAAGGCCGCGATCGCCGCCCCCGTCGTCGCCGCGTCGTACGGCAGCGCGACCACGCCGGCGGTCCTGGCGTACCAGTCCGGATCGCTGGCGTAGCCGCCGCTGCCGCCGGACGGGACGGTGCCGAGCGGGATCGCGCTGCCGGCAGGCGTGCCCGGCGTCGCGATCGGATCGAGGCAGGACAGCTGCAGGTCGCCGAGGTCGACCATCGGGCCGCCCGGGGTCGTGGTCGGCAGCGCGTTGCCGAGGTCGAGGTAGATCAGCCCGGCCGTCGAATCGACGAGACCGACGCAGAAGTTGAGCACGTTCTGCGGCGTCACCGGGTTCTGCGGCGGACTGTTCGCCATGAACTGCCGGCCGGCGACGAAGTGGTGCGGCTCGTCCGCGGACGCGGGGCCGATCGTGCCGACGATGCGCCCGCACATGAAGTCGGGCGAGGTGTAGTCCATGTTGATGCCGTCGACGTTGAACTTGATCGACAGCAGCCCGCTGGCCGCCGAGGCCGCCTGCAGCGCGAGCAGGAACGGCGAGGCCGACACGTCGCCCCACGCCAGCGATGTCAGCACCGACTGGTACATCGCGCCCATCGTCATGTCGCCGCCGCCGCCCGCGGCCGCACGGTTCCAGATGTCGATGAAGGCCGCGGGCTCGAACTCGGCGCGCAGCAGGGTGTTGCCGGCGGCGTCGGCGATGCGCACCTGCAGGCCCCAGATCTCCGAGACCATCTGCTGCTCGGAGTCGAGGTCCACCAGCTTGGCCGGCGCGCGCATGTCGGCGTCGGCGACGAAGCAGGACAGCACCGGATCGCTCGCGGGCACCGCGACCGGCACCGTCGGCGAGGCCTGCGTGGGCATCCACGCGGCGGTGATCGCGCAGCCGAGCAGGCGCCAGGTGGCGTCGCCCTGCGGATTGAACCAGCCGTTCGGCGGGAACATGTTCACGCCCTGCAACTGCTGGAAGCCCGGCTGGAAGCTGGCGTTGTCGAAGTGCCCGGGGTCGTTGTTGACCGTCGAGACGTTGGCCTGGAACTGTCCGGCGAAATGCAGCCGGATGCCGTTGAGGTAACTCATGGGACCTCCTGGAAGGCGATGCGGGCGCGGCGCCGGGACCGGCGCGACGCGGTCATGCAGTCATGCGGCATGCGGTGATGCGGTGAAGGGTTCGATCAGGCCGACCGGATTGCCTTCCGGATCGCCGATCATCGCGAAGCGGTAGCCGTCGACGGCGGCGATCGGCATGTGCAGCGCACCGCCGTTGGCTTCGGCCGCGGCGATGGTGTCCTCGAGGCGGTCGACCAGCAGGTAGAAGTTGTGCCCGGGCTCGAACCCGGGCACGCCGGCCTGCGCCTGGCCGATGCCGCCGAGCAGCGGCCGGACCGTGGTCGGGAAATCGATGTAGGCGAAGCCGCCGGTGCCGATGCGGTAGGTCCAGCCGAACACCGCGGTGTAGAACGCCTGCAGCGCGGCCTGGTCGCGGGCGATGAGTTCGAACATCACCGCCGGATGCGCGTTCGCGGTCATGCCGGCATGCCTCCCTGGGTCTTCACGTATTCGTAGCTGGGGCCGACGGTCTGCCCGGTCTGCGGATCGGCGACGGTCTGCATCATCGCCACCGCCACCACGCGCAGGTCGTACATCGCGCCGATCGCCGCGTCCAGCCGCGCGGGCTCGCCGTTGAAGGCGTCGTGCAGCGCGTTGAGCAGCGACGAGTAGTTCCACGCGTACTGCTCGATGCGCGTGCGCGCCTGCGTGCCGGGCCTGAAGTCGGCGATCCGGCAGTTCGGCTTCAGCGGCCAGATGCCGTCCGGGTCGAACGGGATCGCGGCGCCGGCGTAGGCGTAGCCGGTGGGCGTGGTGACCAGCTCGCGGCCGGCGACGATCGCGCCGAACTTGTAGAAGTGCGCCGGGTCGTCGGGCGACTGATACGGCGTCAGCGCGTTGCCCTCGCCTTCCAGCTTGATCAGGTCGATCGCGCGGCAGGCCGTCTCCGGGTCGGTGATCGGATACAGCTTGTCCGGCGGGAACCAGTGCGGCGCGACGACCTGCGGCGGCGCGGTCGGGTTGACGAAGATCGACGGCCCCAGCGCCACGATCTGCGCCTTGATGGCGTCGTAGAACTCGCCGATGGTGGCGTAGGTCTCGGCGGACTCCAGCAGCGTCTTGCGCACCGGGATCTCGTCCTCCGGCTGCTCGATCGCCATGAAGGTGTCCTGCACCACCGCCATCGAGAACGCCTCGATGCCCACCACCAGCCCGCCGATGTCCATCGGCAGCGGGCCCGGGTATTTCGGGATGAAGAGGCGGTTGTTGATCTGCGGCCGGCCGCCGATCGCGATCAGGATGTTCGCGGCGATGCTCATGTGCAGCATCTCCTGGATCACGATGCTGCGGATCAGCGCGCCGATGCGGCGGTTGGTGCCCGGCCGCAGCGAGAACATCGCGGTCAGATACGGCGGGATCGTGCTGTGCTCCAGCTCGATCGCGTTCTGCAGGTAGACGTGGAGTTTCTCCGGCGTGTCGGCCTACCGGATGCCTTCGACGATGGCGCGTGACAGACGGATCATGACGATTCCCCCGGCTCGGATGCGCCGTGGCGACGCGCGGCGTACTGCAGGATGAAGGCGGTCTTGCCGCCGCCCTTCTCGGGCAGCAGGTCGAGATCGGGCGGCGGTGGCGGGGCCGCGGCCCGGGCCGACGCCGCGGCCACCGCATCCGGCGCCAGTCCGACCTTCGGCCGTCCCAGCACCGGACGACCGTCCGGCCCCGGGTTGCGCAGCCACTTGAGGATGGTCTCGCGGTCGCCGGCGCCGAGGTCGCGCGTCACCGGCATGTGGTTGGCGTCGTGCCGCGGCAGCGAGAACGCGAGCGTCAGCGGCGGGATGCGTTCGCAGACCGATTCGTAGCTGTTCAGGTCGACGATGTAGCGACCCATGATCGGATAGAGGTTGCCGAACTGCGCGAACACCGGCTGGATGTCGTCGTACCAGGTCGGCACCTCGGGCACGTCCTTGCGGCTGTAGGCCAGCACGCTGACGTAATTCAGCGGATTCGACAGATACCCCGGCGGTTGCTGCGCCAGCTGGTAGCCGACGCCGTACAGCTGGCCGGAAATGTACCCGCGCGGCGTGCCGGGGCCGGCCTCGGAGAGTTGCAGCGTGGCCACGGCGCGGCCATCGGCGTCGGTGCGCACCTCGCCGGGGAACGCGAACGCGTCCGCGGGCGTCGCGATGTCGGGGATCGCGGCCGCGGGGCGCGGCGTCGGCGTGATCGTCGCGCCGCCGCCGGAGCCGCCCATCATCCCCTGCGTCGGCGACAGCAGCACCTGCGCGTCCGCGAGCGCTTCGCCGAAGCGCGAGGCGTGCAGGTGCAGGTCGCACCGTTCGCCCGGATCGATGCGGAACACGAACTGGTCGGCGCGCACGTACTGGCCATCGATGCTTTCCTGCAACCGCACCTGGTAGCCCGTGCCCGTCGTCGCCGGCCCAAGCAGCACCAGCGGATGATCGCGCAGCAGCTCGCGCGCTTCCGGCTGCGTCGACAGGTCGAACGCCTGCACGCCGGCGGTGCGGGTGTACCAGTCCGGATCCTGGTACGGCACTTCGCCGATCACCACGACGTCCGCGGCGTCGACCGCCGTCGACGCCGCCTGCGGATTCGCGCGCAGCACGCCGACCAGCACGCGGCCGACGTCGAGCAGGCCGCTGTTCGCGTCCTCGATCGGGAAACTGTTGCCGAGGTCGAGCGTCAGCCGCGCCGCGTCGGCATCGTGATCGCCCTGCGCGTTGTAGAGGCAACCGGCGGGGATGGTGGGCCAGCTCTTCGGATCGGCGACCAGTTGCCGGCCGACGACGAAGTGCGCCGGCTCGCCGCGGCGATACGGCCCGATGGTGCCGACGACGTGGCCCATCGTGTAGCGCGGGATGGTCGCGTCGCGACCGTAGCCGTAGACGTTGAACGCGATCGACAGGCGATCGTCGTCGCTGGCCTCGCGAAGCGCGCGCAGCAGCGGCGAGTCCAGCCGTTCGTCCCACGCCATCGCGTCCAGCACCGACTGGTAGTTGGCCGCCAGCTGCTGGTCGCGCGGCACGCCGGTCTGCTGCCGCTTCCACAGGTTGCAGAACGGGCCCGGCTTGTATTCGCCGGAGAACAGCGGCCGGCGCGCGGCGTCGAGCAGGCGCAGCTGCATGCCCCAGATCTCGGACACCATCTGCTGCTGCGGATCGAGGTCGACCAGCTTGCCGGGCGCACGCCGGTCGGCGTTCTCCAGCAGCATGCCGATCACCGGATCCTGGCCCGGGTCGAACAGCGCACGGCCGTCCAGGCTGCCGCCGGTCACGGCGCAGTCGACGAAGCGGAAGATGCCGGTGCCTTCCGGGTTCCAGCTGCCGTTCGCGTTGAGCTGCTGGTATTCCGGCACGAAGGACGCGTTCTGGTAGAAGCGGACATCGTTGTTGATCGTCGAGACGTCGGCCTGGAACCAGCCCTTGAAATGCAGGCGGGGACTGTCGAGGTAACTCATGGCGCACCTCCGGTGTCGCCCGGCTGCAGGTCGGACCACTGCGGCGCCTCGGCGCCGCGCACGGCGGCGGGCGCCGCATCCGCGCCTTTCTTCGGGCAGTCGCCCTCGAACAGGCAGCACCATTCCGGATCGGCCGGGCACATCTGCGCGACCTGGTCCCAGGTCACGATCGGATCGGGCCGCTGCGCGCGGAAGCTGGTGTAGTTCTGGCTGACGATCGGCGCGTCCGGCGGATCCAGCGGATAGCCGGAGAAGTAGAACGACTGCGGGTGCCGGTACTTCGGCGACTTCGGATTCGCGGGGTCGTCGGAGGTCGGCGTGGAATAGAACGCGTAGCCGAACAGGATCGGCGGCTTGCCGACTTCCAGCGCATACGCCTGCACCTGGCCGGCCACCTGCGTGCTGCGCGCCGGGCTGTACGGCAGGTGCTTGATGAAGTCCACGCGCGGCGGATGGTTCTTCGGCGAGAACTTGCAGCACTGCGGCGTGCCCTGCGGCCGGTCCGCGTAGCGCAGGAAGTAGGCCTTGTTGCCCAGCGAGACGAAGGCGCAGGTGAAGTGGTTGTCGAACGGGAAGATCGGCAGGCAGTACTGGTCGTAGTACTCCATCATCGCGCCGGTGCCGTCGCGGTCCTTCGGCACGTACGTCGAATCGTAGTAACTCGCGCCGTACGAGACCTGGTAGTCCGACGGCGACAGCCCCGCCGGCGGATTGCCGTACGGCGGCGGAAACTTGTCGTAGTTCGCGAACACGCGGTACATCGTCCACGTGCTGACCCACCACTTCGGGAACTGCGGGTCGGTGGGTTCGCCGGCCTTGCGCGGATAGACGCACTTCGCCAGCGGGATGCAGTCCTTGTCGTTGTGCACGCCGCCGGTGAAGTAGACGTGGCGCTCGGCGGGCGTGGCCGCGACCGCGGGCCGGCCCGATGCGCCCGCGACGGAGGCGGCGATGGCCAGCACGCCGCCGAGCAGCAGCGACAGCGGCCCTGCGAGTGCGCGCCCGCGGGCACGCGGTGCGAAGACGGTGCGACGGTTCATCTCTCCTCCCTGGACTTCGATGGACGTGTGGCGGTGGACGTGGCGTGGACGGACTTCGTGTCGTTGGACTTCGTGTCGCTGGACTTCGGTGTCGCCGGACTTCAGCGGACGGACGCGGCATCGCGGCCGAGCAGTCGCCCGACCACGCGCCGATGCAGCAACCAGAGCACGCCGGGCAGCGCCAGCGTCGAGAGCAATCCCGCGAGCAGACCGGGCGCACCGCGGCCCAGCGATGCGCTGGCCGCGTAGAGCGCGGCGGTCGCGGTCGACGCCGCGGCCGCGCAGCCGAGAGCGGACGCGAACGGCAGCCGCCAGACGCCGGCGAGCACCGCGCTGGTTTCCGCGAGCAGCGGCAGCGGCCGCATCAGCGAGATCCACCACAGCGCGCGGCGATCGGCGCGATCGCGCGTGCGGTCCCACAGCGCGGGGCCGATCCAGCGCCGCAGCCGCGCCTCGGGCATCAGCCGGCCCAGGCCGTAGCCGACGACGAACGCCAGCGACAGGCCGGCCGCCACGCAGGCACCGCCCCACAGCGGGCCGAGCCGCCAGCACAGCGCCATCGCGACGAGGCTGCTCGGCACCGGCAGCAGCACGTCGGCGACCAGCAGCGCGATGCCGAACGTCGCGAACGCGGCGTCGGAGGTCATCGCCTCCAGCCAGCCCGGCGCGGCGCGATCGAAATGCGCGCCCCAGAGCACGAACGGCAGCGACAGCGCGAGCACCAGCGCGCACAGCACGACGCCGAGGCGCCAGCGCGCCTGCGCATCACCGCGCATGTCACCGCGTCCGTCCCGTCCTTCGACCTGCGCCATCGTCTTCCCCTTCGTCCGATGAAGCCGTCCCGCCCGCGCACCGCCCTCGCCGTCGCCTCAGCGCGATGCCCAGGTCAGCGACACCCGCAGCCGTCGTCCGGGCCACGGCGTGCCGATGCTTTCCTCGCGATCCGTATCGAACACGTTGTCCACGCCCGCCAGCACCGTGACCGCGCCGAAACCGCGGCGCAGCGACGCATCCAGCGTCGTCGCCGACGGCAGCCAGCGGTCGCCGGTCGGGATCGCCGAATCGAAGCGCCGCCCGAGGTGGTGCGCCTGCAGCGAGAGCGCGAACGCGCGCGGCAGCGGCAGGTCGAGTCCGGCGTTCCACTGCAGCTGCGGGCGATGGCGCAGCACGACGCCGTCGTCGGCGCGCACGCGCTGGCGGCTGCCGTCGAGGCGCAGGCGCCAGTCGTTGGCGAAGCGGTGCGACAGCGACCATTCGACGCCGTCGGCCGACGCGCGCGCGCGGTTGACCAGTTGCGGCGGCGGGCCGGCGTCGAAGTCGACGAGGTCGCGGTAGCGCGCGCTGAACAGCGTCAGCCGCAGCGGCCACGCGCCGTCGGCGTCGGTCGCGTAGTACAGCTCGCGTTGCAGCGCGCGCTCGGGCTTCAGCCCGGGATTGCCGACCAGCGGATGGCCCAGCGCGTAGAAGCTCGGCTGCTTGGTGCCGCGGCCGACCGATGCGCCCCACTGGCCGCGGCCATCGCCCAGCGAACGCTGCACCGACAGCATCGGCAGCGTGCTGGCGTCGCCGCGGTCCGGATCCTCGCGGCGCACGCCGCCCTGCACGGTCCAGCCGCCCGCCTGCCAGCGCGCCTCGGCGAGCAGGCTGGTGGTGCGCCGGCGCAGTTCGAAATTCGCGGGCAGCGCGAAGAACGGGCCGAAGTGGATCAGGCTGTCGAGCGTGCCGTGTTCGCGCTGCTGCTGCACGCCGGCGGTGAAGCGCAGCGCCGCGTCGTCGCGCGAGCGCCACAGCACCTGCGCATCCTGGCGACGGTATTCGCCGACGGATTCGATCGCCGGCAGGCCCGCGGGATCGCGCAGGCCCGGCGCCACGCCCGGCGAACGCTCGTCGGTGCTGCGCGACAGCGCATCGGCCTGCAGCCGCAGCGTGCCGCCGCCGACGTCGCGAACGGAGAGATCGATCGCGCCCTGCCGGCTCGTCGCCTCGCGGGTCTCCAGCGTGCGCAGGTCGGCGAAGCGTTCGCCGCCGCTGTCGTCGGGGAAGCCGCGGTTGCGGCTGTCGGCGACGCGCGCATCGACGCGCACGTCGACGCGATCGCCGAAGCCGTGCGCCCAGCCGGCGTTCGCTGCGCGGGTCCGGTTGTCGATGGTGCCGCCGTCGCCGGTGTCGCGATCGCCGTCCTCGCGCGCGGTGGCGCCCACGCGCCAGTCGCCCGCGCGCAGCGACGCGCGCACGCCGGCGAGGCCGTCGCCGCCGGCATCGAGCCCGGCCGAGGCGCCATCGCTGGCGCGGCGGGTGAGGATGTGGATCACGCCGGCGATGGCCTCGGCGTTGAGCACCGACGCGTTGCCGCGCACGATCTCGATGCGTTCGATGTCGCCGGCGGTGAGGGTGTTGAGGTCGACCGCGCTGCCGCGCGAGGACAGCGGATCGTTCTGGCGCACGCCGTCGATCAGCACCACGACGTGGCTGGGATCGGCGCCGCGCAGGTACAGCGAACCGAAGCCGCCGCTGCGCGCGCTGCGGTCGGTGACGAGGCCCGCCTGCGTGGCGAGGATGGCGCCGGCGCTCATGCCGGCCATGGCGTCGAGCTCGGCGCGGCCGAGCACGGTCACGTGCTGGCTGGCGGCCGCGGCGGTGGTCGGCAGCGCGGAGGCGCTGACCACGATGCGATCGAGGGTCTGCGGATCGTCCGCGCGGGCGGGACGCGGCGCGTCGGCGGCGAAGGCGGACTGCGCGAGCAGCAGCGACGCGACGAGCGGCGCTACCAGCGTCATGATGGCGCCCGTGGTGGCACGACGGCGATCCCGCGCCTGCGGAATCGCCACTTCCCTGTGACGCCGATGCATCGATGGCCCCTGTTCCGTCAATCCCGGCATCCACGCCGTGGACGCACTCTACCGCAAACCCTTCGCGTGAACAGGGCCGGGTCGGTGCCGCGCCGCAGCATGCCGCGTCGCGGCGAGGCCCGCCTTCGGCAGGCCCTGGCGTCGCGCGCCTGCCGGGAGCGCTGGCGCTTCTTCGGCGTTATGCGCGCCAGATCGACCTCGATCAGGCCATCGATGCTGTCGCTGAAGTCCGGGTCCACGCCGAACGCGAGGAAGCGCGCGCCCCCGGGTTCGCACAGTTCGGTGTACTGCTTGTACAGCACCGGCACGGTGGCGCCGTGCGCGGCGAGGTTGGCGCGCAGCACGCCGAAGGCGGTGTCGGCGTCGAGACCGCCGAAGTCCGGCGGCGTCGCCACGTAGCGGAACGGCCGCAGCGACGCCGCGGCGCCGCCGCCATCGCCGTAGTAGCGCGAGTAGTACGCGACCAGCTGTTCGCGCGCCTCGCGCGGCAGCGCGGCGCTGATCGAGACCGCGCCGAACAGCCAGCGCACCTGCGGATGCCGGCGCAGGTAAGCGCCGATGCCCTGCCACAGGTAGTCGAGGCTGCGGCTGCCCCAGTATTCGGGCGCCACGAAGCTGCGGCCGAGTTCCAGCCCCTGCGCGATCCGCGGCAGCGCTTCGTCGGCGTAGTGGAACAGCGATGCGGTGTAGAGCCCGGCCAGGCCGCGGCGGGCCAGCAGCGGCGCGCCTCGGGCGACGCGGTAGGCGCCGGCGATCCTCGTCGCGGCGGCGTCCCACACCAGGATGTGTTCGTAGTCCGGATCGTAGGCGTCGACGTCGCGGCTGCGGCCGGTGCCCTCGCCCACTTCGCGGAACGTGCGCTCGCGCAGCCGGCCGATCTCCGCCAGCAGCGGCGCGTCGGCGGTCACGCGCGCCAGCCGGATCTCCTTGCCGTCGCCGGTGCGGCCCAGCAGTTCGGTGCCGGCGATGGCCAGCAGTAGCGTCGCCGGGTCGATCGGGTCGGCGAGCGGTGCCGGGCCCGGCACCGGCCGGCGGTCGCGGCCGAGCGCGTACAGCGCGCGGCGCACCTCGCGCACGCTGTCCCCCGCCGGCGCCTCCGGGTCCAGCCGCATCGTCCGCCCGACGTGCAGCCCGACCGGCCGCGCGCGGCGGGCGAACATCTCGCGCGCCAGCAGCGCCGTGCCCGCCGGCCGGTACAGCGCCGATGCGCCGTAGAACAGCGCCGAGTTGCGGGCGACGATCCGCACCGGCAGCACCGGCGTCGCGGTGCGGCGCGCGAAACGGACGAAGCCGGCGCGCCAGCGACCGTCGCGCACGCCGGCCAGCCCCAGCCGCGAGACTTCGCCGGCGGGAAAGACGATCACGCATTCCTCGCGCTCGAGGGCCGCCTCGATCGCGCGCAGGCTGTCGGCGCCGGCCTGGCCGCCGAACACCTTCACCGGCAGGAACAGCCCGGCCATCGGCGTCAGCTGCGACAGCAGGTCGTTGGCGACGATCCGCACGTCGCGGCGCACGCGGCCCACCGCATGCAGCAGCGCCAGCGCGTCCAGCGCGCCCGATGGATGGTTGGCGACGATCAGCAGCCGGCCGACGGCGGGGATCGCCGCGAGGTCGCGATCGGCCACCCGGTAACGCAGGCCGAGGAAGTCCAGCGCCGCGGGCAGGAAATCGAAGTCGCGCCGGTGGCCCTCGCGGGCGAGGAAGTCCTCGATCCGGTCCAGCCGCGACCAGCGGCCGAGGCCGCGGAGCACGGATCGGGCGACGCCGGCGCGACGGCCGGAGAACCAGTGGGGATGGCGGGCCTGGAGATGGCGTTCGAGCGCTTGCATGGGGCGGGACCGGTCGGCCGGGATGGCCGCCAGCCTGCGTCGGCTTCGCGACAGTCCCGTTGCGTCGGCACGGCGGCGGCGTGACAGTCGCCGGGGCCGCCCGGCGCGCCGCGGCCGCCCCAGACGCCGTTCCGGGCAGTCATGCAGCGGTCGGCCGCGGGGTGTATCATGCGCGCCCATCTTTTCATCCCGATCGAGGGATGAATCATCCGACCATCCAAAAAGGAAGCCCGTCGATGTCCAGCTATCTCTTCACCTCCGAATCGGTGTCCGAAGGCCATCCGGACAAGATCGCGGACCAGATCTCCGACGCCGTGCTCGACGCGATCCTCGCGCAGGACAAGCGCGCGCGCGTCGCCTGCGAGACCATGGTGAAGACCGGTGCGGCCATCGTCGCCGGCGAAGTCACCACCAGCGCGTGGGTGGACATCGAGTCGCTGGCCCGCAAGGTCATCAACGACATCGGCTACAACAACTCCGACGTCGGCTTCGACGGCCACACCTGCGCCATCATCAACATGCTGGGCAAGCAGTCGCCGGACATCGCCGCGGGCGTCGACGGCACCGACAAGAAGGCGAAGAAGCCGGAGGAACAGGGCGCGGGCGACCAGGGCCTGATGTTCGGCTACGCCTGCAACGAGGCGCCGGAATTCATGCCGGCCCCGATCTACTACTCGCACCGCCTGGTCGAGCAGCAGGCCAAGGTCCGCAAGAACGGCAAGCTGAAGTGGCTGCGCCCGGACGCCAAGTCGCAGGTCACCCTGCGCTACGGCAACGACGGCGCGATCCTCGGCCTCGACGCCGTGGTGCTGTCCACGCAGCACGACCCGGGCATCAAGCACAAGGACCTGGTCGAGGGCGTGCGCGAGCTGATCCTCAAGCCGGTGCTGCCGAAGAAGTGGTTCGACACGCTGCCGAAGAACAAGGTGCACATCAACCCGACCGGCATCTTCGTGATCGGCGGCCCGGTGGGCGACTGCGGCCTGACCGGCCGCAAGATCATCGTCGACAGCTACGGCGGCATGGCCCGCCACGGCGGCGGCGCGTTCTCGGGCAAGGATCCCTCGAAGGTCGACCGCTCGGCCGCCTACGCCGCGCGCTACGTCGCCAAGAACATCGTCGCCGCGGGCCTGGCCGACAAGTGCGAAGTGCAGGTCAGCTACGCCATCGGCGTGGCCGAGCCGACCAGCATCTCGGTCACCACCTTCGGCACCGGCAAGATCGCCGACGACCAGATCGAGAAGCTGATCCGCGCCCACTTCGACCTGCGCCCGTACGGCATCGTGAAGATGCTCGACCTGATCCACCCGGTGTACCAGGCGACCGCCGCCTACGGCCACTTCGGCCGCAAGCCGAAGGACGTGACCTACGTCGACGGCGCCGGCAAGTCGCAGACCGCCACCGCCTTCTCGTGGGAGAAGACCGACAAGGCCGACGAACTGCGCAAGGCCGCGAAGCTGAAGTAAGCGCTTCGCGACATCGCGGAAAGAACGACACGAAGGGCGCCGCGAGGCGCCCTTCGTCGTTGGTGCGTGATCAGAAGACAGCCTGCGGATCGTGCGATGAAAGACGGTACGGGCATCTAACCAAGGCGGATGTCATTCGTGTGCGTTGGCTGCAGGTCGGCAATCTTGCGTGTCTTTACTCCCTCATCCCTGCGAATGCCGGGATCCTGCTTTCAGGCTTTGCTGCTGTTCCTTGGATTTCGCTCGCTGCCGCGAGCGAGTCACCTTTCTTTGCTTGTGCAAAGAAAGAGTGACCCAAAGAAAGCACACCCCGTCGGTCGCGCCCGACGCTGCGCGTCGGGTGCACGGGCTCCGCGGGGTTTTTCGACGGCACATCCTTGTGCCGGTCGAAAAACGCGCGGCCTCCTGCCGCGCGCCCTTCGGGCCTGATCTGCGAAGCCCGTCGCGACCAGGGGCCCCGGCAGATCAAGACCAGAATCGGCAGGGGAAGGTCGCCGCGTTTGCAACGTCATCGGAGTACCAAAAAGCGAACCGCGCGGATACCGCGGAACCCGAGGCACATGACGCGCGCGAACCTGGGTCGATGCTTCCGATCTGGACGCATCGACGCGACGGATGCGCTTTCTCCTGGCGAGATTTTCTTGACTCGCGACTGCAGCGCTTCCTGATGGAGTCCGGGGCAGCCCTTCGGGCCGGCTTCGCCGTTCGCGCCGCAAGCGGCGCAGTGCACAAGCAAAGAAAGGTGACTCGCTCGCGGCAGCGAGCGAAACAAGGGAACAGCCTTCAAGGCAGGATCCCGGCGTTCGCCGGGGCGGGGCGTGGATCGCACGTCACGACGGCGAACAGCAGGCTCCTCGCCTGCGCTCGGGATGACGATGAAAGACGCGGCCACGCACGATGGCCGCGTCACCGCACCGCGCCGCTCAGGTCTGCGTCGACGTTTCCGTCTTGCCCGCATCGGCCGGCTTCGCGTCCTGCGGCGCGGTCGCCGGCGCGGCGGCGGCGCCTTCGGCCACGGCTTCCACCTGGATGCGCAGCTGCACCTTCATGTCGAAGCCCCAGTCCTTGCCGGCGGTGATGCCGAACTGGTCGCGCTGGAAGCTGCCGGCGGCGTCGGCGCCGCAGACCTCGCGCTTGAGCATCGGGTGCGGCATGCACTTGAAGCTGCCGATGGTCAGCGTCACCGGCTTGGTCACGCCCTTCAGGGTGAGCGAGCCCTCGACGCGGGTCGGCTTGCCGTCGGTGAAACCGGCGAGCTTGCCGACGTAGTGCGCCTGCGGGAATTTCGCGGTGTCGAAATAGTCGGCACCCTGCATGTGCTCGTTCAGCACGTCGTGGCCGAAGTCGATGCTGGCGGTGTCGATCAGGATGTCGACGCTGCCGGTGCCGGCCGCCTTGTCGAGGACGATGCGGCCCTCGTTCTTGTTGAACTTGCCGCGCCAGACCGACAGGCCGCCCATGTGGTCGGCCTCGAAGCTGGGGAAGGTGTGGCTCGGGTCGACGACGTAGGTCGCGGGCGCGGCCTGGGCGGCGCCGGCGAGCAGCGCGGCCAGGACGACGGGAAGCGGGGACAGGCGCATGGCGGACTCCTTTCGGGGGTGGGTGTGCCCGGTACGACGAACGGGCGGGGGCGGAATCGACATCATGCCGCGATCGGGCCCGGGCCTGTCATGCACGACGGACGCGCGTCCGCGCATCGGCAGCGAGCGGCACGCGCAGGTCGGTCTCGCCGAGGAACACGCCTTCCGGGCCGAATCGCCGCTCGACGATGCGCGCGTGGTCGTCGGCGATCAGCACCACGGTGCTGGCGCGGGTACCGTAGCGCTCGCTGCGGATGAACGCGGACGACAGGAAGCGTTCGAGGTCGCGGCCGACGCCGGTGTCCGGCAGCGCGTCGTCGGCGGCGAGGGCCGGATCGGCCAGCGCATCGAACAGTGGCGACAGGTCGGGCGCGTCGCCCTGCCCGGCCGAGGCGTCGCGCCAGGCGTCGAGCCGCGCCATCAGCGTCGCGGTCTTCGGCCACGGCGCATCCAGCGCGCCGTTGGACATGCCGTGCAGGCCGGGGGCGAGCAGGCGCGCGGCGAACGCGCGGCCGTCCTCGCCCTCGGCGGGCACGCCGGGCAGGTTGGTCGCGAACGCCAGCGTGTCGCCGTCGTGCACCAGCAGGTTGAACGGCCGGAAGCCCGGTGCGTCGGGCGCGAGCGCGTCCAGCGCCTGCGCCGCCGGCGCGTCCCCGCGCACGAGGTCGGCGACGAGGGCACCGCGGCTGCGGCCTTCGCGTTCGGGCGGACGCCGCACGTTGGTCACCGCGACCAGCCGCGGGCCGCGCAGCGCCAGCCAGCCGCCGCCATGCAGTTCGTCGCGGCCGCCCAGCACGTCCGGCGCATCGGTCCACGGCGCCAGCGGCAGCGTCGGCCGGTCGTGGAATTCGTCGCGGTTGGCGGCGAGGACCAGGCGATAGCGCGGATGCGCCTGCCACAGCAGTGCGATCAGGCACATGGACGCGACGTCCGGAAGGCGGGCCGGCAGCATAGCCGAGCGCCGCCGCAGGGGGACGCGGGATCAGCCGCGACGCAGCGTTTCGGGCACGTCGAGGGCACGCAGCGCGTCCAGCAGTCCGTGCGCGCGAGCATGGCGCTCGACGTCGCGATAGGCCGCGCGGATCCGCGCCGGATCGCCGCGCGCCACCGCGTTCTCCAGCAGCGCCGCGAAGACCAGGAAGCGGCTGTAGTGCGACGCCGTTTCCGTCGCGCTGTCCTCCAGCAGCCAGGCGCCGAGCGCGTCGCAGGCGTCGTAGTGGCCCTGGCGGGTGAACACCTTCATCAGCGCCATCACGTCCGCGGCGGCGTAGCCGGTGTCCGCGCCGAACTGGGCGCGCATCTCGGAGATGCCCAGGCGCGCCTGCACGTCGGCCTCGTCGATCCGTCCCAGGTGCAGCAGGACGTTGGCGTATTCGTCGCGGGCATAGCCCATCGGCAGCCCCTGTCGTTCGCCGTCGGCGAGCGCGGCCGACAGCAGGTCCGCGGCTTCGCGATAGGTCGCGCCGCGGTGGTGCGCGCCGCCGCCGCGGTGGTCGTCGTCGGCGCTGAAGATCAGCAGCGACGCCAGGTCGGTGCGGCGCTTGAGCGTGGCCTCGTGCGCCGGGCCGTAGGCGCGCTCCAGCAGCGCGAGCGACTGCCGGGCGTCGGCGATCGCGTCCTGCAGCCGCCCCTCTTCGAAGGCCGAGGCGCCGCGGATGACCAGCGCCTCGGCGAGATCGGGATGTTCGGGGCCGATCTGCGCGCCGATGATCGCGGTCGCGCGGTCGATGGCGGCCTTCGCGGCGGCCTTGTCCTCCAGGTAGTAGCGGGTCTTGCCGTAGATCAGCCACGCGCGGCCGGTTTCCGGATGTTCGGTGCCGAAGATGCGCTGGCTGTCCTGCAGGGATCGTGCGGCCTCGCGGTCGGCCTCGTCGTGTTCGCCGGCCAGCAGCAGCGTGTTCGCGAGGTGCCGGCGCAAGGCGTTGGCGACCGCCGGGCTGCGGTCGCCCAGCACCGCGAGGCCGCGGCGCCGGTCGGCCTCGGCGGGTTTCAGCTGGAACAGCTGCATGCGGTCGTAGCCGCGCTGGGCGAGCAGTTCGGCGAGTGCCGGCGCGCCCTCGGGGCCCATGCGCGCAGCGGTGGCGATCGCTTCGTCCAGGATCGCGAACGCCTGCTTCGTGTCGCCGCGCCCCCAGCGCGCTACCGCCAGTTGCATGCGCAGGTCCAGCCGCACCAGCGCGGCCGGACCGGAGCGCGCGCCGGCGTCCGGCAGGCTGTCCAGCCCTTCGTGCACGAAGACCTCGGCATCGGCGAAGCGCGCGCGCAGGTTCGCCAGCTGCGCGAGCACCGCGTCGGTGCGCGCCGCCTGCAGATCGTCGTCGATCGCGAGCGCCCGGGCCTCGCCGGCGAGGCGGTCGGCCTTCGTGTAGTCGCCGGCGGTCATGCCGGCGCGCGCGAGCGCGGTCAGCCCGCGCGCGAGCAGGTGCGGGCGGGTCGTGCCCGCCTCCGCGCGCAGGCCGCGTTCGGTCTCGGCGAGCAGCGTGCGCGAGGCCAGCGGTGCGTTGCCCAGCGACGACAGCATCGCGACGCCGAGCGTGTGGTCGAACAGATGTCCCAGCGCTTCGGCATCGCGCGCGTCCTCGGCGGCGCGCTGCTTCTGCTGCTGCAGCACGACGCCGCCGGTGCCGGCCGCCAGTGCGCACGCGGCGAGCAGGCCCGTCGCCAGCGCATGCCGGCGGACCCAGCGTCCGGCGCGATACCCCCGGGCGTTGCCGCGCGCCGCGACCGGCC
>JBQCJG010000101.1:0-17210 GCA_051952955.1 Lysobacteraceae bacterium | reverse complement strand
GACGCCGGCGGGATGGCCGCGGCGATCAAGAAGACCGCCGCGGCCAGCGACGGGAGGAAACGTTCGAACGGCTTGCGCATGGGACACCCTGTCCACGGAACGATCCGCGATTGCAGCAGGGCCGCATGTCAGCCGCATGTCACGTCCGGCCGCGGCCCGGGCCTGTGTGAAGCGCGACTTCACGCAAGCGCCACGCGGCGCCCGCGCGGCCCATCGAGACTGCCCGCTTCCCCGCCGCAGGAGCCCCGATGGCCGCCTCCCCCGAACGCGATGTCGATCTGCTGATCGTCGGCGCCAGCTTCGCCGGCGCCGCCTGCGCCCTCGCCGCCGCGCAGTACGGCCTGCGCGTCTGCGTGCTGGAGCGCAAGCGCGATCCCGGGCTGAAACTGCACACCACCGGGATCATCGTGAAGGAAGCCGCCGAGCGCACCTGGCTGAATCGCGCGCCGTCGCATCTGGTGCAGCGGATCGAGCGCGTGCGCCTGTACGCGCCGAACCTGCGCCACGTCGCACTGGAGGTGCCGGACTACTACTTCCTCACCACCGACACGCCGAACCTGATGCGCTGGCTGGTCGACGAGATGCGCGCGCAGCACATCGACGTGCGGCTGGCGCAGTCGTTCACCCACGCCTCGCCGTCGACCGATCCGCAGCGCGGGCGCTGGCACCTGCCGGGCATCGGCCACGCGCGCTGGCTGGTCGGCGCCGACGGCGCAAAGTCGCGGGTGGCGCAGCGCTTCGGCCTCGGCCACGTGCGCGACTTCCTCTACGGCGTCGAATACGAATTCGCCGGCCACGCGCTGGCCGAACCCGATGCGCTGCACTGTTTCGTCAGCCGCGCGCTGGCGCCGGGCTACATCGGTTGGGCGGCGCAGAACCCGACCGGCGTGCAGCTCGGCCTCGCGTTCCGCCATCGCCGCGGCCGCACCGGCATGCCCGACATCGAGACGCTGCGCGCGCGCGTCGGCCGCGGCCTCGGCCTGCCCGACGACCTCGCGCCGAGCGCGATCCGCGCCGGGCTGATCCCCTGCGGCGGACCGGTCGCGCCGCTGGCGATGCCGGGCGTGATCCTCACCGGCGACGCGGCGGGCATCGTGTCGCCGGTCACCGCCGGCGGCATCCATTCGGCGTGGCAGCACGGCTGGGCCACCGGCGAGGCGATCGCGCGCCGCCTGCGCGAGGGCGGGCCCGCGCCGGAACGCATCGCCGAACGCGCGGCGCCGCGCTACCGCATGAAGCGCGCGCTGCGCTGGGCCTTCGATCACCTGCAGATGGACTGGCCGTTCGACCTGATGCTGGGCGCCGCGCCGATGCGCTGGGCCGCGGAGCGCGTGTACTTCGGCCGGCGGAAGGTCGCATGACGCTGCCCGCCATCGTCCCGGGCCTGTCGGGGCGCGTGCGCAACGGGATCGCGCTGCTGTTCGCGCTGGGGGTGGCCCACGTGGCGCTGTCGCTGCAGGCGCTGCCGGTGGTCGGCCTGCTCGCGATCGCGCACCTGTTCTTCCCGCCGGCGGGGGCCTGGGGTCTGTGGGACCTGGCGGTGGCCGCACCGCTGTTCGCGCTGATGGTCTACGGCGGTGGCGCGACGTGCGCCGGCCTGCTGTGGTCGGCCGCGCAGTCGCTCCGCGCGCGTCTGTCGCGGCCGCTGCGCTGGGCGTTCGCGGCCAGCCTCGCGCTCTGGGCGCTGGTCGCCGCCGGCGAAGGCATTCGCCTGACGTTGATGCACACGCAGCTGACGGACAGCCCGCGTGCCTGCCACGCGACGTGGTCGCTCATGGCGTCGCTGCGGCAGCGCTACACGCTTGCGTTCGACGAGTTCGAAGACGGCCGCCACCCGCACGCGTGGCGCGTGCGCGGCGACACCGTGTCGCTGTGGAGCTACCGCACGCTGCGCTTCGAACCCGCGCCGGGCTGGTACGGCGCAGCCGACACGATCGCGCAGTGCCGCAGCGGCGCCGGGCGACGCTGATCCGTCGCGTCGCACCGGCGCCCGGATCAGGCGACCTGCAGCCGCAGCACCGTCTGGGCGAAGAACAGATTGCCGGCGTCGAGGATGCGCACGCGCAGGCCGAACGCGTAGTTGCCGATGACCCACTGGTGCTGCGGGGTGTCGATCCGCAGGCACGGCACCAGGAAGAAGCCGTCGCCGGCCGGCTGCGGCGTGTCGATCGCGATGGCCGGCAGCGACGGCTGCGGCGACACGAACGAGATCGGCTTCAGCGTCAGCGACTCCGCGGCCAGTCCGGCGAAGACGGTGCCGTTCGGCTTCACGAGCGACAGGTTGAGGATCGGGCTGCCGGCGACTTCGCCGGGCTTGAGTCCGGCGGTGAAGACGCCCTTCTCGCGGTAGAACTCCAGCGTGGCGCCCAGTTGCAGGGCGATGGGCAACGGCTTTCCGGACATCGGCGGCTCCTCTCGTCTTGGTCGCGATCGGCGGGCGACTTGCCCGTCGATTGCGGCAAACGGCGGCGGCGGCGATGGCAGGACAGCGCGGACGTCGGCCGGACGCGGCGGCGTCAGTCCAGCGTGAAGCGATCCCCGTCCAGCATCGCCGGGAAGCGCTGGCGGTGCGCGGCGAGTTCCGTCGCCTGCAGCGTGGTGGTGACGACCAGCACCTCTTCGCCGCATTCGCTGACGGGATGGCCGAGGAAGTCGATCACCGCGCTGTCGCCGCTGTAGTGCAGGCCGTTGCCGTCGGTGCCGACGCGGTTGAGGCCGGCGACGTAGCACAGGTTCTCGATCGCCCGCGCGCGCAGCAGCGTCTTCCACGGATACGCCCGCGCCGACGGCCAGTTGGCGACGTACAGCAGCAGGTCGTAGTCGAGCGCGCCGGGGCGCTCGACGTCGAAGCGGTTGCGCGAGAACACGGGGAAGCGCAGGTCGTAGCAGACCAGCGGGCAGATCCGCCAGCCGCGCCAGTCCACGGTCAGGCGATCGCGTCCGGCGGCGTAGCGCTCGTGCTCGCCGCCGTAGCGGAACAGATGGCGCTTGTCGTAGTGGCGCAGCGCGCCGTCGGGCGTGGCGAACAGCAGCCGGTTGAACACTTGTGGACCGCTGGCGCCGTCGCCGACGCGCAGCTGCACGCTGCCGCACACCGCCGCGTCGAGCGCCTGCGCCTGGTCGCGCAGCCACGCGACGGTCGGGCCGTCCATGGTCTCGGCCTGGGCGATGGCGTCGTTCGAGAAGCCGCTGGTGAAGGTCTCCGGCAGCAGCACCAGGTCGGTCTGCCCGCGCAGGCCGGCGATCAGCTCGCCGTAATGGTCGCGATTGCCGGCCGGATCGTGCCAGCGAGTATCGCCCTGTACCAGGGTGACGCGCAGATCGTCCATGTCAGAGCGTCCCGAGGCGTTCGATCGCGGCGTCCAGCGTGGCTTCGTTCTTCGCGAAGCACAGCCGCGCCAGGCGCTGGCCGGCCGGCGGCGTCTCGTAGAACGGCGACAGCGGGATCGCGGTGACGCCCTTCTCGATCGTCAGCCAGCGGCAGAACTCGAGATCGTCGAGATCGCTCACCGCCGAGTAGTCGACCAGCTGGAAATAGCCGCCCGGCACCGGCAGCGGCCTGAGCTTGGTGCCCAGCAACTGGTCGCGGAAGCGGTCGCGCTTGGCCTGGTAGAACGCGCCGAGCTGTTCGTAGTGCTCGGGTTCGGCGTCGATCATCGCCGCGAACGCGTGCTGCGCCGGGTGGAAGGTGCAGAACACGTTGTACTGGTGCACCTTGCGGAATTCGGCGCTCAGCGCCGGCGGCGCGATGCAGTAGCCGACCTTCCAGCCGGTGCAGTGGTAGGTCTTGCCGAAACTGGAGATCACGAACGCGCGTTCGCGCAGCTCCGGGTAGCGCAGCGCGGATTCGTGGCGCGCGCCGTCGAACACGATGTGCTCGTAGACCTCGTCCGACAGCAGCCAGATGCCGGTGTCGCGCAGCACGTCGGCGACCGCGCGCATGTCGGCCTCGCCCAGCATCGCGCCGGACGGGTTGTGCGGGCTGTTGATCATCAGCATGCGCGTCTTCGGCGTGATCGCCGCGCTCACGCGGTCCCAGTCGGGCGCGAACGTGGCCGGGTCCAGCGGGATGTGCACGGCGCGCGCGCCGGCGAGGTCGATCGCCGGCTCGTAGCAGTCGTAGCACGGATCGAGCACGATCACTTCCTCGCCCGCGCGCACCACGGCGTGGATGGCGTTGAAGATCGCCTCGGTCGCGCCGCTGGTGACGGTGATCTCGGCGTGCTCGTCGGGGCGCACGCCGTAGACGCGTGCGGTCTTGTCGGCGATCGCGCGGCGCAGCGCCGGGATGCCGGTCATCATCGAATACTGGTTGTGGCCGGCGCGCATCGCCTTGTCGAGTTCGTCGACCAGCCGCGGCGGCACCGGGAAATCCGGGAAGCCCTGGCCCAGGTTGATCGCGCCGTGTTCGGCGGCGAGCTGCGACATCACGGTGAAGATGGTGGTGCCCACGCGGGGCAGCTTGGTCTGGGGCATGCTCGGTTCCGGAAGCGTGCGCAGGAAGCATGGGCGCCGGGCGCCTAGCATTTCCCGCCGGTGGGCGCCAGAGTTTACGGGCAGGCGCCTCCGGGTTAAACCTTGCGCCATGCTCGTGTCCCCCGTGTCCGACTCACCCGCGCCCGCCGGCGAAGGCCGCATCACCGATCTCGTCCAGGCCTATCTCGCCGCCGAGTACCGGTGGGAACGCGACGGCGAATGGCTCGACCTGCGCATCGGCGCGCCCGCGCCCGCGGTGGCCGCGCGTTATCCCGCCGCCCGCACCGCCGGGCTGCTGTCGGCCTGGAACCCGTATTCGGTCGTACGCCCCGACGCCGGGAACCGCGCCGAGGACGAACGCCTGCAGGCGGATCTCCTCGTCAGCGGCTGCGCCTTCCGGGCCGCGTTCTCGTCGTCCAGCAACCGCACCTGGCGCGAGCCGAGCTGGCTGGTGATCGACATGGCGGTCGGGGCGTTCGATGCCCTGTCGCGCCGCTACGGCCAGCTCGGGACGCTCTACTGGCGCACCGACGCGCCGGTGCGGATGCGGATCGACGCGGCGGCGCCGCCCTCGCTGGCGGGCCATCCGCACATCGACTGGCTGCGAAGCTGAACGACCGGCGCGGACCGCCGCGGCGGGCAATCCCCCGGGGCAATCCGTAGAATCGCGGACCCGGGCTGGCCTGCAGCCTCTTCCGGCCAGTCTCCTGCCATCGCGATGACCGATCCCGCCCCGCCGCCGCCCCTGCTCGCCGCCCGCGGGCTGTGCTTCTCGCGCAACGACACGCCGGTGTTCGGCCCCGTCGACCTGGCGGTGGACGCCGGCGAGGCGCTGCTGATCCGCGGCGACAACGGCGCCGGCAAGACCACCCTGCTGCGCGTGCTGGCCGGCCTGCTGCGGCCGGAGTCGGGCCGGATCGAGATCGACGGCCACGCCACCGACACGCCCGAACGCACCCGCGCCCTCGCCTACCTCGGCCATCTGCCGGCGCTGAAGGCCGACCTCGGCGCGCTGGAAAACCTGGTCTTCCTGTGCGGCCTGCACGGCCGCCGCGGCAGCCAGACGCCGGATTCGGCGATGCGCATCGTCGGTCTGGACGGCTACCAGGACGCGCTGGCCCGGCAGCTCTCCGCCGGGCAGAAGAAGCGGCTGTCGCTGGCGCGGATGTGGCTGTCGCCGGCGCCGGTGTGGCTGCTGGACGAGCCCTACGCCAACCTCGACCTCGACGGCATCCAGCTGGTGAACCGGATGGTGCAGGCGCACCTGCGCGAAGGCGGCGCGGCGCTGGTCACCACCCACGGCGCCTATGCCGCGCCGCCGGTGCGCACCCGCGAACTGGTGCTGGAGCGGGCCGCATGAACGACATCGCGAACGACGCGCACCTCGCCGCCGCCCGCAACGAGACCGCCCGCCCCGCCCGCATGGCGATCGACGGCCATCCGCCGTCGATGGCCGGCGCCGCCCGCGCGCTGCTGGCCCGCGATCTGCAGCTGCTGTGGCGCCGCCGCGGCGACGCCTTCCAGCCGGCCCTGTTCGCGCTGATCGTGGTGGTGCTGTTCGCGCTGGCGCTGGGCAACGAACCCGAGCTGCAGGCCCGCGTCGCCGCCGGCGTGCTCTGGGTGGCGGCGCTGCTGGCCGGGCTGCTGGCGCTGGATACGCTGTTCCGCAGCGACGCCGAGGACGGCTCGCTGGAGCAGTGGATGCTGGCGCCGGTGCCGCTGGCCTGGCTGGTCGCCGTGCGCACCGCGATGCACTGGGCCACCACCGCCCTGCCGCTGCTGCTGGCGACGCCGTTCCTGGCCGAGCTGCTGCACCTGCCGCACGCGCAGTTGCCGGTGCTGCTGGCGGGGCTGGCGCTGGGCACGCCGCTGCTGAGCCTGATCGGCGCCGTGATCGCGGCACTCACCGTCGGCATGCGCCGGTCCGGTATCCTTGTCGGCCTGCTCGCCCTGCCGCTGTACGTGCCGGTGCTGGTGTTCGGCGCCGGCAGCGTGGCGGCCAGCGCGCAGGGGCTGGATCCCGTCGGGGCGCTGCTGCTGCTGGGTGCGGGGCTGGTGGTCGCCGCGATCGCCGCACCGCTGACCGCGGCCGCCGCGATCCGGATCTCGGCCAGCTGAACGCCCGCGGCCGCCGCACGCCGGTCGCGATCGCGTCCGCTTGAGGCGGGTCAAGGTCGGGCCCGGTGGCGGCATGCACAATCCGCGGCCGTCCGGTCCCTTCAGTTCCTCCTCATCTTCCGATGCCACCGTCCGCGCTTCGCCCCGATCTTCCACGGCACGACCCCCTGGGCACGACTCTCCCGGCATGAATCCGTCCGCATGAACCCACTGGTCCGCTGGTTCCACCAACTCGGTTCGCCGCCGACCTTCGACCGCTTCGCCGCGCGCTGGGCGCCGTGGAGCTTCGGCACGGGCGCGCTGGTCATGGCGATCGGCGTGGCCTGGGCGCTCAACCTGCTGGCGGCGCTGCCCGGCGTGGGCGCGTGGTTCTTCGTGCCGTCCGACTACCAGCAGGGCGACAGCTTCCGCATCCTCTACATCCACGTGCCGTCGGCGTGGATGAGCATGTTCGTCTTCGCGCTGATGGCGTTCTACGCCGCGATCGGCCTGGTCTGGCGGATCAAGCTGTGCGAGATCCTCGCCATGGCCTGCGCGCCGATCGGCGCGGCGTTCACCGTCATCACGCTGGCCACCGGCTCGATCTGGGGCAAGCCGATGTGGGGCACGTGGTGGGAATGGGATCCGCGGCTGACCAGCGAACTGATCCTGCTGTTCCTGTACCTCGGCGTGATCGGCCTGTACCAAGCCATCGACGACCGCCGCAACGCCGCGCGCGCCGCCGGGCTGCTGGCGATCGTCGGCGTCGCCCTGCTGCCGGTGATCCGCTACTCGGTCGAGTGGTGGAACTCGCTGCACCAGGGCCAGACCATCCGCGTGTTCGGCAAGTCCAGCATGGACGCCAGCATGCTGCCGCCGCTGATCGTGATGGTGCTCGGCACCAAGCTGTGGTTCGTCGGCTCGCTGCTGCTGCGCGCCCGCGCCGACAACCTCGACCGCGAGGCCGGCAAGGACTGGGTCCGCGAACGCGCCGAGGCCGCGGAGGCCGCGCCATGAGCTATGTCGGCTACGTCGCCGCCGCCTACGCGCTGTTCGTCGTCGTGCTGCTGTGGGACCTGCTCGCACCGCTGGCGCGTATTCGCCGCACCCTGCGCCGCGTGCGCCAGCGCCATCGCCGTGCCGCCGCCAAGGCCGCCCCCCTGCCCACGGAACTGCAACGATGAACCCTTCGCGCAAACGCCGCCTCTGGCTGGTGCTGGCGGTGCTGGCCGCGGCCGGCGTCGCGGTCACCCTGGTGACGCTGGCCCTGCAGCGCAACGTGGCCTACCTCTACACGCCGCGCGAAGTGATCAACGGCGACGCCGGCGCGAAGGTGGTCGCGGGCGACGCGGTGTTCCGCCTCGGCGGCATGGTCGCGGCCGGTTCGTTCCAGCGCGCGCAGGGCTCGATGGAGGCGCACTTCAGGGTGACCGACGGCGACGCCGAGCTGCCGGTGGTCTACACCGGCATCCTGCCCGACCTGTTCCGCGAGAAGCAGGCGGTCGTCGCCACCGGCCGCATGCACGGCCAGGTGTTCGTGGCCGAGCAGGTGCTGGCCAAGCACGACGAGACCTACGTGCCGAAGGAAGTGGCCGACAAGATGGGCATGGCCCACAGGAAGCACAACGTGCCCGCCGTCCCCGCTCCGACGCAGCCCTGACCGCATGTACCAGCTTCCCGAGTTCGGACAGATCACGCTCGTGCTGGCGATGCTGGTCGCGCTGCTGCAGGCGGTGCTGCCGCCGCTGGGCGCGCACCGCGGCGTGGCGGCGTGGATGGCGGTCGCGCGGCCGGCGGCGTTCGTGCAGCTGGCGCTGGTCGGCGCGGCGTTCCTGATCCTCACGCATGCCTTCCTGGTGCAGGACTTCTCGGTGCGCTACGTCGCCGAGAACTCCAACTCGCTGCTGCCGGTGATGTACCGCTTCTCGGCGGTCTGGGGCGCGCACGAAGGCTCGCAGCTGCTGTGGGCGCTGATCCTCGCGGTGTGGACCGCGGCCGTGGCGCTGTTCTCGCGATCGTTGCCCGAGGCGGTGGTCGCGCGCGTGCTCGGCGCGATGGGCGTCGTCAGCACCGGCTTCCTCGCGTTCCTGTTCTTCACCAGCAATCCGTTCGCGCGGCTGCTGCCGATGGCGCAGGAAGGCCGCGACCTCAATCCGCTGCTGCAGGATCCGGGGCTGATCATCCATCCGCCGATGCTCTACATGGGCTACGTCGGCTTCGCGGTGCCGTTCGCGTTCGCGATCGCGGCGCTGCTCGATCGCGAATCCTCCGGCCCCGAGGCCATCGCCAGCTGGCTGCGCTGGACCCGGCCGTGGACCAACGTCGCCTGGGGCTTCCTCACCCTCGGCATCGCGCTGGGCAGCTGGTGGGCGTACTACGAACTGGGCTGGGGCGGCTGGTGGTTCTGGGATCCGGTCGAGAACGCCAGCTTCATGCCGTGGCTGGCCGGCGCCGCGCTGCTGCATTCGCAGGCGACCACCGAGAAGCGCGGCAGCTTCCGCAGCTGGACCCTGCTGCTGGCGATCGCCGCGTTCGCGCTGTCGCTGCTGGGCACGTTCCTGGTGCGCTCCGGCGTGCTGACCAGCGTCCACGCGTTCGCCGCCGATCCGGGCCGCGGCGTGTTCATCCTGGTGTTCCTGGCGTTCGTGGTCGGCGGCTCGCTGCTGCTGTACGCGCTGCGCGCGCCGGAGATCGACGGCGGCAAGCCGTTCGCCGCCAGCTCGCGCGAGACGCTGCTGCTGGTCAACAACCTGCTGCTGACCGCGGCCGCGGCGATGGTGTTCGTCGGCACGCTGTTCCCGCTGCTGCTCGATGCGCTGGGCAGCGACAAGAAGCTCTCGGTGGGCCCGCCCTACTTCTCGCTGCTGTTCATCGTGCTGATGGCGCCGGTGGTGGCGCTGCTGCCGCTGGGCCCGCTGGTCCGCTGGCAGCGCGACCCGCTGTCGCGGCCGTTCAAATTGCTGCTGCCGTGGCTGGGGCTGGCGCTCGTCGCCGGTGTCATCGCCTACGTGCAGGCACCGCAGGGTCCGCTGAAGACCGCGGCCGGCGTGGCCGGGGCGCTGTGGATCGCGCTGGGCACCGCGCGCTTCGCGTGGCTGCGCGTGCGCGAGGCCGGCGGCCGCTTCACGCCGGAGATGGTCGGCATGCTGCTGGCGCACACCGGCATCGCGGTATTCCTGGTCGGCGCATTGCTGGTCGAAGCGCAGCTGCAGCAGCGCGAAGTGGCGCTGCGTCCCGGGCAGACCCTGACGATCGGCCGCGATGCGTTCCGCTTCGATGGCGTGCGCGAGGCGCCGGGCCCGAACTACCGCGCCAGCATCGGCACCGTGCAGGTGCTGCGCGACGATCGCCCGGTCGAGGTCATCCATCCGGAGAAGCGCCAGTACCTCGGCGGCCAGGTGATGACAGAAGCCGCGATCCTGCCCGGCGTCACCCGCGATCTGTTCGTCGCCCTCGGCGAGCCGCTCGGCGGCGGCGCGTGGGCGGTGCGCGTGCACGTGAAGCCGTTCGTGCGCTGGGTCTGGATCGGCGCGCTGATGATGGCGCTGGGCGGCTTCGTGACCGCGACCGATCGCCGGTTCCGCAAGCGCGCGGCCGTCGCCGATGCGCCTTCCCCCGCCGTCTGATGGACCCGTGCCGATGAAACGCTGGCTTCCCTTCATCGCCTTCCTGCTCGTCGCCGTGCTGCTGGCCGCCGGCGTGTGGCTCAGCCGCGATCCCGATCGCGACGCGCTGCCGTCGGCGCTGCTGAACAAGCCCGCGCCCGACTTCGCGCTGCCGGTGCTGCACGAACCGTCGCGCGTGGTCACCGGCAAGGACCTGCGCGGCCAGCCCTACGTGCTGAACGTGTGGGGCAGCTGGTGCGTGGAATGCCAGGTCGAGCATCCGGTCGTCACCCGCTTCGCCGAGACCAAGCGCGTGCGCGTGGTCGGCTTCAACTGGAAGGACGAGCGCGCCGACGCGCTGGCGTGGCTGGAGAAGTTCAACAATCCGTACTGGGTCGTGCTGAGCGACGAGGTCGGCCAGACCGCGATCGACTTCGGCGTGTACGGCGCGCCGGAAACCTTCCTCGTCGATGCCGACGGCATCGTGCGCTGGAAGCACGTCGGCCCGCTCACCGACGACATCGTCCGCACCGACCTGCTGCCGGCGCTGGCCGCCGCGGAGCGCAAGTGAAGGCCGCCCTGCGCCTGCTGCTGTGCGCGCTGCTGCTGGCGCTGGCCGGCCTCGCGTCCGCGCAGAAGGCGGCCGATCCCGCGCCGCTGCAGTTCCGCGACGCCGCCGAGGCCGAACGCTTCCACGACCTCGTGGTCGAGCTGCGCTGCGTGATGTGCCAGAACCAGTCGCTGGCCGATTCCAACGCGCAGATCGCGGTCGACCTGCGCCGCGAAGTGCTGGCGCTGATGCGCGAAGGCCGCGACGACCAGGCGATCCGCGATTACCTCGTCGACCGCTACGGCGAGTTCGTGCTGTACCGGCCGCGGGTCTCGCCGACCACGTGGCTGCTGTGGTTCGGTCCGCTGCTGTTCGTGCTGGTCGGCGGCGTCGTGATCTGGCGGCTGCTGCGACGCGCCCCCGGGGCCGCACCGCCGGTGCCCGCCGACGACACCCAGGAGTGGTGATGTCCGGTTCCGCCTCTGCCATCGTGTTCGCCCTTGCCGCCACCGCGCTGTCGATCGCCGTGTTCGGCATCGTGCTGCGCCCGCTGTGGACGCTGCGTGCACGCTCTGCCGCGATGCTGGCGGCCGGCCTGGTGCTGCTGGCCGGCGGCCTGTACCGCGCCGAAGGCACGCCGCTGGCGCTCGACCCGGCGATGGTCGAACGTCCGGCCACGCTGGCGCAGGCGATCGCGCAGCTGGAGGGCAGCCGCGACCGTTTCCCCGACCAGGAAGGCTGGGTGATGCTCGCCGGCGCCTACGCGCAGGCGGGTCGCTTCATCGAGGCACGCGATACCTGGACCGAAGTCCTGAAGCGCGCGCCGGACGAACCCGACTATCTCGCCGCCGCCGCGGAAGCGCGTGCGCAGGCCGACGCCGGGCGTCGCTTCGATGCGCAGGCCGTCGGCTACCTCGAAAAGGCGCTGAAACTCGACGCGAACCACCAGCGCGCGCGCTTCTTCCTCGGCATCGCGCTGCGCCAGCAGGGCAAGCCCGCCGAGGCCGCGCGCCTGTGGGAGCCGCTGCTCGCCACGCTCGGCGACGGGAACGGCGCGACGCTGCGCGCCGAAGTCGACGCCGCCCGCCGCGATGCCGGCCTGTCGCCGCTGCCCGCGCCGAAGCCGGTCGACGCGGGCGCGCATGCGCTGACCGTGACGGTCGCGCTCGATCCCGCGTTCGCCGAGCGCGTGCGCCTGCGCGGCGACGCCACCGTGTTCGTGATCGCGCGCCAGCCCGACGGCCCGCCGATGCCGATCGCGGTCGAGAAGCACACCGTGTCGGAGCTGCCGCTGAAGGTCGTGCTCGACGACGGCGACGGCCCGATGCCGACCGCGAAGCTCTCGGGCGTGGGCGAAGTGGAAGTGATCGCGCGCCTCTCCGACAGCGGCTCGCCGATGCGCCAGCCGGGCGACATCGAATCGAAGCCGGTGCGCACGACGCTGCCGGCGAAGGGGCCGGTCGCGCTCATCCTCGGCGGCGAATGACCGTCGGCGGATCGCGATGAACGCCGCCGCGCCGTCCGCTTCCGACACCATCGCCAATCGCGCCGTCGCCAAGGTCCCCGAGGTCACGCTCGGGTTCTGGATCGTCAAGATCCTCGCCACCACGCTCGGCGAAACCGGCGGCGACGCGGTGTCGATGTCGATGGACCTCGGCTACCTGGTCGGCACCGCGATCTTCGCCGCGCTGTTCGTCGTCGCCGTCTTCGCGCAGATCCGCACGCGCACGTTCCGGCCGGCGGTGTACTGGGCGACGATCGTCGCCTCCACCACCGTTGGCACCACGCTCGCCGACTACGCCGACCGCTCGCTCGGCATCGGCTATGCCGGCGGCTCGGCGCTGCTGGCCGCCGCGCTCGCGGTGTCGTTCTTCGCGTGGCATCGCACGCTCGGATCGCTGGACATCGCCGGCGTCGCCGGGCCGAAATCCGAAGCGTTCTACTGGCTGACGATCATGTGCTCGCAGACGCTGGGCACCGCGCTCGGCGACTGGACCGCGGACGACGCCGGGCTCGGTTACCTCGGCAGCGCACTGGTGTTCGGCGGCCTGATCGCGCTGGTCGCACTCGCGGCGGCGTTCACCCGGATGTCGCGCACGGCGCTGTTCTGGGCCGCGTTCGTGCTGACGCGGCCGCTGGGCGCGGTGGTCGGCGACTTCCTCGACAAGCCGCTGGACCACGGCGGCCTCGCGCTGAGCCGTTACGGCGCCACCGGCGTGCTGCTCGCGGCGATCGCGCTGCTGGTGTGGCGCCTGCCGCAGCGGCCGGCGACGCGGGCGCACTGAATCGCGATGCGGGCGCCGCGCGGCCAAGCGTTCCAGTGGCGAAAACGCCTGTCGATCGCGTTCGCGGGCCTGTGCCTCGCCGGCTTCGCCTTGCCGTGGCTCGGTGCGATGCGGCCTGCGCCGGTCGGTCTCGCCGGCTGGACGATCGATCTCGCCGCGCACTGGCAGTGGGCGTGCTCGGTCTTGTGGATCGCCCTCTGCCTGCTGTCGGCGCGACGCCGTCGCCGCTGGCTGGCGGCGCTGCCGCTCGCGCTGCTGCCGCTGTGGACCGCGAGCCCGGCGCTGCCTGCCGCGCGCGACGACGCCGTGCCGACGCTGGTGATCGCGAGCGCGAACGTGCAGGCCGGGAATCCCGATCCCGCGCCGCTGGCGCGTTGGCTGCGCACGCAGTCGGTCGATGTCGTCGTGCTGGTCGAACTCGCGCCGGCCTACGCCGACGGCCTGCAACGCGCGCTCGCGGATCGCTATCCGCACCACGCGTTCTTCGCGGCGGATTCGCCGTTCGGCATCGGCCTGCTGTCGCGGCTGCCGCTGCGCGAGGTCGCGCGCACCGACAGCGCCGACGGCATTCCGTCGCTGGCCGCGACCGTCGACACCGCGCAGGGGCCGGTGCGCGTGGTCGCCGCGCATCCGATGCCGCCCCTGGCGCCGCACTGGCAGCAGGCGCGCGACGACCTGCTGCGCACGCTCGCGCACGACGCGCAGGTGCGCCCGACCGTGGTCGCCGGCGATCTCAACGCGACACCGTGGTCGCGCGCACTGGCTCATGCGGCCGACCTCGGGCTGCGTCGCGCGACCGGCCTCGCGCCGACCTGGCCGTCGGCGCATGTCGGTATTCCGATCGATCATGTCCTCGCTGGCCCGGGCTGGCGCCGCGGCGACACCGCGCGCGGCCCCGACATCGGCTCGGATCATCGGCCAATCCGCGCGGTCCTGTTCCTAGACCCCGTGCCTCCACCCGTGCCTCGACGTCCGGCGCAGTGACCGCCGGCGGCGGGAAAAGCGCCGGGGCATCGCGTAAGCTGCCGGGCGCCCTTTCCGTCCCGCGCCCTGGATTCCACGGATGACCGAATTCATTCCCCCCGGTACCCGCTTCGTCGACCTGCCGTCGCCGTTCCCGATGAAGCGCGGCGGCGCGCTGCAGGGCGCACGCATGGCGTACGAGACCTGGGGCACGCTGGACGCCGCGGCCGGCAACGCGATCCTGATCCTGACCGGCCTGTCGCCCGACGCGCATGCCGCCAGCCATGCCGACAACCCCGAACCCGGCTGGTGGGACCCCATGGTCGGCCCGGGCAAGCCGATCGACACCGACCGCTGGTTCGTGATCTGCGTGAACTCGCTGGGCAGTTGCAAGGGCTCGACCGGCCCGGCATCGACCGATCCCGCCACCGGTGCGCCGTATCGGCTCACGTTCCCCGAACTGTCGGTCGAGGACGGCGCCGACGCCGCGGCGCACGTGGTGCGCGCGCTCGGCATCGACCGGCTGGCCTGCGTGATCGGCAATTCGATGGGCGGCATGGTCGCGCTGTCGCTGCTGCAGCGGCACCCGGGCATCGCCCACGCGCACGTCAACATCTCCGGCGCCGCGCGCGCGCTGCCGTTCTCGATCGCGATCCGCTCGCTGCAGCGCGAGGCGATCCGGCTCGATCCGCAGTGGAACAACGGCGCCTACGACGACGCGGTGTATCCGGAATCCGGCATGCGCCTCGCGCGCAAGCTCGGCGTGATCACGTATCGCTCCGCGCTGGAGTGGGACGGCCGCTTCGGCCGCGTGCGCCTGGACGAGATGCGCCGCGACGACGATCCGTTCGGCCTGGAATTCGAGGTCGAAAGCTACCTCGAAGGCCACGCGCGCCGCTTCATCCGCCGCTTCGACCCGAACTGCTACCTTTACCTCAGCCGCTCGATGGACTGGTTCGACGTCGGCGAATCCGGCCAGGTCAGCTGCGAGCAGGGCCTGTCGACGCTGCGCGTCGACCGCGCGCTGGCGATCGGCGTGTACACCGACATCCTGTTCCCGATACAGCAGCACCAGGAGATCGCCGACGGCCTGCTCGCCGGCGGCGCCGACGCCCGCTGCCTCGCCCTGCCCTCGCCGCAGGGCCACGACGCGTTCCTCGTCGATTTCCCGCGGTTCGGGCCGGCGGTGCGGGAGTTCCTCGCGTCGCTGTGACGCATCGCCGTCGAACGCATCGCATCCGACACGACGCGGCCGCTGCGTCCGTGCGCGGATCAAGGTGCCGACACGACGGCCCGACACGGGAAAAGGAGATCCCATGTTCCGCTTCTTCCGGAAACCCATCGCGCTGGCCCTGCTGCTCGCGTTCCTGACCGCCATCCCGGTCCTGAACTCGCTCGCGGAAGTGTTCCAGATTCCGGCCGGCCGCTACCCCGAGGACAGCGCTCACCTCGCCGTCGCACCGGTCTCGTGGTTCCTGCATGTCCTCGCGGGCTTCGCGTTCGGGATCACCGGCCCCACGCAGTTCGTGCGCGCCCTCCGCCACCGTTTCGGCAGGCTGCACCGCGTGCTCGGCCGGATCTTCGTGCTGTCGGGGACGGTCATCGGCCTCTCGGGCCTCTCGATCATCGCGCAGGTGACATCGACCAGGACGCCCATGGTCGACATCGCCCGCAGCGTCTTCGGCGTGGCGCTGCTCGTCGCGCTCGCTCTCGCCATGGTCGCGATCCGGCAGCGCGACATCCCCCGCCATCGCGCCTGGGCGATCCGCGCCTACGCGGTCGGCATGGGATTGGGCACCGTCGCGCTGGCGTACATTCCGCTCTACCTCGTCACCGGGCAGCCCCCGATCGGCCTGCTCTCCGACGTCCTGTTCGTCGTCTCGTGGGCGGCGAACATCCTCGTTGCCGAGATGGTGATCCGCCGCATCGCGCATCCACCCGCCCTGGTCGCCGGGTGACGGTCGGCTGAACGGATCGGCCGCGCTCAATCCAGCCGCTTGCGGAACCGGGAGATCGCGACCGTCATCGCGACCAGCGCGAACACGACCAGCGCCAGCGCGTCCGGCCACAGCGACGGCAGCGACGCACCGCGCAGCATCACCCCGCGGATCAGGCGCACGAAATGCGTCAGCGGCAGGACTTCGGCGATCCACTGCGCGGCCTGCGGCATGCCCTCGAACGGGAACATGAAGCCCGACAGCAGGATCGACGGCAGGAACAGGAAGAACGCCATCTGCATCGCCTGGAACTGCGTCTGCGCCCGCGTCGACACCAGCAGCCCGAGCGCGAGGTTGGCGACGATCAGCAGCATCGCCGCGCCGTAGACATCTACCAGGTGCCCGCGCACCGGCACGTCGAACACGCCCATGCCCAGCAGCAGCACGACCGTGGTCTGCACCAGGCCCACGCCGACGTAGGGCAGCACCTTGCCGATCATCAGCTCGGCGCTCGACACCGGCGTGGTGATCAGCAGTTCGAGGTTGCCGCGCTCGCGTTCGCGCACGATCGCCATCGCGGTGAACATCACCATCGTCATGGTCAGGATCACGCCGATCAGGCCCGGCACCACGTTCACCGCCGACCGCCGCTCGGGGTTGTACAGCGGCAGCACCGTGATCGCGGACGCACGCGGCGCCGCATCGCCGTCCAGCGGCACTGCGGTCAGCTGCCGCGCGGCGGACTGCACGGTCACGTCGCTGCCGTCGACGATCACCTGCACCGCTTCGCGGCCGTCGATACGCCGGCGTTCGAAATCCGGCGGCACCACCACGCCGATCTTGATCCGGCCCGCGTCGAGCAGCGCCCGGATCTCCTGCGGCGTGCGCGCGTCCGCCGCGCGACGCACCACGCCGGCGGCGAGCAGGTCCTCGACCAGCGCGCGCGACCCGGCCGTGTTCGCCATGTCGGCGACCGCGGCCGGCAGGTGGCGCACGTCGGGGTTGATCGCGAAGCCGAACAGCGTCAGCTGGATCGGGGGGATGCCGACCATCATCGCCAGGGTCATGCGGTCGCGCCGCATCTGGCGGACTTCCTTCAGCACGATCGCGAGGATGTGGCGCAGGTTCATGCGGCCTCCGCCGGCGCGGCCGGATGGGGGGCGGAGACGAACACGTCCTCGAGGTTGGGCTCGATGTCCGCCGCGTCGGCGTCGAGGCCGACCGCGCGCAGGCGCGCGGTGAGCGTCGCGGCGTCGAGGCCGCCGGTCGTGAGCACGCGCAGGGTGTTGCCGACCTG
>JBQCJG010000100.1:0-18566 GCA_051952955.1 Lysobacteraceae bacterium | reverse complement strand
CGGGCGCGGTCATGCGCGCCCCCGGCCCGCGGCGGGCGGTGCAAGAAAACGGGAACACGCCCGCGGACAGGGCGAAGCCGTCGTTCCGCCGCGGATTCGGGGGAAGCGGACAGGAAAGACGGCTGCGGGGGAGCGGACGGCCCCGTAAAGCGTGGAAGAAGGTGTGGAATGCAGGCGCGACAGGCGCGTGGCGGCCTGCGGCAGGACGGCCCGGCGGGCCGATCGGCGGCGCCCGGCGCGATGCGCGGCAGGCGCGGACGCCCATGGGCGCCCGTGGCATCCGGCAGTGGCCACTGCCGGCAGTCTCGTATCAGCCATGACGCGTCTCTGAAGGGATACGACTGGAAAACGGAATTGTCCGCGCCACGGCCGGGGCCTCGACGCGCCCGGCAGGTATACCACGCCGGCCCGCGCCTGTCCCGGGCCGGTGGCCGCGGCGACCAGGCCCGGCCGGCCCCGCGGGCCGGTGCGCTAAAATCCCCCCCTTCGCATTCACGGCCCAGGCGCCAGCACCGTTCCGACACCCGCGCCATCGTCACCGGCGGCGTTTCCGGCCTCGGCTTCGCGGTCGCGAAGCATCTCGTCGCCCACGGCGGCAAGGTCGCCCTGTTCGACGTCAACGACGACAAGGGCGCCGCCGCGGTCGCCGGACTGGGCGAGGCCCACGCCCGCTACTTCCGCACCGACGTCACCGACGAGGCCGGCGTCGTCGCCAACGTCGCGGCGGCGAAGGACTTCCTCGGCGACCTCAACGCCGCGATCAACTGCGCCGGCATCCTCGGCGCCGGCCGCGTGCTGGGCAAGGACGGCCCGATGCCGCTGTCGCAGTTCCAGACCACGGTGCTGGTGAACCTGGTCGGCAGCTTCAACGTGGCGAAGGCCGCGGCGCAGCTGATGCAGGCCAACGACGCGAACGTCGACGGCGAGCGCGGGGTGATCGTCAACACCGCATCGGTCGCGGCCTACGAAGGCCAGATCGGCCAGGCCGCGTATTCGGCGTCGAAGGGCGGCGTGGTCGGCATGACCCTGCCTATGGCGCGCGAACTCTCGCGCTTCGGCATCCGTGTGATGACCGTCGCCCCGGGCATCTTCTGGACCCCGATGGTCGACGGCATGCCCGAGAGCGTGCAGCAGTCGCTGTCGGCGTCGATCCCGTTCCCCTCGCGGCTGGGCAAGCCGGAGGAATTCGCGGACCTCGTCGCCTACATCCTCGGCAACGTCTATCTCAACGGCGAGGCCATCCGCCTCGACGGCGCCACGCGCCTCGCTCCGAAGTGACGACAGGACGTCGTCACCCCGGACCGCACACGGATGTGCGCTGATCCGGGGTCCAGCGTGCGTAGGGCGGGCCCTGGCCCGCCATCACGACGCAGCCGGTCGCTCCGGAAATCCATCGCAGCATCCATCGACCGCCACGATCATTGCGACTCCCCACGGAACCGTCGCAATGGTGGGCCAAGGGCCCACCCTACCGAGACCATCGCATGAAGGCTTACGACATCAAGAAAGGCAACGTCGTCGAATACAACGGCGGCGCGTACCAGATCCGCGACATCGAGCGCAGCTCGCCGCAGGGCCGCGGCGGCAACGTGAAGTACCGCTTCACCATGTACAGCGTGCCCGGCGGCAACAAGCTGGACATCAGCGTCGGCGGCGACGACGACCTCAAGGAAGTCGACCTCGCGCGCCGCCAGGCGACGTTCTCGTACAAGGACGGCGACGCGTTCGTGTTCATGGACGACGAGGACTTCACGCCGTACACGCTCGACGCCGATGTCGTCGGCGACGGCGCGGGCTACATCACCGACGGCCTGACCGGCTGCTACGTGCAGGTGATCGACGACGCCCCGGTCGGCCTGCAGCTGCCGCAGAGCGTGGTGCTGGAAGTGGTCGAGACCCCGCCGGAACTCAAGGGCGGCACCGCGACCAAGCGCCCGAAGCCGGCCAAGCTCAACACCGGCCTCGAGATCCAGGTGCCGGAATACATCGCCAACGGCGAGAAGGTGTGGGTGAACACCACGACCGGCGAGTTCGGCGGTCGCGCGGAGTAAGCACGATGCGCGAACTGCGCCACGCCGGCGGCATCGCGGACTACCTGTCGCGCCATTTCCTGGACGAGGCGTCGTTCGCGCGGGCCTGCGGCCTGGAGATCGCCGCACTGCGCGGCCTGATCGACGCGGGGCTGGTACCGGCGGCGGCGTACGTGGTGGAAGACGGGCACATCGCGTCGCACGTGTTCGGTCGGATGCCCGCGGCGGATGCGCCCGCGGGCGCGTGGTTCCCGCGCGGCGGCGAGGCGTGGGTGCGGCGCGCGCTGGACGTGCGGTCGGAGGACGATCCCGGCGACGCGCTCAAGGCCCGTTTCCTGGCCGCCTACCGCGAAGCGATGCGCGCCCTCCATGCGCAGGACGGACCGATCCCGGGTTATGTCGACGAGGACGGCGGCTTCGACGACGACGCCTTCGACCGCGACGCCGACGACGTCTGGACGCACTTCCTCGCCGGCACCTACGGGCTGTGCGTGCGCGACGCGACGGACGAGGGCCGCATCGCGCTGAAGGAAACGCTGCAGCTGCGCCTCGCGGCCGCGACCGACCGCGGCGCGCGCACGACCTTCACGCCGGCGGACGCCGCACCGCTGCGCGCGCTGATCGATCGCTTCCTGGACGCGGCCATGCCGTTCTCGCCGGTCGAATACGAGCGCAGCAGCCGGCGGCGGCTCGCGGCCGACATCCTGGCGCGGCTGCCGTCGCCCTGACCGGCGTCATCCGCCGGACATCGCGCGCCATTTGCGCGCCATGCGCACGATCGACGGATCGAGGCCCGGTTCGTCCAGCAGCGCGGCGATCGGTCGCCAAGCCAGCGCGTGCGACTCGTCGCTCACAGCGAAGTCCTCGCGGCCGGTCGCCCGGACCACGTAGCGCGCGTCGTAGTGCCAGTGCCCGGGCACGTCGCCGCGCTCGGGGATCCAGTGTCGATCGAGGTCGAACAGCGCCGGCTCGACGACGAGGTCGACCAGCCCCGACTCCTCTTCCGCTTCCTTCAGCGCGACCGCGGCCAGGTCGCGATCGCCATCGGCGTGGCCGCCGAGCTGCAGCCAGCGATCGAGCTTGCGGTGGTGGGTCATCAGCAGCCGCTCGCCCGCGCGATCGACCAGCCACGATGACGCGGTGAAGTGGCCGTCGAGCCGCGCGCGAACGAACGGGTCCTGCGCGTCGTCGAGCAGGGAGAGGAACGCATCGGCGACCTCCGCTTCGGCAGGCCAGCGCACGGCGTAGGCACGGAAGGCGTCGCGCAGCGGGGTGGGGTCGGCGGTCGTGTCGCCGGAGGTCGGCTCGTTCATGGTGCAACGCATCATCGAGGGGCGGGCATTATCGCCCGCCATCCGTGCACCGCGCCGGCCGCCGCATCGCCCGGACCTGCGCTTGTGCGTCGCGGGCGGGCCGGGTATGGTCGCCGGGTTGTCGCGCCGGCGTCCCGCGCCGGTCATCGCCGCAGGCCATTTTGGGGAGTTCCAGATGCTGTTCCAGCGAAGAAAGCCGCTCGACCTGATTCTCGAGACCGCCGCCAAGCGGTCGCTGACGCGCCAGCTGGGCGCTTTCGACCTGACCATGCTGGGCATCGGCGCGGTGATCGGTACCGGCATCTTCGTGCTGACCGCGGTGGCCGCCAACAAGGCCGGCCCCGGCATGATGTATTCCTTCGTGATCGCCGGCATCGTCTGCGCGCTCACCGCGCTGATCTACTCCGAGATCGCGGCGATGGTGCCGGTCTCCGGCTCCGCGTACACCTATTCCTACGCGGTCCTCGGCGAACTGATCGCGTGGATGGTCGGCTGGGCGCTGATCCTCGAATACGCGGTCGCGGCCGGCGCGGTGTCGGTCGGGTGGTCGGGATACGCGAACGGGTTCCTCGCGCACCATGGATTGGGATTGCCCGACGTCCTCACCGCCGGCCCGTTCTGGGTCGAGCAGCTGAAGGACGGCGCGGTCATCCACATGGTCGACGGCGTCGAGCACAAGGGCGGCTTCAACCTCGTGGCCTTCCTGCTGTCGCTGCTGGTCACCGTCCTGCTGGTCGCCGGCACCTCGAAGTCGGCCAAGGTCACCGCGGTGCGGGTGATGATCAAGATCACGGCGCTCACGGCCTGCATCGCGCTGGCGTTCCCCGCGGTGAACAGCGCCAACTTCGAGCCGATGCTGCCCAACGGCTGGGGCACGCCGCTGTCGGGCGTGGGCGTGCTGGGCGCTGCCGCCTCGATCTTCTTCGCCTACGTCGGTTTCGACGCGGTCTCCACCGCCGCCGAGGAGACGAAGAACCCGAACCGCAACATCCCGATCGGCCTGATCGGTTCGCTTGGCGTCTGCACGATCTTCTATCTGCTGGTCGCTTACGCCGCCGTCGGCGCCATGGGCGCACAGCCGGGCGGTGCGCTGTCGGAATCCAAGGAACCGCTGGCCTTCGTTCTGCGCGAGATCGGCTGGCCGAAGGTCGGCGACTTCGTTGCCGGTGCCGCGATCCTCGCACTGCCGTCGGTGGTGCTGATGATGATGTTCGGCCAGACCCGCATCCTGTTCACCATGTCGCGCGACGGTCTGCTGCCGGAGGGCCTGGCCAAGGTCCACCCGAAATTCCACACCCCGCATGTCGTGACCTGGATCACCGGCATCTTCGTGGCGTTCTTCGCCGCGCTGTTCCCGGTCGACATCCTCGCCGACATCTCGAACGCCGGCACGCTGTTTGCATTCTTCATGGTCGCGGCGGGCGTGATGATCCTGCGCAAGACCGACCCGAACCGCGAGCGTCCGTTCAGGACCCCGATGGTCTGGATCGTCGGTCCGCTGGCGATGGCCGGTTGCGTGCTGCTGTTCTTCAGCCTGGGCTGGCACCCGACCATCGAATTCTTCTGCATCTGGGCAGTCGTCGGCCTGATCGTGTATTTCCTCTATGCACGCAAGCGCAGCCATCTGGCGCCGGGCAACGAGCATCTGCTGCATGGCAGTGCGTCGGCCCCGCAGATCGGCGACCACTGAGCCGGCGTGCCGGGCAAACGAAAAACGGCGCGGGTGACCGCGCCGTTTTTTTTCGTGACGACGAAGCGAGCGATCAGGGCTTCTTGGCGTAGGCGCTGCACCAGCCCTTCGCGACGACCGTGTTCTTCGGGAAGATCGTGCAGGGGCCGGTGGCGGCGCCCTTCGCGCCCTTGAAGAAGTTGCAGCTGGCGCAGCTGCTGCCCGGCTTGAACGCGGCGTGCTTGGTCTTGGTCGCGTCCTCGACATAGCCCAGCGCCTTCGCGGTGGCGTCGGCGGGCGACAGCTTCGGCAGGGCGGCCGGGGCCGCCGGCGCGGCGGCTTCGGCGTTCATCGAACGCAGCGCGACCGGCGCGGTGGCGGCGGCGACGACGGCGATGGTCAGGAAACGACGGCGGGAGGCATCGTGGGACATGGCGGTGACCGTATCGGTGGAGGAAGGAAGAGAGGCGTCAGTATCCGGGGCGGTTCCGGCAGCGACCTTGCGCTGGATCAAGCGGACCGCGCGAGTGCGGCCGATATCGACGGAAACGCATGGTAGCAGCGGATTTTCGAGGCACTTCCGACGGGAATCATTCGCATTGCCTGCCGCGCCGACGACCGCTTCCCGTACACTGCGCGCATGACCACCCTGCCCTACGACGCCGACCGCCTGCAGGTGCTCGCGGACGAGCTGATCATCAACGTCCGCGAGCTGGCCCAGGCCGGCTGGACGCCCGCCACCAGCAGCAATTTCTCCCGGCGCCTCGACGACCGCCACGCGGCGATCACCGTCTCCGGTCGCGACAAGGGCCGGCTGACGCGCGACGACATCATGGTCGTCGACTTCGACGGCCAGCCGGTGGCGACGACGCTGCGCCCGTCCGCCGAGACCCTGCTGCATACGCAGCTGTACCGCCGCTTCCCCGAGATCGGCTGCGTGCTGCACACGCATTCGCGCCACCAGACCGTCGCCTCGAGGCTGTTCGGGCAGGCCGGCCATATCCACCTCGAAGGCTACGAACTGCTGAAGGCCTTCGCCGGCAACACCACGCACGAGACCGCGCTGGACCTGCCGGTGCTGCCGAACACGCAGGACATGCCCGCGCTGGCGGCGCAGGTCGAGGCGCTGCTCGACGCCGGCCCGCTCTGGGGCTACCTGATCGACGGCCACGGCCTCTACGCCTGGGGCCGCGACATGGCCGAGGCGCGGCGGCATCTGGACGCCTTCGAGTTCCTGATCGGCTGCGAGCTGGACCTGCGGCAGTTGCGCCGCTGAACCGGCAGGCCCGACCGGCCGCCGGATCGCCCGATCGGCGCGCCAGCGCGTCCCGCGGACGGCGTTGATCGCCCCGGCGCTGCGCCGCATCATGGCGCACCCCCACGCCGCCCCCGGACCGCCATGAGCCGCCTGCGCCTCTTCGCCGACGACCGTCCCGACGCCCCGCTGTCGGTCATCCACGACCACGCCGGCATCGCCGCCGAGCTGGCGAAGATCGGCGTCGATTTCGAACGCTGGGACGCCGCGCAGCCGATCGCCCCGGGCGACGCGCCGGAGACGATCATCGCCGCCTACCGCGCCGACATCGACCGCATCAGCGCCGCGCGCAACTTCATCACCATCGACGTGGTCAGCATCGCCCCGGACAATCCGAACCGCGAGGCGATGCGCAGCAAGTTCCTCGACGAGCACGTCCACAAGGAAGACGAGGTCCGCTTCTTCGTGGCGGGCTCGGGGCTGTTCAGCCTGCACGTCGACGGCAAGGTCTACGAAGTGCTGTGCGAAGCCGGCGACCTGATCTCCGTGCCCGACGGCACCACGCACTGGTTCGACATGGGCCCGGAACCGAGCTTCGTCGCCATCCGCTTCTTCCAGCAGCCCGACGGCTGGGTCGGCCACTTCACCGGCACCGACATCGCGCAGCGGTTCCCGCGGTACGAGGTGGGGGCTGCCTGAGCGGCAGGACGCAATCTCGTGCGCATCGTCGACGGCGATCTGATCGAACTCGCGCTCGCGGGCGAATTCGACGTGATCGTGCATGGCTGCAACTGCCACTGCACGATGGGCGCCGGCATCGCGAAGTCGATCAAGGCGCGCTTCCCGGAAGCGTATGCGGCGGATCTCGCGACACCGAAAGGCGACCGCGCCAAGCTCGGGACGATCTCGTTCGCGGCGATCCAGCGCGCGCCTCGTTCGCTCGTGGTCGTGAACGCCTACACGCAGTACGACTGGCGCGGCCCGGGCAAGAAGGTGGATGACGATGCGGTCCGGACGGCGATGCAGCAGGTCAAACGCACGTTCGGCGGCAAGCGGATCGGGTATCCGCTGATCGGCGCAGGACTCGCTGGCGGCGACTGGAACGCGATCGCCCCCATCATCGACGAAGCCTGGACGGCGAAGACCATACCCTCGTGCGCTACGCTCCCTGACGCCCTGCCACACCGACATTTGACATGCTCATCCTCACCGACATCGAAGGCACCACCTCCTCCATCTCGTTCGTGAAGGACGTGCTGTTCCCGTATGCGCGGCGGGCGCTGCCCGGGTTCGTGCGCGAACACGGCCGCGAGCCCGAGGTGCGGCGCTGGCTGGATGCGGTGGCGACCGAGCACGGCGCGGTCTGCGACGACGGCGTGATCGTCGAGATCCTGCAGGGCTGGATCGACGAGGACCGCAAGCACACCGCGCTGAAGGCGCTGCAGGGCATGATCTGGCGCGACGGCTATCGCAGCGCCGACTTCACCGCACACATCTACCCCGACGCCGCGATGCAGCTGCGCGCGTGGCACGCCGCCGGCCTGCCGCTGGCGGTGTATTCGTCGGGCTCGGTGCCGGCGCAGAAGCTGTTCTTCGGCCACACCGACGCCGGCGACCTCACCGGCCTGTTCGACGGCTGGTTCGACACCGAGGTCGGGCACAAGCGCGACGCCGGCAGCTACCGCACCATCGCGCAGCGGCTCGGCCGCGCGCCGGAGACGATCGTGTTCCTGTCCGACGTGGTCGAGGAACTGGACGCTGCCCGCGAGGCCGGGATGCGCACGGTGCTGGTCGACCGCCTCGACGACTACCCGATGCCCCGCCTCGGCGAGGCGACCCACGGCCACCGCCGCGTCGAGCGTTTCGACGCCCTCGATCCCGAAGCCTTCTAGCGTCCATGCGCCCTCTGCCGCTCGTCGCCCTGCTGCTGTCGCTCTGCCTCGCCGGCCTCGCGCACGGGCGCGAGCTGCCCGATCCCGATCTGCGCGAACGCGATCGCCAGCGGCTGGACGCGACGCTGGCCGCGCTGGCGCCGCAGCGGCCGGGACAGCCCGACCTGTACGCGATCGGCTTCGGCGGCGACAGCGAGGAGAACGTCTTCCGCAACGAAGCGGCGTACTTCGAGCGGCTGATGAACGAGCGCTTCGGCGCGAAGGGCCGCACGATCGCGCTGATCAACCACGCCGACAGCCTGGGCGTCTCGCCGCATCCGCTGGCCACGCCCGGCAACCTGCGCGCGGCGCTGGCGGCGGTGGGCAAGCGCATGGATCCCGAGCAGGACATCCTGCTGCTGTTCCTGACCATGCACGGCACGCCGCAGCACCAGTTGCTGCTGCGGATGGCGCCGAAGTACTTCGACCTGATCGATCCGGACTGGCTGCGCAAGGCGCTGGACGACGCCGGCATCCGCAACCGCGTGCTGGTGATCTCGGCCTGCTATTCGGGCGGCTTCATCCCCCGGCTGGAAAACGACGACACCCTGGTCATGACCGCCGCGCACCGCAGCCGCGCGTCGTTCGGCTGCGGCGCGGACTCGGATGCGACCTACTTCGGCCGCGCGTGGCTGGTCGAAGGCCTCAACGCGACCACCGATTTCGCGGCCGCGTTCGAGCAGGCCAGGCTGCGCATCGCCGAGCGCGAACGCGAGGGCGACTTCAGGCCGTCGCGGCCGCAGATCGAAATGGGCGACCGCATCGGGCCGAAGCTGGCCGCAGGGCGCGCGCAGCTGGTGCCGGGCCCGGCGATCGCCTACGCGCCGCCGGTGTCCGCGCCGCTGGTGACGGAGATGCCGACGCCCGCGGAATCGCCGTCGCCGGACGGCAAGGCACAGACGCGCCACAAGCGGCGCAAGCGCTGAGCGCGCGCGGCGTCAGTGCAGTTTCTCGCCGCGCATGAGCATCGCCACCAGCGTCTCCACCCGCTTCGTCTTCGTCTCCGGCTTCTTCGCGGTCTGCACGCGCCAGCAGATGGCGTAGCGGTTCGCCGCGTTCAGGGTCTCGAAGAACGCCTTCGCCTTGCGGTGCTTCGCCAGCGACAGCGCCTGCGCGAGTTCGGGCGGCACGTCCATCGAACGCCCGCCGTCGTAGGCCGCGTCCCCGCGGCCGTCGGCCTTCGCGGCCTCGACCTCGCGCAGGCCGCCGGCGCGCATGTGACCGGCCGCGACGAGGCGCTCGACGTGGCCGACGTTGATCTTCGACCACAGGCTCTTCGCGCGCCGCGGCGTGAAGCGCTGCAGGAACCAGGCATCGTCGAAGCCGCGCTTCTGGCCGTCGATCCAGCCGTGGCACAGCGCGACGTCGAGCGCCTCGGCATAGGTGACGGTGGCGTGGCCGCTGTCCTTCTTCGCGATCTTCAGCCACACGCCCTTCGCGTCGGCATTGGCGACCAGCCACGCCTCCCAGGCGTCGGCATCGGCGAACGGGAGCACCGGCAGGTCGTCGGGCACGACGGTCATGGCGCGGCCTCCTCCAGGCGGTACTGCGTCTCGGCGCGCAGTTCGCCGCGCCACGCATCGAACGCGCGCACCTCGACGCGATGCGCGCCGACGGCGAGGGTCGTCGGCAGCGCGCCACGCCACAGGTGCGGCGACGGCGTCGCCTCCGGCGAGCGATCGTAGCCGCGCAGCGCATCGGCCAGGTCGTCGCGGGCGTTCTCCGCCGCCAGCGCGGGATCCGGCGCGAGCACCTGGCGCATCGGCGCCCAGTCGCCATCGTCGACGCGGAACTCGACGCGGTCGCCGTCCTGCCCCATCCACACGTTGGCGTAGACGGCCCACGCCGGATACGCGCCGCGGCGCAGCACCTTGGGCGCGTGCAGGCCGATCGCCGGATCACCCGCCGCGCGCGCCGCGTGCCAGCGCAGCGCGTAGGTGCCATCGGTGCCGACGACGAGGCTCGCATAGCCGTTCGGCGTGCCGTCGGGCATCGTCGCGTCGGGGATGCCGGCGGCGTCCTTCACCCCGCTCCAGTACGCGCCGCAGGCCGCGCCGACGTTGTATTCGTGCAGCGGCGCCGCGCCGTGCCAGCCGGTCTTCGCATCGTGGCGCCAGTGCTGCTGCGTGTGCATGTGGCCGCTCAGCAGCAGCACGTGAGGGAAGTCGCGCAGCAGCGCGAACAGGCGTTCGCGGTCGGCGTCGCGGAAGCTGTCCTTGCCGGGTTCGGACTCGAACAGCGGGATGTGCACCATCAGCACCAGCAGCCGCTCCTTCGGCACCCGCGGCAGGTAGGCCTGCAGGAACGCGAACTGGTCCTCGCGGAAGCCGCCGATGTAGCCGCGCGGCGGGCCGGGGCGGTAGACCACGTCGTCGAGGCCGATGAACGTCGCCTGCGGTTCTTCCCAGGCGAAGGTGTCGGGGCCGAACGTGCGCCGCCACGTGAGCAGCGAATCCTCGTCGCGGCCGACGTCGAAATCGAGGTCGTGGTTGCCCGGCACGTGCAGCCACGGCACGCCGATGCGCCGCGTCTGCGCGTTCATCGCCGGATACAGCGACAGGTCGTCGTTGACGATGTCGCCGAGGGTCGCGCCCAGCTGCGCCGGCGGCGGCTGGCCCGCGCCGGATTCGCCGCGCACGCTGTCGACGATGTCGCGGCCGTAGTAGTCGACGTCGACGCGCGACTTCGGCTGCGTGTCCGCGAACACGCGCACCGACAGCGGACCGGCGGCGACTGCGGCGCGACGCAGGCCGATGTCGAAGCGCGACGGCAGCGGCGCGCCGCCGAGCCCGCCGTACGTCGGCGCGGGCCCGCGCTGCGGTGCGTTGCGCCAGACGTGGGGCCGCGCCGGATCGTCGCCGGGCAGACGCCAGCCCGCGGGCTTGACGACGAACACGGTCTGCCCCGGCGCGACGGCGATGCGATACCGGCCGTCGGCATCGGTGACGACGAGGTCGCGGCCGTTCGAGATCGCGACATCGGGCACGCCCGGTTCGTCGCGATCGCGGCGTCCGTCACCGTCGCGATCGTCCCAGGTCACGCCTTCGACGGTGCGGCCCGTAGAAAGCGCGCCGGAAAACGGTTCCGCGGCGACGCGCGGCGATGGACACAGCGCGGCGGCGACGCACCACGACCACGCACACCATGTTGGCGCTCGCATTTCCGCCTCATTCCTGTCCGGACCGGTACAGGATTATGCCGCAGACGCCGCGCCCGGGCCGGCGCCGCGCAGCAGGATCGTGCCTGATAAGATCGCGCCTGATCCGTCGCTGGGGGAAGAGGATGCCGTTCCGACGCGTCTGGCGCCGCACCACCGCGGCGCCGGTCCTGCTGGGCCTCGTCCTGCTGACGCTGTCCGGGCTGGCGGCGGCCGCCGCGGAACGCGCACCGCCGCCGGCGGTGCTCGACCGGGAGACGCCGGCGCTCTCGCTCACGCCGTACCTCGGCTACTACCACGATATCAGCGCGGTCGACGATGCCGACGATGCGTGGCGGCTGAACGACGCCGGCAAGTTCCGGCCGGTGCCCGCAGGCAAGACCGCGTTCGGCTTCCAGCCCGGCGCGTTCTGGTTCCATGCGGTCATCGACAACCGCGACCGCGACCAGCCGTACTGGATGCTGGTGCAGAGCTTCGCGCTGCTCGATCGCGTCGACGTCTACGTGCGCTACCAGGACGGCCGCGTCGTGCACCAGGCCAGCGGCGATCGCCTGCCGTTCTCGGCGCGCAGCATCCCGTACCGGCACCCGAACTTCCGGCTCGAACTGCCGCCCGGCGAAACCGTGCAGCTGCTGGTGCGCACGCAGAGCGAAAGCTCGATGCAGGTGCCGCTGGACCTCTACACGCCGGAAGCGTTCACCTCGCTCTCGCGCGACGCCCAGTTCGTGATGGGCCTGTACTACGGCATCCTGATCGCGCTGTTCGTCTACAACCTCGTACTGTGGATCACCCTGCGCGATCGCAACTACTTCTGGTACCTGTTCCACATCACCGCCTTCGGGCTGGTGCTGTTCACGCTCAACGGCTACAGCTTCGAATACTTCTGGCCGCGCGATCCGTGGCTGGCCAACGTCGCGGTGCCGGCGTCGATCTGCCTCGCGATGATCGGCATGCAGCAGTTCGCGCGCGCCTTCCTGGAGATGCCGACGCGCTTCCCGCGCGGCAACAGGGTCAGCATCGGCTTCATCGTGGTGTGCCTCGCGCTGGGCCTGGCGTCGCTGTGGATCCCCTACGGCATCGCCACGCCGTGGGCGACGCGCATCGTCATCCTCGGCGTGCTGTGGGTGGTGGCCGCGGCGATCGTGGGCGTGCGGCGCGGCTACATGCCGGCGCGGCTGTTCCTGCTGGCCTGGGCGCTGTTCCTGTCCGGCACCGCGATGATCGCCGCGCTGGCGTTCGGCATCCAGCCGAAGAACATCCTCACCGAGTACGGCGTGCAGATCGGCTCGGCGATGGAGATGCTGCTGCTGTCGATCGCGCTGAGCCACCGCTACGCCGCGCTGCGCAACGAGAACGAGCGCATCGCCGCCGAGGCCAACCAGAAGCTGGAACGCAAGGTCGCGCAGCGCACGCAGGAAGTGCGCAGCACGCTGATGCAACTGGAGGACGCGCACCGTCGCCTGCGCGACTCCAGTCGCCGCGACGGCCTGACCGGCCTCTACAACCGCACGCATTTCCACGAAACCTTCCAGACGCTGCTGCAGCAAGGCCGCGATGAGCGGCAGCCGGTGTCGCTGCTGATGATCGACCTCGACCACTTCAAGTCGATCAACGACCGCTACGGCCACCTCGCCGGCGACGACTGCCTGCGCTGGGCCGCGCAGCGCATCGGCCAGGCGCTGCGCATGCACGAGACCTCGCTGCTGGCGCGCTTCGGCGGCGAGGAGTTCGTGGTGGTGCTGCCCGGCCACGATCTCGGCAGCGCGGTCGCCGTCGCCGAATCGCTGCGCAAACGGCTGGTCGAGGACCTCTGCCCGACCGGCGAGCACCGGCTGCGGGTGTCGGCGAGCATCGGCGTGCACACCGTCGACGCCGGCGCGGACGTCGATTCCGATGCCGCGCTGTCGGTCGCCGACCAGGCGCTCTACGCCGCGAAGGCCCACGGCCGCGACTGCGTGCGGACGTCGATCACGGCGGCGTGACCGCACGCCACGATCCCACGAGGCGAGACGGAAGGGGCGCCGAACGGCGCCCCTTCCGCATTCACGGCACCGATCCGCCGGTCAGGCGCCCGGCAGCGGCGGCGGCGCCGAGGCGGTCGTGAGGTTATGGATGTAGCGCTCGAACACGCGGGTGTAGTCGCGCGTGGTGTGGCGGTCCAGCACCGCGGCGTTGAGGTTGTCGAGCACGGCGTTGTAGTGCGACACCACGCCGGCCTCGCCGCCGAGGTTGTTGAGCTTGAGCATGCCGCCCATCGCGTCGAGCGTGCGGATCGCGTTCTCGCGGGCGATGGCGTCGCGCGCCTGCTGGCGGCCGATCGCGATCAGCGCCTTGTAGATGTCCTTCAGCTGCTCGATGAAGTTCTTGCGGATGTCGATGCTGAAGGCGGCATCGCCGAGCGAGAACTTCAGCTCCACGTCCATGTCGATGGTGCCGGCGGTCTCGATGGCGACGTAGCCCACGCGCTGGGTCACGTATTCATAGCGCTTGATCATGCGCTTGCTCGACACCGCCGAATCGCCGTCGACATGGATCAGGGCGAGGTTGGTGAAGCAGTATTCGTCCTTCTTCGACTTGATCAGGAAGAAGATGCGTTCGCCGTCCTCGTGGAACAGGTAATCGTCGGCATCGACCTTGTCGTAGTCGGCCGGGGACACGATGACGCCGATGTCGCTGATGCCGAGCGCTTCCGCGGCAAGCTTCTTGAACACGTGGAACTCCTGGTGGCATGCCGCCGGGACGGCGGCCGTCGCGCGCAAATCTAGCAGCGCGATGCGCGCGCCGCCGCATGACCGATGGCCCATGCGGGCGTGCGGGGCAACTGCTCGCCACCGCCCGTAGAGCGGCCTGACCAGCCTGCGGCTGTTGACCACCAGGCCGCTGCCTTGTTGAAGATCAGGATGAACGTCTTGGTAGTCGACGGCCGCAGGCCGATCAGGCCATTCGACCGGGCAGGTGCATGAAGAGCAGCGGCCTGAAGGCCGCTCTACCGGGCAGGCAGCGCAGCGGCCCGGGTCGACGACCGCAGGCGAGCCAGACCGCTTTGCGAGACACCCTCAGCCGCGCCGCGTCTTCAGCACGCGCTTGGCGTCTTCCAGCGAGAAGCCGCGGGCGCGCAGCAGCACGATCAGGTGGTACAGCAGGTCGCCGGCCTCGCCGAGGAAGCCCTCGTCGTCGTCGGCCAGCGCACCGAGCGCGGTCTCCACGCCCTCCTCGCCCACCTTCTGCGCCATGCGCTTGAGGCCGCTCTCGAACAGCTTCGTGGTGTAGCTGCCCGCGGGCCGTTCGGCCTCGCGGCGGCGGATCAGCGCGTCGAGTTCGCCGAGCACGTCGCCCGGTGCGTTCGGGAAGCAGCTGGTCGTGCCGAGGTGACAGGTCGGGCCCTGCGGCCGCGCCTGCACCAGCAGCGTGTCGGCGTCGCAGTCGGTCTCGATCGACACCAGCGACAGCCCATGGCCGCTGCTCTCGCCCTTGGTCCACAGCCGGCCCTTGCTGCGGCTGAAGAACGTGACCTGTCGCGTTTCCAGCGTCTTCGCCAGCGCCGCGCGATCCATGTAGCCGAGCATCAGCACGCGGTACGTCTCCGCGTCCTGCACGACCGCAGGCAGCAGGCCGTCCTGCTTGTCCCAGGCGAGCGCGTCGACGTCGAGTGCGATGGCGTCGAGCGGCGCGGCGGAGGAAGACGATTCGGTCATGGACGCACCTCGATGCCCGCGGCGCGCAGCGCGCGTTTCAGGTCGGGAATGGCGATGGCGCCGGAATGGAACACGCTGGCGGCGAGCGCGGCGTCGACGTCGGCCTCGCGGAAGGCGTCGATGAAGTGGTCGACCGTGCCCGCGCCGCCGGACGCCACCAGCGGCACGTCGCAGAGCACGCGCACCGCCTGCAGCTGCGCGATGTCGTAGCCGCGGCGCACGCCGTCGCTGTCCATGCAGTTCAGCACGATCTCGCCGGCGCCGCGGGCCTGCGCCTCGCGCACCCAGTCGAGCGTGGCGCGGCCCGGCGCGCGTGCGCGGTCGGGATCGCCGGTGTGCGTGCGCACGCGCCAGACGCCGTCGGGCTCGCGGATCGAATCGATGCCGACCACCACGCACTGGCGGCCGTAAGCCTCGGCGATCTCGGTGATGAGCTCCGGTCGCTCCAGCGCGGGCGTGTTGATCGACACCTTGTCGGCGCCGGCGAACAGCACGCGGGTCGCGGTCTCCAGCGTGCGGATGCCGCCGGCGACGCAGAACGGGATGTCGATCACCGACGACACGCGCTCGACCCAGCCGACGTCGACCGAGCGGCCGTCGGGGCTGGCGGAGATGTCGTAGAACACGAGTTCGTCGGCGCCGGCGTCGCGGTAGCGGCAGGCGAGCTCGACGATGTCGCCCATGTCGACGTGGTCGCGGACGCGCACGCCCTTGACCACGCGGCCGTCGCGCACGTCGAGGCAGGGCACGATGCGGCGGCTCAGCATGCGAGCGCCTGCGCGACCGTCATCCGGCCTTCCAGCAGCGCCTTGCCGAGCACCGCGCCGGCGCAGCCGACGTCGCGGGCCGCGGCCACGTCGACCACGTCGCGCACGCCGCCGCTGGCCTGCAGCGCGAAGCCGTCGCCGCGGGCGTGGATCGCGCGGTACAGGTCGAGGTTCGGCCCCTGCAGCATGCCATCGCGGGCGATGTCGGTGCACAGCAGGTGGCGCGCGCCGGCATCGCGGTAGAGATCGAGGCACGCATCCAGATCGCGGGCCGCATGCTCGGTCCAGCCGTGCACCGGCAAGCGCCAGGTGCCGCCGTCGTCGCGACGCGTGTCGAGCGCGATCGTCAGCCGCTCGGCGCCGAAGCGCGCGAGCCAGGCGACGACGCGTTCCGGCTCGCGCACCGCGAGCGAGCCGATCACCACGCGCGCAGCGCCGGCATCGAGCATCGCCGCGACCGCAGCCTCGTCGCGCACGCCGCCGCCGGTCTGCACGCGCAGGCGGCCGTCGTCGGCGATCCGGCGCAGCAGCGGCGCGAGCGTGTAGCCGCCGGCGCGCGCGGCGTCGAGATCGACCAGATGCAGCCACTGCGCACCCGCGTCGGCGTAGCGCATCGCGACCGCGAACGGATCGTCGGCGTAGCGCGTCTCGCGGTCGTAGTCGCCCTGCAGCAGGCGCACGACGTGGCCGTCGCGCACGTCGATCGCGGGATAGGCGGTGAAATCGGCGGAGGTCATGCGATCAACGTCAGGCCGGAAGCTTCAGGAAATTGTCGAGCAGGCGCAGGCCGGTGGCCGACGAGCGCTCGGGATGGAACTGCGCGCCGAAGCGGCGGCCCTGCCCGACCACCGCGGCGAAGCGCGCGCCGTGGTCGGTGTCGGCGAGCACGACGTCGCCGGCCTCGCCGGCCGGCACGGCGAAGCTGTGCACGAAGTAGGCGTGGGCGCCGTCGTCGATGCCCGCGAGCAGCGGCGACGCCGGCACGCGGAACCGCAGCGTGTTCCAGCCCATGTGCGGGATGCGCAGCCCGGGACCGCCGGCGAGCTGGCGCACGCGGCCGGGCAGCAGGCCCAGGCAGTCGACGCCGCCTTCTTCCGAGCCTTCGAACAGCAGCTGCAGGCCGACGCAGACGCCGAGCAGCGGCGCCTCGCTCGCGCGCAGCGCGGCGTCGAGCCCGCGCGCGCGCAGCAGCGCCATCGACGGTGCCGCCGCGCCGACGCCGGGCAGGATGATGCGTTCGGGATCACCGAGTTCGTCGGCATCGCGCACCAGCCGCGGCGCGGCGCCGATGCGGCGCAGCGCGTACATGACCGAACCGAGGTTGGCGCCGCCGGCGTCGATCAACGCCAGGTCGCCGCCGTTCGGGCGTGCGCTCACAGCGCCCCCTTCGTGCTCGGCAGCGCATCGCCTTCGCGGCGGAACGACTGCCGCAGCGCGCGCGCGACCGCCTTGAAACAGGCCTCGATCTTGTGGTGATCGTTGTCGCCGCGCACGCTCAGGTGCAGGTTGAGCCCCGCGGTCTCGCACAGCGAGCGGAACACGTGCGGCACGAGTTCGGTGGCGAGACCGCCGACCATCTCGCGTTCGAACGTGCCCTCGAACACGCAGTACGGGCGCCCCGACCAGTCGAGCGCGGCGGTCGCCAGCGCCTCGTCCATCGGCAGCGTGAAGCCGTAGCGCGCGATGCCGCGCTTGTCCCCCAGCGCCTCGCGCAGCGCCTGGCCGAGCGCGAGCGCGCAGTCCTCGACGGTGTGGTGCTCGTCGATGTGCAGGTCGCCCTCGCAATGCAGCCGCAGCGCGAAGCCGCCATGCTTGCCGAGCTGCTCGAGCATGTGGTCGTAGAAACCGAGCCCGGTCTTCACGTCCGGGTCGGCCTCGCGGTCGAGATCCACCTCGACCTCGATCTTCGTTTCCTTGGTGCGGCGCACGACCTGCGCGGTACGCGGCACGTCGGCGAGCACATGCGCGATCTCCGCCCAGTCGACGCCGTCGCCGAACTGCGGCGACTTCAGCTTGAAGCCGCGGATGCCGAGGTTAGCGGCGAATTCGATGTCGGTCTCGCGGTCGCCGACCATCGCCGAGCGCGCCCAGTCGATGCCGTGGTCGCGCAGCAGCGGCTGCACCAGCCCGAGCCGCGGCTTGCGCGTCGGCGCGTTCTCGTGCGGGAAGCTGCGATCGATCAGGGTGTCGCGGAAGACGATGCCCTGGCTTTCGAACACCTGCACCATCAGCGCGTGCGGGCCGTCGAAATCGGCCTGCGGGAAGGCGTCGGTGCCGAGGCCGTCCTGGTTGGTCACCATCACGAAGGCGTAGCCGGCGTCGCGCAGTTTCAGCATCGCCGGAATCACGCCGTCGACGAAGGCGAGCTTCTCGAAGCGGTCGATCTGGAAATCGGCCGGCTCGCGGATCAGCGTGCCGTCGCGATCGACGAACAGGATCGGTCGCTTCGCGCTCACGCCGCGGCCTCCACCGCGTGCAGCGCGGCGAACAAGGCCTCGTTCTCGTCCGGCGAGCCGATCGTGATCCGCAGCGCATCGCCGAGGCCGGGCGTCGCGCGCATGTCGCGCACCACCACGCCGGCGGCGAGCAGGCGGCGGTACACGCCTTCGGCATCGTCGAACCGCGCGAGCAGGAAGTTGCCGGCGCTGGGATACACCCGGCGCACGCCGGGCAGCGTCGACAGCGCGTCGAACACGCGGGCGCGCTGCTCGCGCACCACCGCGGCGCGTGCGCGCGCCTGCGCCAGCGC